>NZ_CP150667.1:0-310500 GCF_038024065.1 Polaribacter sejongensis | reverse complement strand
TCTAGATTTGATTTTATAAAAGGAATACTAAATTCATTAAATTTTATTTTAAACAGTAAATTATTAGAACTTACCCATAAATTACCATCATTATCTTCTGCAATACTTTTTATAGTATCATCGGTTAACCCAAGACCTTCATCTATTAGATAAAACTTATTATTATTTTTATCAAAATAAGTTAAACCTCCATATCCTAAGCCAATCCAAAGTCTATTTTTAGAATCTGTAAAAACAGTCGTTAATGTATTGTTAGGTAGTGAATATGCTTTTTCACTTTTAAAATAAGTTGTAAATGTTGACGTGTTTTTATTATAAAAATCTAGTCCAAACTGTGTAGAAATCCATAAACCTTCTTCAACTTTATTTATGTCTATAATAAAGTTATCACTAATAGAGTTCTTAGAAGTATCTTTAATATAATTTTTAATATCACCGTTTTTAGAAACTTCAATTAATCCATTTCCGTCTGTACCAACCCAAATAGTTTCGTTATCTACAGCAAGAGAAGTTACTTGAACATCCTTATCATTTATGGTTATTTTACGAAATGTTTTTTTCTTTTTATTAAATTCGAATAAGCCTATTAATGTTCCACATAAAAGAGTATTCTCATTTTTATTTTCAACAGAATTTATAACGTTTGCACCATTTCCATTAAAGGAATTTATAAAATAAGATTTTCTAACGCTAGTTTTAAAGTTTAAATGATTTAAACCACCTCCATTTGTTCCTGCCCATAATGAGCCGTCAACATCACTGGCTAATGCATTAACAATACTATTGTTTAAACCAAACTCTCCTTCTATACTTTCATTTATATTAACAAAATTAGAATTACATTCATTGTAAAAATTAATACTACCAATCTTTGTTCCTAACCAAACACTGTTTTCTCTATCTTTTAATAAACTAGTTATATTATTATCACTAATTGTTGATGCTATTATTTGATTGTGTTGATAGCTAAAAAATTCTTGTGTATCTTTTTTAAAAACATTTAAACCGTTATCTGTAGCAAACCAAATAGTATTAGTATCAATAGATAAAATATCTTTTACATTATTAGATGAAATTGTATTTTTATCACTTTCTAAATGTTTAATAGCTATAAATTTATTACTACGTTTCGAGAACATATATACCCCTGCACGTTCCGTTGCAAACCACAAATCTCCTTGGTGGTCCTTTACTATTTTTAAAATTCTATTTTGATGAAATAACTTGTTCTCTTTTATTGATAAAGGTAATTCTATTGGGAAACCTGTTTCAGGATTAAAACTTTTTAAACCAGCATTTGTGCCAACTAAAACACCATGTTCTTTATCGTAAAATAAAGAATAGACCTTGCTATTACTTAAACTAGGATTTGTTGTTTTAAAAACATCTTTTAATAAATGATTTTCCTTATCAATTTTTCTTACGCCTCCAAAAGTACCAACCCACAAATTGTTTTGATCATCTTCTACAAACGAAGAAATATAGTTTCTACCTCCTTTTGTTTTTAGAATATCAATAATTTTAAAATCATTTGTATTTCTATTATAAAGGTTAACTCCATGATTTGTTCCAACCCATAAATTTTCATTTACATCCTCGTAAATAGTATTTATCTTGTTATCGCTAATAGTACCATCTTCTCTATTTTTGGTATAATATCGTATAAAATTATAACCGTCATAACGCAATAAACCATTATCTGTTCCCATCCAAATAAACCCTCTTTTACTTTGAGTAATTACAGAAATATTACTTTGAGGAAAGTTGTCGTTGTATTCTACTGTATTAAACTTTAAATCTAATTTTTGAGCATTAGAAGAAAACGAAATAATAAATAGCAGAAAATAGAAATATATGTTTTTCATGAGGATGTTATTACTCTAATAGCTTAAAAAAAATAAACTTATGTAAAATAAGCTAACCTTAGAAACTTAACAAATAATATATTTTATTTTTTATTAAAGGTAATGTTTCTTGTTATTTAAAGTACTCATTAAATTGAGCATTTGGTATTAATAAAATTAACTTCTTCGAACATTTCTTACAATTAAGAGTTGTTCAAAGAAGTTAAAAGTTTCCTTTTAGTATGTATTCTTTTTTAAAATACGATTACCTCTGGAGCTTTATTATTTTTTGCCATTTCAATGGTGTAAAGAATTTGTTTTTTAAGAACTCCACTTTTATTAAAAACAAGCACCATTGTACTGTTTGGGGCAATTGTTCCTTTAAAATTAGCTTTTAATTCGTTTTCTGATGTTAAAATCAAATCATCTTTTGTGTTTTTGTTTAAAGAGTTCAAATCAAAATTGTAAGAGTCTTTTTCACTTTGATTCATTAATAAGAAACTATTTTGAGCTTCATTTTCAGAACCTAAAATCTTAAAGTATCCTTTATTACTAGTCATTTTAACATAGTTTCCTGTTATGTTTTCTGACATCATTTGCATGTGGTAATACGTAGAATGAGGTGTAAAGTTTGGTGGACTACCAATATAACCAAAATAGGTTTTTGCAACATCACTTTCTTGAATACACCAAGGGGTTACACAAAAAGCTTCATATTCCATTGATAAAGAAAATACATCTACCCAAAACTGACCGTTTATAAATGAAGGTACAGAAATACCTTCTATACTTAAGTCATCTGGGTTAGAATACGTAATATTAAATTCTGTAAGTCCCCAAGTTAATGCAGCATCTCCTGTTCTATTATATTTTAAATTAGAGGCATCTATATCTTCTTTTAAACTTAAAATTTGACCACGAATTTTGTCTACAGAATTAAAAATAACATCTTTTCTCGTATATTCCTTTCCATTAGGGTACGAGTGAAAATTTACACCATCTATATACCAATTTCCATTTTCATCACGTCCAGCAACACTTTTTTCATCACTTAACAGTAATGCTTCGTATAAATCATTATAATATGAGGCTGCATCTGGAACAAAAATCTTAATTGTTGGGTCTACAACTTTCATAGCCGTTGCATACGTTTTTATCATGTTAGAAATTGAATCTATAGACCATTTAGACATTCCGTAAGGTTCATTTCCAATAGACCAATATTTAACTTTTAAACTATCTTTACTAAAATGTTTTACTAATTCGGCAGCTCTTTCTGCAGATTCTAATTTAGAAACTTGAAATAACGGTTCTGCACCAATTTTTTTAATAGATTTTACCCAAGTTTCTAAAGTCTCCATAGGTGGCATTTTAACATCATAACCATTACCGCCAATTCTAATGATTTTTGGCCCACTTTCTTTTACTTTTCCCCAAAGAGATTCTTGAATGTAACCTGGTCTACCTTCTGCCCTATTTGTTAACCACAAATTCTGACCAAAGAAATATGGACTTATAGGTTTTGCTGTTGTTATTCTTGTTGCTGTTGTTTCTTCTATTTTATCTATTGGTTTGTTGCAACCAAAAAAGATTCCAATAATAATGATTGTAAATTTTAATATATTTTTCATATTCTCTTTTAATTATAATGATACTTCTGCACTATCATTTTTTATTGCTTTTTTAAACCAATGTGCAGATTTTTTAGGAATTCTTTCTAAGGTTTTAAAATCTACATAATGCAACCCGAACCTTTGTTCATATCCCAGAGCCCATTCAAAATTATCCATAAAAGACCAAGCAAAATAGCCTTTTAAATTTACGCCATCTTGTATTGCTTCTTGACAAGCTATTAAGTATCCTTGATAAAAATCTAACCTTTCTTGGTCATCAATTTTACCATCTATTAATTTATCTGGATAGGCACAACCATTTTCTGTGATGTAAATATTTGGTTTGTTGTAACGTTTATCTATCCATTTTAAAAGTTTCTTACATCCCCAAGGCACCACTGCCCAGTCCATTAAAGTTACTTTCCAATCTTTATCTACAGACAAATCTACATCCTGATCTTCAGAAATTCCTCCATTTCCATTTACAGCAACTTCCTTTTTAATTCCGTCTGAATTTGCGGCAAACATGGTGGTGTAATGATTTAGTCCAAAAAAGTCTGAAGTACCTGTAATTAACTCTTTCTCTTCTTTAGAAAAGGAAGGAAGACGTTCTTTTAATCGTTCTTTCATTACCTTCGGATAATCTCCTTTGTAAATAGGATCTGCAAACCAAGCGATAAAAAATTCTAGAGCTCTTTCTGCAGCGTCTTTATCTTCTTTACTATCTGTTAAAGGTTCTCTCCAATCGCAATTATTAGAAATTCCTATTTCTCCTTTTTGATGCGTATATTTTTCTCGATATAACTTTACAGCTTTTGCATGTGATAAAATTAAATGATGTCCTGCCAAATAAGGTTCTGAATTAGAAACTCTACCAGGAGCAAAAACACCTTGTCCGTAGCCTAAAATAGAAACTACCCAAGGTTCATTTAATGTAATCCAGTTTTTTACACGATCACCAAATCTATCAAAACAGATATCAGCATATTCTTTAAAGTAATCGGTAATATCTTTATTTAACCAACCGTCATTTTCCATTTGTAACGCCAATGGTAAATCCCAATGATAAAGTGTAACCCAAGGCACGATATCTGCTTTTAAAAGTTCATCAATTAACTCAGAATAAAACTGAATTCCTTTTTCATTAACAGCTCCTTTTCCTGTTGGCATAATACGAGACCAAGCAATAGAAAAACGATAGGCTTTAACCCCCATCTCTTTCATTAACTGTATGTCTTCTTTAAATTTATGATAATGATCGCAAGCAATATCACCTGTTTCATTATTATTTATTTTACCAGGAATGCTACAGAAAGCATCCCAAATAGACGGCCCTTTTCCATCTAAATCACTAGCTCCTTCAATCTGATATGATGATGTAGCTGTTCCCCAAACAAAATCTTTCGGAAATTTATTCATAAGTATAGTATCAATATTTTTATATATTCTATTTTTCTAGTAATCTTCTTGTATTTAATTCTGATGTAATTTCATCTAATTTAGTCTGGGTAAGCGGATAAAAGAACATTACAATCGCTGCTAAAATGGTAACTATGGATGGAATCCAACTCATTAACATAACAACTCCTGGCAATGCACCTTCAATTGCCACCGAATCTTGACCACTATAATGAAATGCAGCTAGAACCAAACCTATAATAGCACCTGCAATTCCGCCTCCAAATTTTGTTGCAAAAGAACCTGCAGAATATACCAATCCTGTTGCTCTCCGTCCGTTTTTAAATTCTGAATAATCTGCTGCATCTCCTAACATTACAAAGAACAAAGTAGGCAGAATTGCCGCACCAAATTCAGAGATAATACCTAAGGTAAAAATCATAGAAATATCATTTGGACCACAGAAAACTAGTAATGCATTTACACCTCCAGAAAATAATAGTGCACAAATAAACAACATTCGTTTTCCTAATATTTTACCTAAAGGAGCGGTAATCATTGCTCCTGCAATAGAGGCTAACATTAAGCCAACCATAAAACTGGCGGCCAATAATTGATCATTTAAATAATGTGTAAAGTAAACTACAACAATTCCTTGTTTTATAGAATTATACACATTAAATAACAGGCCAATTGCTAATAAAATTAACCAAGGTTTGTTTGTAATTAAATCTTTTAGATCTTGTTTTAAGTTTGTTTCTTGGTCTTTAGGTGGCAATACTCTTTCTTTTGTTGAATAAAAAGTAATAATCATAAACAAGGTTAAGAAAATAGACATTACATAAATAGAGTTGCTATATCCTTTCTTTTGATCTATAATTGAAAAAGATTCTTTATTGATGTCTTTTTCTCCGGTTACAATAAATGTGTATTTTTTATTAGCTTCTATGGTAAAGCTCTTTCCTTTAGTAGGGATATTTTCTTCGGACTCAAGAGTATCCCAAGTAAATAAAGCAATTCCGTTTTCTGTTTTAATATTTGCGTTTAAAACATCTTTTGGTGCAGAAACTTCCACTTTAAATCTTTCTGTATCTAATTTATCAACTTTAATCGTTGGGTTTACATTACCAAAGTAAGCAACCAAAAAAAGTAAGGCTCCTTGTACCAACATTCCTCCTCCAAATGCCCCAACCATTCTAAAAGAACCAATACTTGTTCTTTCTTTATCATTACCCGTCATTACTGCCATTAATGCTCCGTAAGGAACGTTATTTGCTGTATAAATTAAGGTAAATGCAATGTAGGTGATATAGGCATAAATAATTTTACCTGTTGGGTTTAAATCTGGACTAGAAAATAGTAACGAAAGACTTAAACCTAAAGGGACTGCTGTCCATAAAATCCAAGGTCTAAATTTACCGTATTTAGATTTGGTTCTGTCGCCAATAATACCCATTAAAATATCGCTAATACCATCGCTAAAGCGAGATACCAACATTAAAAGCCCTACTGTTGCAGGATGTAATCCAAAAACATCGGTATAAAATATAAATAGAAATGCGGCAACACCCCTCCAAGCTATATTGGCTGCACCATCTCCAAGAGCATATCCTATTTTTTCTTTTAATGGTACTTTATTTATGTCTAACATGCATTAATTTTCTAGGTTGATTAAAAAAAAGAGACATTCATTTTTTATGTTATTTCTAGACTGTAAAGAAAATATTTATGTCCAAATTTAAAGTAAGGTAGATGTATTTTTTAGGGGGGGTATATGAACTAATTGCATAACTCAAGCACTAACATTACTATTAAATAAAAAACTCAACCTAAAGAAAAATAGGTTGAGCTTAATTATTATGAATTAATTTATTTTTCACAAGTTAAACAACCTTGGTAAAAACATTGATATTTCTGGAATATATATTATTAATAGTAAAACAATCACCATAATAAATAAAAAAGGCAGCAACGGTTTTATAACTTGTGACACTGAAAATTTAGTAATACCAATTTCTAAAATCAGAATTGTTAACGCATGAAGCGTACATAAGCCTATACAAAGATTCAGTACTAATACGGTTCCAAAAGGTACTGGATACATCTCTAAAGTAGTTGTAAAAATTAGAACTGCCAGAGCCATATCCATAAAAGTTCCAATAATTTATAATACTAAATTGATTAATAAAAAGATGACGATCGGCTAATTCCTAATTCTATTTACGTAATTCAGCCAAACCTCATAAACATTCGATACCTGAATAACCAGGATTTCTTTTCTTCTTTAAATCGTCTAACGTTTTATGTCTGTGATCTGATCTAAATGGCATTCTTATCTCTTTTATTCCTACTTCAACACTTTTTTTTCACTCTAAAACCACCGCTTTCATTACCGCAAAAATATCTACATCACCATGTAAATGATCTACTTCATGAAAATTACCTTCTGCATCTCTTTTTGTTGCACGTAAATAAATTTTAGAACCTAAACGCTCTACTATTCCTGCTAAAGCAATATCTGCTCTTACACAAAAAAATCTTGTACAAAATATCAATCCATTATTATGTGAAGGAACAGCCTTATATAAATCAACAATACCTTGTTCTGAAGATACCATTCTAGGCAAACCTATACATAGGAAAAGGAGGATACATCTAGATGAATACACTTTAAAACGCCTCTTTGTTTTGCCGCAGGAATGATTTCTGATAAAAACGAGAATAAACTATTTTTCATTCCTTTAAGGCCAACATTCTTATAGCTAGCCCCAATTACATTAAATTTCTTTAAAGAATACCCTTCTTCTGCCCTAGTAAACACGCAATAATATTTCTAATCTTATTTGTTTGGTTTAAAAACGACTCTATATGATTCTCCTTCATTAAGAACTTGACTTGCCATGTCCTGTATATTTTTAATAGACACTTTATTAACAATATTTTCAAAGTTTTTAGGATCATTTATATTTAAATCATACCTAAAAAAAGAGGTTAATAATCTCATGTCATACGCGTTCTTATCGATGGATTGTGTTCGTTCTTTTAATAAATTAGATCTTGTTTTATTAAGGTCTTCTTCCTTTATATTTCCATCTGCTATTTTTTGTAATTCAGTATTTACAATACCGACTAACTTATCTGCTAATTCAGGATTACAATCAAACTTAAATGATACATTTAATTCCGATTTCGGTTCTCTTATAAGATGTGCATTTGCTCTAGGACTATAAGCACCACCTTCAGTCTCTCTTACGGTTTCTGTAATTCGTAATTGTAGAATGTCTCCCAAAACATTTGCATAAATTGCATTTTCTACAGTGTAAGGTATTTCTTTTTTATACAATATATTTACAGTTGATTTTGGGTCTTCCATAGCTAAATATACATCTTCAGTAATTTTATCAGACACCCACTCTGCCCCATTATCAATAAAGACTTCTTTAGTATTATAGGTAGGTATACTTGCTATGTATTTTTCTAAAAGGGGTTTTAATTGATCTGCTTTAACATCACCAACTATAAAGAATTCAAAATCTGATGCATCATGAAACCGTGATTCATAGATAGATTTAATTTTATCAAATTTAATATCAGACACGTATTCTTGGTTAAAAAGCCTAATTTTCGGATTGTTTTTTCCGTAAAGAACTATTTTTAAACTATCATTCATTTTCTCACTAATACTATTAGTTCGACTAGTAATGTAGCTATCTAAATTACTTTTTAAAACTTTGAAAGCAGATGGGTCAAATCGAGGTTTCACAAAATACAAATGAACCATTTGAAGCATCGTTTCTACATCTTGTGAGTTAGATCCTCCTGAAATAGATTCGCTAATTTCATTTAATCGAATTCTTACATTGGCCGTTTTTCCTGCCAGTACTTTTCTTAAATCCGTAGTATTAAAGTCTCCTAAGCCAGACATTTGAATTAAGTTACCTAGTAAATTTGCAGAAGGTAAATCTATATCGTTTAATAGAGATTTACCTCCATAACTCAATCCATTTAAGGCTACTTTGTCTTTTTCCTTGTTAACAAACTTATAATGGACTTTAATATTGTTATTTAATAAAAAGGTAGTCGATTTTAACTCGTTATTAGTTAAAGTCTTAATTATTTTACCTGATTTAATACGAATGTCTGATACTAAGGTTTTACCCTGCATTGATTCTTTATAAGGTTCAATTGTGCTGTCGTTCTCTGCTAAATTGATAATTTTAATTGCGTCTGCTTCTGTTAAATTATATTGTTCTGCAACTCCTGTAACATTTATAAACCTGTTGTTTTTGGCATATAAGCGTTTAATGGTCTTATGCAGATCTTCTTTAGTGATTGTACTAAATATTTGTTTTACAATTACAAATTGTTTTTCTATATCTGAAATTGTGCTGTTTTCTAAATAATTACTTTTTATTGAACCTATAATTCTTTTGTGACTGACACTTTCTTTTTTTGCTACCTGATTTTTATATGCAGTTTTTAGCTGCATAATTTTTCTATTAATTTCAGATTGCACAAATCCAAACTTTACAGCACGTTCTATTTCTGTTAAAACTTCAGAGAATGCTTCTTTTTGTAGATTTGGTTTGGGGGCAAGTCTAATACTTAAAAAATTTGATGTTCTAGACATGCTTCCATAAGACATACCAGCTCCTAAAAATGAGGCTTCTGGTTTTTGGGCTTGCTCAGAAATTCTAGCATTTAACATACTAGTTACCATGGATTCTTGTAAGGAACGTTTTAAATGGCCAATAGTCCCTGTTTCTAAAGGTTTTTGATGACGGATTCCGTAACTAATATTTGCCGTAGAAACTTCTGGATCCATCCCCAAACTATACATCATCTTATCATTATTAGGAACATTAACGGTAAACCGTTCTCTTGGATTTTTAATAGCAGGGATTTTTGAGAATTTTTTTATAATTTTTTGCTCAATGGTTTCTATATTTACATCTCCTATAACCGCAATAGCCTGCAGATCGGTTCTGTACCAATCATGATAAAAATTGCGAAGTGTTTTATAATCAAAATTTTCTACAATAGACATTTCACCTATAGGTAATCTATCTGCATATTTAGAATGATTAAATTTTATAGGTAACGATATCTCAAATAAACGCATTTGTCCGCTTTGTCTTGTTCTCCATTCTTCTTTTATAACGGCACGCTCTGCATCTATTTCTTCGTCTGTTAGTAATAAGTAGTTAGACCAATCATTTAATATTGTTAAACAAGTATCTACCAAACTATCTTTGGTAGGAATATTATTTATGTTGTAAACCGTTTCATCAAATGAGGTGTAAGCATTTATGTCTTTACCAAATACAGCACCATGTTTTTGTAATGTATTTAACATACTCTTACCAGGAAAAGTTTGTGTTCCATTAAATGCCATGTGCTCTAAAAAGTGTGCTAACCCTTGTTGGTCATCATTTTCTAAAACAGAACCTACATTTTGAATAATGTAATAACTAGCTGCACCTTTTACAACGTTGGTACTTTTAATATAATAGGTTAATCCATTTGTTAATACGCCTTTTTTAATGCTTTTATCTATTGGCAATGGTTGGTTTAAATCAAGAGATTGAGCGTTAACAAAAAAGCTCAATGGAAGTAATAGTAATAAAATTAAGTGTTTCATACTTTTATTTATTGTGTTAAAGATATTGATTTTGTAGAAAATGATAAGAACCTAAAATGAAAAGGAAAGAATTGTATTTAGGACTAATTTTAAAAAATAAAAAAGGGTTATTATTTACAAATAACCCTTTATATAACTTTTCGAAGTTTATCAGTAATTAATTCAAATAATTTATTCTAAAAGAAAAATACAACGAAAAGATATAAAGAAAACTTAAGATAAAAACTATAAATTAAGCTCATTAAATAAATCTATTAGCTTGGAATCTGATGGTCTTGGCGCATGTGCATCAACAATATTACCTTTTGGGTCTAGTAAAATAAATCTAGGGATTCCATTTATTTGATATTCTGAAACAAATTCACTACTCCAATTCTTATCTGCAATTAATTGAATTCCTCCCATCTTTTTATTTGTGACCATTTTTTTCCATTTCTCAAAATGTTTTTCAGTATCAATAGAAAGACTAACAAAATGAATCTTTTTATTCTTATAGTCTTCTTCAATTTCTTTTAAAAATGGTACTTCAGCCAAACAAGGTGCACACCATGTTGCCCAAACATCTATATATACATATTTCCCTTCTAAATCACTTAAAGATGTTTTTCCGCCTGCATGGTTTATATAATCTGTAAATTCAGGAGAAGGTTTTCCTTTAGCTATTTTTATAAGGTTATTATACTTTTTTGTAACCTTTTCGGTTTTAGAGTTAGCTATTGATAAGTAATATTCATAATATTCCTCGATCTCCTTAGTTTCGCTTATACCAAAAAATGCAGCAGTGCTTATCAAATTATTTTTTATAAATTCATTTGGCACCTTATTATAAACTTTAAGTTTCGCTAAACTTTTATCAATGTTTTCTTGTGCTATTAATGCGTCAATTTCTTTTTGATAATACCATTTTACTAATTTTTTATACGGATAAGACATCTTGTAATCTTCTTCATTCAAAAAATCAAACTCTTCTAATTCATCATAAAAACCTGGTGATACATTAAAATTATTATTTTTTGAATATACTCGATGAGAATTCTCGTAATTAATTAATTTATAAAGGCGATTATACTTTAATTCTTTACGTCTAAATTCAAGAAAATCTTTTGTAGTATTCGGAAAACTATCTAAGTATTTAGACAAGCTTTCTTCCACCTTTTTAGATTTAATTTTAAAATCAGTTTCTGATAATAAAAAATATTCTGTGGTATTTCCTATTAAAGAATAATATCGTTCATTTTTTGTAAGCATAAAATTTGAAGCTTCTGAATCTTTACCTGTTAATTTACCCGAACTTCTAAAATTTTCAGCATCAATTGTAAGGTTAAAATCACCTCCATTAGGTAAATATAAATCTACTCTTTGCCTTGGGTTATGAAGAAAATAAAAACCGGTTCCAGAAGTTATAGTGTCTAAAAATGTACCATCCTCTTCTAAAGTAATTTTTTTATTTTCAGAACCTTCTCCTATTTTTGTTAAACGAAATTCACGCGATTTTGTGTTTAGTATTTTCCCTGAAAATAATATGTAATCTTTTTTGGGAGTACTATTACAAGACGACAAAAGTGTGGAAACTAATAAAACTAATAATATTTTTTTCATTGTTTAATATTGTTATAAGCAAGCATTTATTGATGATTAATAACAGAATAATAGGTCTGTTACCTATGCTTAGACTGAGTTATTTTTTAGTAGGTAGTTTTAATGGAGGCTAAATAAATTAACCTCCCATTATGTTTTTATAAATAGCATTACTTTTAACTCTCTTGAAGTATCTTTTGATATTGCAATGTAATTATCAAAAGCATTTTAAAAATTAAAAATTTTTATTCTTATTTTGTTATTTCAGACGTATGCCATCTAAACAAAAAGTAGGTGAATAAATCATATTACCAAAATCATCTACATAAGAAGATGAAATTTTAAATAAAACTTTATCTACCTCTCCTAAAGAACTTAAATCTACTTTAGTCCAATCTTCTAAAACAAAATTATATGTTGGGTTTATTAAATCTACATTTGCTCTAGTTGCTAAGTAAAATTCAACATTACCTGTAGTACTTCCGTTTAGAGAACCTTCAATATTTAATTTAATATATCCTACGCTTAAATCTGTATAAGCTGTTTCGTATGCTTCTTCTGCTTCTTCATCTGTACTACCGTTGTTTAAAGCAGTTGTTTTTGCTGCTTCTCCTGCTTTACGCTTCTCTAGTATTTCATGACCAGATAATCTAACCGCATTTACTCCGCTAGGAGAAGGTAGTAAAAACCTACCGTATCTAGTTGATGATGGGTTTGGGTTTTTTATGTTTCTTACTGCAGTTCCATCTATAAGATAAGCTTGTGAATCGCTATCAAAAGTACCAGAATATACAGAACCATAACTTGCCATTAAATAATTATAACTTGTATTAGCTACTAATACATGACTAACAATTGCAGGCTCATTAAGTGTAAAAAAAGCATCATCTCCGGCAGCATGACCTACTAAATAATTTTCAGTTCTATTTGGTGTTACTGTACTTACACTAAAAGCAGTAGAATCTATAGACTGTTGAGTTTCTGCAACTGTAAGACCTCCAGCTGGAGCAAAATCTGGACTTAAATTCCAAGGGTAAGATCTTTGACTTTTATTAGATAATGCAAATCCGCTATAAGTGCTACCTCCTGTATTACTTACATTAACAGTAACAATTCCAGATTTAGAATCTCCAGATGTAAATGGAGAATCGGAAATTTTATAGGTAAACCTTCCTAATTCTAATTCATTAAAGGTAATATCGTTTGGATATGGTATTTTAAGTTCTAGTTCGTCATCACAAGAGTGTAAAGTGAATAACCCAAAAACTGCAGCTGTGATACAAATATATTTGTTGATAAATTTCATGTGATTTTTATTTTAAATTACTATAAATCTATATTTTGAGTCATAAGTTTATTAAATTCCATTTCTTCTTCTGGAATAGGGTAACATAACTTGTTTTTATCAAGAATTTTTCCATTTTTTATAGCTACAATCCAAGGTTCTCCTGCTGTTTTAAAACGTAATGAAGCATAATATTCACTTCCATTTTCTAAGAAGGTTTCAAGAAAATACTCTTTAAAAATTGTATCCATTAATTCTTGTTGAGAATTAACTGTTAAGCTAGGTAAAACAGGGTTTGTACGCTTAGAACGCATTAGGTTAATTGGTGCAATAGCTTCTGCTATAGATGCTCCTGTTCTAGCCAATAATTCAGATTTCATTATATATAACTCTGGATATCTAAAGTAATAAGTATTGTATTTTTCGTCTCCTTCTAAGACTCCATCATATTGTGCTAACCTAACAACCTTAGTCCAAGTATAATACCTATTGGTATCCCATGAAGCTGGTGAGTGCACGTCACCTGTTACAATATCCCATCGCGGGTCTGCCTTAAACCAATCACTTCCAAAATTCAATTTAGCCGTTATTTGATCTTCGTCACGTGGCAGCTTGTCAGCATATCTTTGAGCAATATTCGCTGAGTAATAATAACTTTTATAGGTTCTGTTGCCCTCTTCTAAATATCTTGAAAATAAATTTTCTTCAGAGTCCCAAGAATCTTTATATACTTTGGCTAAATCGTCTTGCATAGAAAAACCTGACACACTTGTATTAAGTACTTCATTTACTAAACCAAGTGATTCTTGTAAATCTGATACATTATCATTCATGCCTCCTCTGTAAAGTAAAATTTTTGCTTTTAAAACTTTTGAAAATTCTTTTGATACATATCTACTACTTTTAAATGACCCTAAATTAGCAATTGCATAATCTAAATCTTCAAAGATTTTATCATAGCTTTCTCCAACACTTATTCTTGCTTTTTCTATATTTCCTAGATTAACAACTTCATCTCTATATAATAATCCATTAGGGTTATCATAATCATCAGACCACCAATGTCCGTAATTCCATAATAAATTAATATTTATCCATGCTCTTAAACATCTTGCTTGACCTAATAGAGAATTTCGTTCTTCTTCACTTGGTACCTGAGCGTCAGATAAGTTTGAAATTCCTTCTATAGCAAAATTTGCAGAATTAAGACTTTTGTAAAAGTAACTCCATCGGTAGCGAATACTAGTTGTTGTTTCATTTCCTTCTGCATATTCCATATTATATTCTGCAGAACGCCATTTAATAAAACCAGAACGTGAAGCTAAATCTGTATAATATTGCCCTGACCATTGATCACTATCTATAAATGTTTCATAAACGCCACCTACAGCTGCTTCTGCTTTACTAAAATTAGTGACACCATTTTCTTCGTTTAAAGAAAAGCTAGGTTCTCTTTCTAAGTAATCCGAACAAGAACTTAATGCTACTAAAAGAATAAATAATGGTATGTATATATATTTTTTCATGTGTTGTTTTTTTATTGAAGTTTAATCTTAATACCTAAATTATAAATTTGTGCAGATGGGTAAGTACTAGCATCAATTGCCATCCCTGAACCAATTTTAGAATTTGTCCAGTTACCTTGTGGATCAAATCCTGGGTATTTAGTAATTGTAAATAGATTGGTAGCTTGAAAAGTTAAATCTACACCACTAATTAGCATTTTTTCAAAATATTTATTAGGTAATTTATATGTTATATTTAGAGCATTTAACCTTAGATAAGAAGCATCATGTAAATAAAAATCTGAAAACTTATTGTTTCCGCCAATTAACGTTTGTGCTAACCTTGGATAAGAAGCATCATAAGGGTTTACAAGAATAGTACTTTGTCCTGCAACAATATTACTTTGGTTATAATCGCCAACATAACCTATGTTTAACCTTGGTAAATCCCATAGTCTACTATGACCATAAGCATACGTAAAAGCAGCATTAACCATAAAGTTTTTAAAACGGTAGGTTAGTCCAAATCCACCAGTTCCTTTTGGAATAGATGAGCCTAAGTTAACTCTATCATCATTTGTAATTTTTCCATCTCCATTTTGATCAATATAGATCATATCTCCAATAGTCTCTTGAGAGTTGTTTAAAAAAGTTGGCTGACCTGTTGCCGTTCTACCTTGCATTGCAATAGCATCTTCATCTGTAACAAAGAATCTACCAGCAGTTTGTAATCCGTACCATTGTCCCGTTTCCTCACCTTCTACCAATTTTATAAAGGGCGCATAGCTACCAGGAAATAATAGCTCTTCAAGATCTCCGTTAATTTTAACTACTTTGGTCTTATTGTTTGAAAAGTTAAAATTAAAAGTTAGACGGTGGTTATCTGAACGTAAAATATCGTACTTAATATCAAATTCAAAACCATTATTTTTAACGGATGCTACATTTGACGTAATACTTGTAAAAGCAGCACTTGACGCCAAAGGTGTTTTATATATTAATTTGCTACTATTTTTTGTATAAACACCTACAGAACCATAAACTCTGTCATCAAGTAATCCAAAATCTAATCCTAAATCAAACATTTTTGTTTCTTCCCATTGTAAATCTGGATTTCCGATAGAACTAGGCTGTATAGCCGGACTTTCATTATATTGTACAGATCCAACTTGTGTTATCCAATCATAATTTCCTAAATTTTGAGATCCTGTTATACCTAAAGAAGTTCTAAGTTTTAAATAAGACACATATTTTTTAACACTTTCTCCTTTCATAAATTTTTCGCTAGAGATTAACCAAGCAGCAGCACCAGAAGGAAAAAGTCCCCAACGTTTATCTGCTCCAAAACGAGATGAACCATCACGACGAATAGTACCAGAAATAATATAGCGATCATCAAATTTATAATGTAATCTTGCAAATTGTGATATTAATGCATTTTCTGTTTGCGTCTCATTTATAGAGTTAATTGAAGCTGCAGATCCAAAATTATTAAGCACATCATCATCTGGAAAATTAGAAGCTTTTATATAATGATATCTAGAAATATAATTCTCCATTGAATGACCAATTAAAGCACGTAAATCATGTTTTTTATTGATTAATTTAGCGTAAGTTAAAGTGTTTTCCCAAATATTAAAAGAAGATTTAGTATTGTACCATGTTCTAGTACCAGTGGTATTTTGAGCAGTTCCGGCACGGTCATAACTTAAGTTTTCACTATCTGTATAATTGTTAGTGAAAGATGTTTTAAACTTAAAATCATTTAAAATATTTATATCTAAAAAAGCTGTACCATTAAAAGTAATTCCTTTTCCAGATCTTGTGTTTTGTAGGGTAGTATATGGATTTTCTGTAAATAAATCTCTTGTAAACAAGCTTCCATCTTCTTCATAAACAGGAATATCTGGTCTAACCTTTTGTATAACACTAAGCATATAATCTTTATTATCAGATTTACGAGAACTTCCATTTAGGTTAAGTCCAAATTTTAAATTTTCACTAATTTTAGTATCGAAATTCATTCTACCTCCATACAACTCGCTTTGCCCCGATTTTACAACACCTTCCATATCACTATAATTAAAAGAAGCAAAATAGGTTGTTTCTTCAGACCCTCCACGAACAGAAAAATCATGTTGTACCACCACTGGATTCTGAGTCATTTCTTTTTGCCAATTAGTGTTTCCATCATAATAAGCGCCATCTAGCGTTACAAGATCAGATTTATCATACTCGCTATTATTTAGGTTATAAAATGCTTGAAGATCTAAATAACGTTCAGCAGAATTAGTAAACGAATCCATCGTTAATACCATTTCTCTAGCTGCAGCACCAGAAAAGTTTATATAATCTTCAGATTCAAAATATTGATATCCATTAAAATCCATAACCTGCACACCTACTCTAGAAGATACTTCAAAAAGAGGTTTCATTCCTATTTTACCTTTTTTAGTGGTTACTATTACAACTCCATTAGCAGCTCTAGAACCATATACTGCTGTAGCAGAAGCATCTTTAAGAATATCTATACTTTGTACATCATTTAAATTTAAATTATACAAAGTATTTGCAACATCACCAGAAGTTGTAGATGAATATTGTGGTACACCATCAATAACCCATAAAGGTTGGTTATCTCCAGAAAGTGACGATGCCCCTCTAATAACCACACTAATAGGAGAAGTAGGTGAAGCAGATTGTATTTGAACATTTACACCAGGACTTTTACCTTGCAATAAACTTTCGACGCTAGCTCCCATAGGTGCATTCTCTATTTCTTTTGCACTAATTCTAGATATTACTCCTGTTGCATCTTTTACTTTAGATGTTCCATACCCAATTACCACAACTTCATCTAAGCCAGATAAACTTGGTCTCATTTTTATATTTAAAATTGTTTTGTCGCCAACCACAACTTCTTGATTTTCAAAACCAATATAACTAAATACTAAAATTTTATCTTTAGAGGAACTACCTAAATTAAGTGAATAATTTCCATTAAAATCTGTTGAAGTTCCATTTTTAGTCTTTTTTTCATAAACACTAACCATAGGAAGAGGCTCACCACTCTCATCTACTACAGTACCACTTATTATTATTTGCTGAATTGCTTTCACAGTTTTAGAAATACGAACAACTTCAGTTGGCTTTTCTTTTATAACTATAGTTTCGTCTTCAGAAAACTCACAACTAAAACTTCCTTTTGATAAGGCTTTCTTTAAAAGATTATTCGCTCTAATGATTCCTTTTTCTAATTTTATTTTGGGATAATTCTTAAACAAATCTGCTCTATAAATAAAACTATGATTTGTATGACTTTTAATAATTTCAAATACTTCATCTACTGAGACTGTTTTGTTTGATTCAATTGTAATTTTTTCATTCTGTGAAAAACCACTTTTAGGAGTGAAACTAAAAAGAGTGGTACAGAAAAGTAAAAAGAATGTTTTCATAATGATAGGTAGAAATCTTTTCTTAAATAAGAAAAGTATTTTTGTAAAATTATTTTTCATAAATTTGCATTTGGTTAGTTGTTAATTAATTAATCACGATTCTTAGGGATATAACTAGCTGTGAGAGGTTTTGTTTTTATCCCTTTTTTTATTTTATTGTCAAAATTCTATTTTTAATACTATATTTTACATTGGTTGTAGTTTTAATTGATTCTAATATTCTATATATTGATTGTTGTTTTCTTAAAACACCTGTAAAAAGAATTTCTTCGCTTTCTTTTTTTGTAAATTCTACATCTAAATCATACCAACGAGATAAAACTTTTAAGATCTCTTTTAAAGGTTTATTTTTAAAACTAAACATTCCATTTACCCATGCAATTTCATCATCTGCCTTTACTTCATATACTTTTATAAAGTCTGATGAGTTTGAAATTTTTGATTGTTGACCTGGTATTAGAGTTTTGTTGTTATTTTTATTCTTAACATTTACAGAACCTTCTAATAAAGTTGTTAAAATATCGGTTTCATCTCGGTAAGCTTTTACATTAAATTCAGTTCCTAAAACAGTAATCGTTTGGTTGTTTGTTTTTAAAACAAAGGCATCTCCATTATGTTTAGTACTTTTAGAGACATCAAAATAAGCTTCTCCATAAAGCAATTCAACTTCTCTAGTTTTTCCTTTTTTAAAGTTTACAGGATATTTTAATTTACTTTCAGAATTTAACCAAACTATTGTATTGTCTGATAATTCTATAGAAAACAAACCTCCTCTAGGAATTGTTAAGTAATTATAAATAGTTTCTTTAGTTTTTGTTTTATGTTTTGTATTAAGTTTTGTTTCGTATACTAAACTTTCTCCATTACTATGAATTGTTTTGTTATTATATCCTTTTCCATTTTGTAGAGCAATATTAGATCCATCGTCTAAAGTTAATGTCGCTTTTATTTCTCCAATTGAAACAGTCTCATTTATAACAGGGTTTGTTTTTTGTGTTAAAAGGTATCCAGAAACAATTAAAACAGCAATAACTGCCGCATATCTAGATATCTTTTTCAAATACAATGGCAATACTTTTTCCGATTTCTTTTTATTTATATCAGTTTCAATTTTATCCCAAGAAGAGGTTATAATATCGTTTTTTACTGATTTTAACTGTTCTACAGAAAAATTCAACATTACATATTCATTAAACACATCTCTGTTTCCTTCATCTAACCAAGCTGCAAGTTCATTCGCTTCAGTTTCTGAAATATTATTATCAAAATAACTTATAATTATTTTCTCTATCCTTTTATTCACAATGTTTTCTTATTTCTATTAGTAATACGCTAACCTTTTCTATAATGCCTATAAAAAATTAATGTTTTTTTAACTTTTCTTTAAATTTTTAATGATATCTCATTAAAATATCTAAATTTGCTCGCACACTTTAACATGGCAGACAAGCAGAAAATAGTAGATTTAGTTCTTGGACTAAAAAAAGGAGACCAACTTTCTTTTAAGGTTTTACATGATCTATATTATAAAAGCTTGTATATATATATTAACAATTTTACTAAAAATGAATTTGAAACTGAAGATATTTTACAAGAAACTTTTATAAAAATTTGGAATTATAGAGAAAAACTAAGTGAATTAGATTCTTTTAAAGGCTATTTATTTAAAACAGCCTATTATACTTATATTGATAAGTACCGTAAAGATAAGCGAAATCAAAACGTATTAGACGGTTGGAAACATCAACGTCTTATGGAAACCATTGATGAAGATGACGAAATAAATCTCTTGAGAGTAAAAAAACTAAGAGAGACCATCGACAAATTACCTAACAGATGTAAAAAAGTATTTATTCTCTGTAAGTTTGAAAACCTCACGCATGCTCAAATAGCTGAACATCTAGAAATTTCTCCTAAAACGGTTCAAGCACAAATGTCTAAGGCATACAATATAATTAGAGAGAGTTTTAATGATAAAGGTACTTTAACGCTATTTCTTAATTTTTTTAAATCAATTAAAACTAAAATTGTCTACTAGTTTTTCTTAATAAGAATTCTTCGATAAAATAATCTTTTAAATATTAATTTCTACTAATAAATTAATATACTATTTTAGAAAACTCCACTTCTTTTAAAGTCTAATTACACAGCAATTAAACTAAAAACCAATTCCTTACCATTTCAATTTCTATAGGATTTACTGTTTTATGGATGTATTCATTTTTTACAGAATCATACCTATAATCCTTAGACCAATCCGTTATATTTTTAGCTAATTCTTTTAACGAATTACAAATAAATTCTAATTCCTGATTTGTAATGGTTGGATGAATGGATAAACGAATCCAACCAGGTTTTTGTGTATTGCAACCATGTAAAATCTCATCTTTTATTCTATTTGATGTTTCTTGATTTACATTTAATAAAAAATGCCCATATGTTCCTGCACAAGAACATCCACCTCTTGTTTGAATTCCGAATCTATCATTTAGTAACTTAACAACTAAATTAAAATGATATTTTTCAAAATAAAAAGAAAAAATACTTAAACGATCTTTAAGGTTTGGTGCTAATATTTTTATATCAGAAATACTTTCTAAAGTTTTAAAAACAATCTTGTTAATTTCATCTTCTCTCTTCTTAATGTTTTCAGTCACCATTTTATCCTTTAACTGAATCGAAAGTGCAATCTTTATAACTTGTAAAAAACCAGGTGTTCCACCGTCTTCTCTAGTTTCTACATCATCAAAATAATCATGTTGTCCCCAAGGGTTTGTATAACTCACAGTTCCTCCTCCAGGATTATCGGGCACTACATTCTTATATAATTTTTTATTAAAAACCAACACACCAGAAGTTCCGGGTCCACCTAAAAACTTATGAGGAGAAAAGAAAATAGCATCTAAGTATTCTTCTTCATTTTCTGGATGCATATTTATATCAACATAAGGAGCACAACAAGCAAAGTCTACAAAACACAAACCATTGTATTTATGTATTAATTTTGCCACTTTATGATACTCAGTTTTTATTCCAGTAACATTAGAGCATGCAGTAATTGAAGCTATTTTAAACTGTCTCTTTTCGTGTTTTTTTATACACTTCTCAAAACTTTTTAAACAAACTAAACCCGCATCATCACAAGGCACAACTTCTACATCTGCAATAGTTTCTAACCAAGATGTTTGGTTAGAGTGATGTTCCATATGACTTGCAAAAACAATAGGTTTTATTTCTTCTGGAATATTAGTGTATGCTTTTAAGCTTTCTGAAACTTTTAATCCTAAAATTCGTTGAAATTTATTTACAACACCTGTCATTCCAGATCCATCAGTAATTAAAACATCATTAGCACTTGCATTAACATGTTTTTTTATAATGTTTCTAGCTTCATGATATGCTAACGTCATTGATGCCCCAGATGTTGATGTTTCTGTATGTGTATTTGCAACAAAAGGTCCAAAATTATTCAATAATTTTTCTTCAATCGGAAGATACAATCTTCCACTTGCTGTCCAATCAGAATATACTAACTTTTGTTCTCCATAAGGAGATATAAAAGTCTGATTAACACCAACGATATTCTTTCTAAATTGATCAAAATATTTTTCTAAACTCATTTTATGCATACTAAATTATATTAAAATGTTTTCTTGTAAAAGCATTGCTTTAAGATCTCTATCAAAATAATGCTAAAAATTAATCAACTAAATAAAAATGTTACTTCTTAAAATTACTAATACCTTCTTTTAACCAATTAGAATAAGTATCTATATCTGGCGTATAAGCAACAGGTTTTATTAAGTTTTCTTCTGTATGATCCATTAAGACATACATTGGTTGCGTGTTAGTTTTATATTTTATAGTTTGTAATTCACTCCATTTTTGACCGATATATTTTAATTTTTTACCTGGCTTTAATTTAGAATCTACAATCTCATCTGCATTTAACTTTCTTTTGTCATCTACATACAAAGAAATTAAGACAACATCATTTTTAAGCATTTTTAAAACTTTAGGATTTACCCAAACATTTTGCTCCATTTTTCTACAGTTAACACAAGCGTGACCGGTAAAATCAATCATAACTGGTTTTCTTACTTTCTTAGCATACGCTAAACCTTTATCATAATCATTAAATGCTAAAATATCATTTGGAGCCATTAAATGTGCTCCATCTGGAATATCTGAATGTGAGACTCCACCTCCGCTACCAAGCTGTCTAAACCCAACTCCATATGGAGACTCACTATAATGCTGTGGTGGAGGAAATGCACTTATCAAGTTTAAAGGTGCTCCCCAAAGCCCTGGAATCATGTAAATTGTAAATGAAAGTACAATTAAACCTAAACTTAATCTACCTACCGAAATATGGTTCACAGGAGAATCATGTGGTAGTTGTATTTTTCCAAAAAGGTAGAATGTTAATGCTCCAAAAATAGCGATCCAAATAGCAATAAAGATTTCTCTTTCTAAAAGATGTAATTGTAATACTAAATCTGCATTTGACAAAAATTTAAATGCTAATGCTAATTCTAAAAACCCTAATACAACTTTTACTGTGTTTAACCAACCTCCTGATTTTGGTAATGAATTTAACCAACCTGGAAAAGCTGCAAATAAGGCAAATGGTAAAGCAATTGCCGATGAAAAACCTAACATTCCAATAATTGGTCCAACTTGACTTCCTCCTGCAGCTGCTTCTACCAATAAAGTACCTACAATTGGTCCGGTACAAGAAAACGAAACAATTGCTAACGCTAAAGCCATAAAGAAGATACCAATTAATCCACCTCTATCTGCTTGAGAATCTACTTTATTTGCCCAAGAGTTTGGTAGCATAATTTCAAAGGCACCTAAAAATGAAGCTGCAAAAACTAAAAGTAAAACAAAGAAAATAACGTTAAACCAAACATTTGTAGATAATGCATTTAAAGCATCTGCCCCAAATAATAGACTTACTAAAATACCTAATAAAACATAAATTACAATTATTGATAATCCATAAATAATAGCATTCTTGATACCTGCAGCTTTTGTTTTACTTTGCTTGGTAAAAAAACTAACCGTCATGGGAATCATTGGAAAAACACAAGGTGTCAATAATGCAGCAAATCCAGATAGAAAAGCAATAAAGAAAATTCCCCAAAGACTTTTTTCTGATGATGAATCCTTTTTAATAGAAACCACTGGTTTACCCTCTTTTTTTATGGATTCAGTTATTACTGTTTTTTTACTAATTGTAAATAACAAATCTACTTCTGTTGGAGGCAAGCATCTAGTATCATCACAAACCATAAACTCAACGGTTCCGTTTATTTCATTCACAGGACTCGTTAATCTGATTTTTTGTTTGAATACAGCAGAATTCTCAAAAAATTTAATCTCCATATTAAAAATAGGATCATCAATTGTATGGCCTTCCTCTTCAGAAGTGTTTCCTATAAGTTTTAACTTAGCATCTTGATCATCGAATGTAAATAAAGTGGGTATTGGGCCGTCTTCAATAACATCTTGGGCATATAAATGCCAACCTGCATCAATAGTTGCTTTAGAAATTAATATATACTCTGTTTCTGAAATTTTCTCAACAGTAGTTTGCCATTTAACTGGTTCGTGTATTTGAGCTGTTAAAATTAAACTAAAAGTTAAAAATAATAGAGTAAGTAAGTTTTTCATTTTAATATTTTATGTTATTACTATTTAATAAAAAGGGTTATTATTCTTTAAAATAATAACCCTTATATCTTTTCAGTTTTGTAATTAATTCAAAAAGACAAAGCGTAGGAAAAGAATGTTATGTATTTTATTATTAGACGCAACAAAAAATAAAAACCCTTACTCTATATATGCTAAAAAATATTATTGCACCAAAAAAAGACTCCCTTAACCCCTGATTTTAAACTCGACAAAAAAACACCTAAAACACTAACAAATAGAAATATAAACATCTAAAATCCGTATATATCTTTTACACTTATTCAAGTGTGATTATTTTTTAATAAAAACTTTTTTATTCACAAACATTAAATACAGTGTTTTTTTTTCATAACTCTTGATAGTTTGGGTTTTATATTTACTCTAAAGAATCATTAAATACAAATTAAACTTTTAGAAATGAAAAATAGTCTGATTACAAGTAATAGATACTCCATTTACAGCAAGTAAATAAAAAGATTAATGAAACTATAGAATACCATATAGAATTAAAACTTTAAAAATTGAAGCAAGACAGTTAATTACTTTGAACTCATTCTATGAAATAAGTCGTTTGAAAATGAAAATTGTTTTGAAGAATCTAGTTTATTACTATTAAAAAAGAATAGAAGACTTTAGATTATAAATTTCACATAGCATCCATAATACGATGGTTTTTAGACTTTTTATCAAATTAATTTCAACAAACTAGAAAGAACAAATAAAGTTTATATTTCTTTTACTTAACTAAATCAAACACAAAGAAGATAAAATACGACTTCTTTTCTCTTAGTCACTTATCATAATTCCATAAAAAAAGGATAGTTACATATTGTATTCGGAAATAGGTATGTTTCTTTTAGTACATTAAAGGGTATAAAAAAACCTTAATCTATTTAATGAATAGATTAAGGTTGCTTAAAATTTTAGAATAAAAAGAAATAATTTATTCCTGTTTTAATGATTCTAAAGAAATTGATTCGCTTTTTTAAATTAGCCTTATTTACATTTTAAGTATTTTTTTACTTAAAATGCTACCATTAGAATTGACTCTAATTAAATACATACCTTTCTTAAAATGATTTATATCGATAGATTGCTTATTACTTTTAATGCTACTTTTCAACATTAATCTACCAACCATATCAAATATTTCTACATTAGCACCTAAATGATTGGTAATAGTAAAACTACTTTTTACTGGATTAGGATACATAGATATTACCTCTTTTTGTACATCATTAACGGCTAATGTTACACCTGCATAGTCAATTATATCTTGAATTGAAGCAAAGTTTTTAATCCATTCTATGTCGTTATACGTAGAGTTAGAAGTACTACTAGTATCATTTTCATCAATAAGAAATATAATTCTATTAGTATCTGTATAGTTTTCATTATCAGTAAATATTTTCTTAGCGCTACTACCAAAACCTGGACCATTGGCACTTAAATCATACACATAAATACCAGAATTATTAAGAGTTGTATTCGCTAAACTAGAAAACCCTTCTTTATCATTATTATACCAACCATTAGCCATATAAAAAGCCATTCTTCCTGCTGGTAAATGATCTATTTTAATAGCAACATAAGGATGCGCACTACTAAACTCTAAATCTGCTGGATATTGAATTCCCAAATATCCTGCAGCAGCAGCATAGGTTGCCTGTAGCGCTCCAGAAGTAACACTCATCGAAGTTGTTCCTGGATTATTAAAGCTAGACCATCCTTCAAAATTATTATTTGTTTCAAAAAGAAATTCAAATTGGCCGGCAACTTTTGCCTCTTCTAAATAAATGGGCAATATTTTTTTAGAAATACTAGGCCCTTCATACAATACAGATAAAGAACTATTAACTCCTGATGCTGTAAAATATTCGACGCTTATTTTGTGATATCCTTCATTTAAACAGATATTTGCTGATGCTTCTTGTAATCCGTCATTATTAAGAATAGAAACACCTGCTATAGACAATCTAGAACCATCATCAGAATTTGTATAAAATGTATACATACCATCTTTAGCAGCATAAACATACCCATCAAATACAAAACCATAATTATCTGTACTTGTCGCTTCAGATAAACCAATTGTAGAAATTTCGCCTGTTTTAACAACCGTTTCTAAAGTAAAATC
The DNA here is from genome assembly GCF_038024065.1 of Polaribacter sejongensis. Lineage (NCBI taxonomy): Bacteria > Pseudomonadati > Bacteroidota > Flavobacteriia > Flavobacteriales > Flavobacteriaceae > Polaribacter > Polaribacter sejongensis. Next base: position 284,344 of record NZ_CP150667.1, on the reverse strand, counting down.
TGGAAGTTCACTCCATGTGCCTTCATAGTATTTATAATTAACACCCTGTGCATAATTAAGGTCTGTATCAACAGAATCTATACAAGATAAAGTATTAATTTCTATGTTCATATTACTAAGTTCGAACGAATTATTAGCTCCACTAAATAAAACTTTTAAAGCTTGTACACCTTTCGTTAAAGAAACATTAGTTGCTACCGTAAAATCTTTCCAATCTATAAGACTTGTTGAATTTGTAGAACCAAAAGGAACATTAACATCTGTAGTAACATCTTCACCTCCAAAATTAAATTTTATTTTACCATTACCATTTGCTGCGGCATATCTTATAGAAATATCATAAGTTCCGTTTGCTGGCACATTTACAGTATAAGTTAACCATTCTCCATTTTCAATATTAGTTATACTATAACCTCCTTCTAAAGATTCTTTTAAATCTACATTTTCATCAGTTCTATACACTCCTCCTGTATTACTTGAAGAAATATCATTGTAGGTACGACCTTGACCGATTATAGGAAAATAATCAAAATTTTCAGCCTCAATTGTCATTGGTAATGTATTCATATTGTAATTTGGTAATCCATCAGTATCGAACCCATTAATTGGGTCTCCCGGACAATTACTTGTTCTACTATGGGTAAAAGCTCCCCAACCAGGAGTATCTGTTCGACTTTCTGAACGAACCTCATAATCTCCTGTTTTTTCAATATTTAAATCTCGTCCTCTTTGTAACCATTTATACTTTTCTGGATCTAAATTTAAACGATCCTTATAATGATTCAATGGGGTTTCCCAATATGGTCTTGTAATATTTAAACCTCTAAGAACTCTAGTATTATCCGATCCTGAATAAGGGTTTATTTTTAATGATTTTCCACGAGCAGTTCTATGTAATTTCTGATAAAATAAACCATTTTCTACGGTTGGTTCCCAAGGTTCTAAAACACCATCATACTCATTCTCGTAAGTTAAATTGTATCTTAAATGATATTCTAATCCTAATAAAATTCTATTATCAGCTAAACTGTATAAATCATCTCCTTGATTCCATGCTATTTCAGCAATTTGAGCTGTTAAAGACACACCATACATGGCATGTGTTTGATCTCTTGAACTTTCTTGACTCTGTCCGTTATCATAAATATAATTGGTTATAACTCCGTCATACCCATAATCTGGAATGGTAAATTGTTGTGACCAGTTATAACTAATTAAAAAACCATTATCTGAAATTATTGATGTTGTTGTCTTTGGTCCTGCCTCATAAGGTAAATCATCTGGATGGTGATCTTGATCACTTAAATATCTTAAAGCACGTTGATACATTAACTCGTTATCAAGAAAAATACCCATAGACATCATCCCTTTATAAGCTGCTAATTCTTGATTTCCTGCTCGTTTAGGATCTCCATTATAAATACCCCAATAAAAAGTATGATTATCATTAAAGGCTCCTTCCGGAACGGTAGTATTAGAATACCCAGGATACACAAGCATGTCGCTAAATTTTTGCATATCTGCTTCTGCCCAACCAGCATTACTGTGTTTAATTAACTCCGCAGCATTAACCATAGGCGCTACATATAAACCTACATCAAGAGGAATACCTGGTATTGATTTTAGATTTACCCATGCATTTAAAATTTCTATAGCTTTATCTGCATGTTTTTGATCGTTAGTCATCCACCACATTAATGCATTTTGGTAAGCGGCCGTCATATCATCTTCATACGCAGCTTTATTTGGTCCACTATTGCTATCTCTAGCAAGAACCGTCATAGAAGTATTTCCTTTTACAATATAGGTATGCTGAGAAAAAATATCTGCCGCTAAACTTTTGTAGGAACTAGCCCAGGGCTCAATACCTGCTTCAATTTGGAGTTTCATCCTTTCTAAATCTGATTTTTTATGATTTAATCCAGGATGCACAAAGTTTTGTGCTTTTGTAAACATTGAAAAAAACACTATTAAATAGAGAAGTAATTTTGTTTTCATAATTAGTTATTATTTTTTTATAAAACTAAAAAAAAACAACATTATAAAATCTAACTTATACATCAAATTATCTAACATAGTACCCTATTACCTAAGCTATAAAGGGGTTTTTAGATTATTAATCTTAAAATTATAGATATACAAATTACAGTTCTCGTTTTCCTTCTATTTTAAATTAGAAAGAAAAAAAACAGTATTTTTCTGTCTTGTAAATGAAATGAAAAATTAATTATAGTTATTTTTTTGACTGTAAAAATCAATCTTAAATTTATAATGATATTATCTAATATTTATTTATCAATATTAGTAACCGTACAATTACTCGTTAAATCATTTAATAAAACTGGCATTCCTGTATAATTAAAAAGCTTAATATTTGCTGCTCCAGAATAATCTCCATGCTTTGCATCAGGTATTCTAAATCGATGAACATCGTTCCAAAAAGATTCACCAAACACTATTGGAGATACAATACTACGCTTGTTTCCTTGATAATTTCGAAAGGTTATTTGGTGACCAGATCCATTAATTTCTGCTAAACGAGAAACATTATATGTACTTACAGTATCTACAAGTTCTAAATCTACTACACAATTTTTTACATTATTTCCTACAAAAGTAATAATAGGTCCATACATAGCATCTCCTTTAGAATCCTTAATAACACCATCTGTTCCTATAGAAAATCCTTTTTCCTGACAACCAATAGCTGTAGACCCTACAACTTTTGTTGGCGGTAAATTTGCACTTAAATCAAAACCTGATCGCATATTTTTTACCGTGCAATTTATAACTGTTACTCCTTTTGTTCTTCGTCCATTTAGTCCGCCAGATCCATAAGTTCTAATACCATCTTCCGACAATGATTTAATTTGATTAGGCATAATTTTTCCTGGAGGATAATCACTTTTAAAACCAGCATCAAAAGCTAAACCAGAAGTTTCTGCTAACATATCGTTAGTTGCTCTCATTTTTCCTTCAACATAACAATCTTTTAATAGCGTATTTACTGCACCTTGCATAAAAATACCATGTCCATAAGCGTGCGTAACAACTTTACATCCTAATAATTTTGTATTTGTCCCTTCAACCAATAAAACAGAATGTTTATGCAAAGGCACTAATGCATTTTTACCTTTACCTAATAAATGACCATAGCCATAAGGAGTAGATCCATGCACAAATAAATCTGCATTTTCTATAGTATTATTATCTCCCATTATTCGCAACATTTGTACTCTATTAGCAGGAACATGTTCACCAATATCTCTAGCTTTTAATCCGTTTATATAATTATTAGAGCCACTTACTAGTACTTCACTAAACTCACTCTTACTAAAATTATTATGAAGTTTTGCATCTATATTTATAACAACACCAGACAAAAAGTAACTACTATTGTTTCCTGAAAAGTGAATTAATGAACCAATTCTAAAATCATCTTTTCTTTTACTTGTTTTATCTCGTTTAAAGACACTTAACCCTCCAATTTTAATAGCACTAATAGTATATTCACCTGGCTTCATTTTAACCAAAACATTACTTTTCCCTGCATAATGAGCCAGTTTATTTAATGATTTTATAAAAATAGTATCACGAGAACTGTTTTCTGCTTTCATTGAAAATACCACTATTAGTAATAACAAAACGCTAATTATTTTTTTCATATATCTATATTATTTATTTTTCTGTTAGTCAATTAATAAAAAAATGCTACATCTAAAACCTCTTTTTCCCCTGCCTTTAATTCAATACTCTTTTTAAACTCTCCATATTTTACAAACACTATTTGATCTTTTAATGATTCTAAAGATACTTTCATCAGTTTGCCATCTTTCCAAATTATATCTACAACAACATTTCCTCTTGCTTTTAATCCTTTAATAGAACCCGTAGACCACGCATCAGGAAGTGCAGGTAAAATATGTATTTCTTCTGTATGACTTTGCAACAACATTTCTGCAACACCTGCAGTATAGCCAAAATTACCATCTATTTGAAATGGTGGATGCGCATCAAACAAATTTGCATACAACCCGCCATGTCTATGTTTACTTGTTTCATCAACAAAAGAAAATAAATTATTTATAATTTTATAAGCATGATTACCGTCTTGCATTCTTGCCCAAAAATTAATTTTCCATCCCATACTCCAACCGGTAGCTTCATCTCCTCGTAATTCTAACGTTTTATGAACGGCTTTAAAAAGTGCTGGTGTTTTCTCTTTTGTTATTTGATTTCCTGGATGAAAACCATATAAATGAGATAAATGCCTGTGATGCGCATCGGTTTCTAAAAAATCTGATTGCCATTCTTGTAATTGTCCTCTTTCACCTATTTTAAAAGGCAGAAGTTTATGCATCAATTTTTCTATGTAGGCTCTAAAACCTGCATCAACATTTAATATTTTAGATGCTTTAATAACAGTTTCAAAATTTTCTCTTATAATAGACATATCCATGGTTCCACCAGCACTTACTGTAGATGAATGCTTTTCATCATAATAAAATTTATTTTCTGGTGATGTACCCACTGGTGTTACTAAATACCCTTCTTTATTTTCTACCAACCAACTCGCAAAAAAAGTTGCACTACCTTTTAATAAAGGATACCCCTCTTCTTTTAAAAATGTAATATCATTTGTAAACTGATAATGTTGCCACAAATGACTTGTAAGCCAACCAGCACCAACAGGCCAATAAGAATACATTACTGCGTTATCCGCAGGATAAGAAGGCCTCCAAATATCAGTATTATGATGCGTTACCCAACCAGGATTTCCGTACATATTTCTTGCAGTTTCTTTACCTGTAATAGCCAATTCTTTTACCAATCTAAAAAATGGCTCATGACATTCTGAAAGATTGGTTACTTCTGCAGGCCAATAATTCATTTGAGCATTTATATTCATTGTATAGGCAGAATTCCATGGCGGAATAACCTTATCGTTCCAAATACCTTGTAAATTTAATGGCTGCCCTCCTGCTCTAGAACCAGAAATCATAAGATATCTTCCGTACTGAAACAACAATGTATTTAGGTCTAAATCTGGAATTGTTGCATAATTTTTAAGACGAGCATCTATAGAAATATCTAGAGTAGATGCTTGATTTTCTAACGAAAACTGAACACGATTAAACAAATTTGAATAATCTTTTTTATGAGTTGCTTTTATTTGGTTGTAGGTTTTATCTTTTAATTCTGATAAAATTTGCTCATTTACCTTGGCAGGATCTTTTCCTTGCGTACTTGGGCTCTTGTCAAAACCATTAAAACTAGTCGCCATTGATAAAAGCACGACTACCTCATCTGCATCGGAAACAGAAAGTCCTTTTTCTGTAGCTACAATTTTTCCTCCTTTATTTTTAATTTCAAGTCTTGCTTCAAAAAACATTCCTTTACCAGAAACCTCATCTCCATAAAGTACTTGTTTTGCAAAAGGTTTTCTAGAACCATCTTTATTAAAAATTTCTGGATATTTATGTTCATCACCATTACTCTCTACATTTTCTAAACTTCTTCTTAATACAAAACCCGGAGCCTGACCTTTTAAAATAATAGTCTTTCCTTCTACTATTATTTTTGTAGGATGTAGAGATTCTAAAAAAGTATCAAAAGAAATAGCTTCTTTTTTATCCGAAGAAATTTTTATAGCGATTATATTATCAGGATAACTCGCTAAAACTTCTCGCTTATAATTTACTTTCTGAGAGCGATAGTTAACTGTAGAAACAGAATTTTCTATATCTAAAGTTCGCTCGTAATTAGAGATTGAATCTCCTTTAAAGTGAAAATATAAATCTCCAAAAGGTTGATAACTTTGATGAAGTCTACCCAACCAATTTGTTTTCATAATTTTTTCTGCTTCAGTATATTTATCCGAAGCTAAAAGTTGCATTACCTTATTGTAAGTTGGTCTAATATTGGTTCCTTTATAAGTAGAAGATGGCTCTCCAGAGTACAATGTATTCTCATTCAACTGAATATGTTCTACCAACGCTCCTCCATAAATCATAGCTCCTTGCCTACCATTTCCTATAGGTAAAGCTTCTGTCCATGCTTTTGCTGGGGTTTTATATTTTAAAATTAAAGCTTCGTTTAAAACCTCACCTTCTTCTATTTTAGTATTACAATTCACTAAAAAAAAACAGATTAAAACCAAAAGCAACCTACATAAAATCTTCTTATTTTTTAATTCAATCATATTTAATTCTATTGCTTCTTGTATTCTAAAATAGGTTCTTCTAATAATGGTTTACGTGAAGCTCCTTTTTTTATTCCAAAATAATTAATTTTAGATTTTGAGTGTAGTACAGCTTTTAATACAGGTTCTACTTTTTTTCCTTCAGGACTTAAAACTATCGTTTCTCCTTTTTTAAGCAAAATTTTAAATTTACTTTTCGCTACTTTTTCTATTGTTGTTTTTATATCTGATGAAATACCATTCCATCCAGGAATATGTACTACACAAGGTTGACCCGATAAACTTTTAATAACAACCCATTCTACTTTTTCTTCTTTCATAGAAGCACTTACTTCAAAACCTCCTTTTGCTAATAAATCTCTAAAAGAAGCTTCTTTCCAATCTTTAGGTAAGGCCGGAAATATTCTAATTTCTTCTCCCAAACTTTGCAAACTATATTCCATAATAGCAGCAGCACCACTTAATGGAGTTTCTACAACAGGGTTTGTTCCTTCCATATAAAAGGTGTTGGTTAAAAAATGTGCTTTTCCAATATTAGCATCTAAAAAATCTTGCATAACAGCTACAGCTTCATTTCCCATACCCAATGCAGCGTATAATGATGATGCTCCTGTAAATGAGTAACCTGCTAATCCTTTTCCTTCTTCTATATTATGCCAATGTAAAACAGATTTTACTACTAAATCTCTATCTCTTGCTGAATTAGGATCTAATTGAAACAATGGATATAAGGCTAAAAGATGAGAATAATGACGATGTGATATATCTACCGGTTGATCACTACCAATCATTAATCCATTTTCATCTACAGGATACGGAATAAGATCTACTAATAACTCTTTCCAATGTGCTACTTCTATACTATTCTCATTTGCTTTCTCACTAGCATCAATTAAACTATTTAACAACCAACGTAAAATAGCTAAATTGTAATTGGTGTTTTTAAAAGATTTAAAACCCATGTATTCTGGAGATCCCATAGGTTTAAGTTCTAATTGACCTTTTGGATTTCTTTCTAATTTTTGCTCATAAATTTCTGCAATTTTCATTGCTTTAGGTACCCATTTTTTAAGAATGGAAGCTTCATCACCTTGAAATTTATAATACATCCAATAATTATGTGTAGCCCAAGCAAAATCTCCTAAATTTTTACCAGATTTATATTTAATTTGATACTCAAAATGATCATCAATTAGTTTGATAAAATTTATAGCGATATCCTGATGGTTACTAGCATTAAAAGACCAATACGTAAGTTGAACATTAAGATTCCACCAAAGCCCTGGCCAAGAAGTATTTTTAAAGAAAGGTCCCATTAAGTCTAAAGCGGGTCCATCTGCACGAGAACTTGCTGCCATTTTATATAACTGAATCCAATAAAATGATTCCATTCTAGCATCTGGAAAACTTAAAAAAGATTTCTTAAAATAATTATGCCACCACTCACGATGTGATTTCTCTATTTTTTTTAATCCTATTTTTTTTGCTTCATTAACATTATGTATCGCAACACCTGCAGAAACATCTAAAGCAGGTACTTCGTTTGCTGTTGATATATATATTGTGCTTTTTTGTTTATCTTTTGACTTTACTTCAGACCAAGCTGTAGCATAATCTCCACCTGCTTCTAATTTTTGTACACAAACAGCATGTTTATCTGTAACCTTAATTTCTGGACTATAAGGGTTCATTTTGTACTCATCTTTATATCTCTCGTACTTAATCACTGCTCTAGAACAAGAAGCATCACCTGGCAACCATTCCCAAGAAAAAGGAATTTTTACACCGTTTTTTCTTTCTGTAGAAGAAGCTTCAATAACTTGTACTTTATCATTGTATGGAGTAAATGCACGAAATTTTATTTCTCCTAAATCAGTAATAATAGTTCCTCGTATTTCTGCATTCCATAAATCTTGTCGTAATCTTGCTGTTTTAATTTTCCCTGCGGGATGTAAAACCATTTTTCCAATATCCAATCTAGAAAAATCTAATAAATTAGTACCTTTTACACCCATAGATGTTTTTCTGTTTGGTGCTTTTCTATGGTCTGTTACATCCTGACGTCCCACATGAAAGTTAAATCGATTTTCATCTAATTTAGCATACAACATCATTCCTAACTGACCATTTCCAACAAAGGCTCCTTCTGCCCATTGCTTCGGAATATCTTCCCAAACTAAATCATGTTGACTCATAAATGATGGCCAATCTATTTTAGATTTCACTTTATTATTAGAACGAGAAACACTAGAATTTACATTCTGTCCATTAAGTGTTACAAAACAAAGTAAACAAACAACAAGTACTATTTTTATTTTCATGTTTCTATACATATTAGGTTTTTAAAATATTCTTTATACCGTATTTCAATATTATCAATTCGTTAGATAAATTCGTATAAACTATCATTCATAAAATCTAAATTATCGTTTTTTATTAAAAAAAAACACCAATAGAACAAAGGTTACAAGCAATAATTCATTCTTTATCTCTTAGATAAAAAAAAACTTCCCAAATTGAATATTCAATTAGGGAAGCTCCAAATTCAAAACAAAAAAAAACTCTTATCTACTGTCTCTTTTAATATTCCTTTTAAATAAAAAAGTTTAATTAATCTTTATAGGTTAATTTGCTTTTTCTGATCTAATTACTTTTCCATTTTTACTTTCTGTTATATTTACTTGTAAACTTTCTGTAACTAAATTACTAATCGTAATTTTTTGCTCTCTGCCATCTAATAAATACACCGTTAATTCATTTGGAGAATTAGTAACAATTTTCACTATTTGACTTTTACCTTTATAAGGCTCTAAAACATGTAAAAATTGTGCTTGTTTTTGATGTACTCTAACTCCATAAGTTTTACGTTCTGGATTATTTCTTATCCCTCTTATTTTACCTCCGTTAGGATAATTTGCTACTAATAATTTTGCTTTCTTTGGCCATAATGAATGTACATCTAAATGAACACCATTGTCTATAAATTGAACCTTGGCTCCTTTTCTAGCTTCATACCATTGCCCTTGTTTAAAATATTTATAAGGAGAATCTTTTAAAACACTCACCGTTTCTAAAATTGGTCCTGTTTTTTTAGCTCCCTCTATAGATTGTAATCCTATTGGATGTAACAACCAATCATAGGTATGTTTTTTAGGCGCATTCATAAAATCTGCTATAACAACATAATCATCTGTAACAATAGACAAACGTTTTTGATGTACTTTTTTAAAATCAGCATCAATCTCTACATCATCCCAAGGCGGAAATTTATCTGGATTACCTGTAGGAATTTTTCTCCAACGAGCATTTGTTTCTAAAGCAGAAACCTGCATCATTTTCCCTTTAAAAAATAACGTTTGTTTAGACGGTACAGCTTCTTGTTGCAACTCATCTACAACAACCATATTATGCGAAGCTGAAGTTTGTACACTTTCTTTATATCCCTTGTGTCCATAACCAAACCAAACCATTTCTGTTCCAAAAAACTTGTGTCCGTATCTATCTAATGCTACTAAACCAGTTCTATCAAAATGACCATGCCAACCACCATGAGATCCGTATTTTAAATAGGCTTGTATTTGTTCTTTTGAATCTTGTGCTTCTTTTTGTGATCTTAATGCAACTAAACCAACATTTGCAACAAAATCTGATGCTGATCTAGGATCTTTAACAACAGGTAATTCTGCAACACCGTACATTAACGAAACCCAAGAATCTCTTTTACTTTTGTTAATTACCCATGCTAATTTTTCTATTCCATATTCCCTGTAAGCTAACTCATAAAACTCATTTGGTTCTTTAAGATTAGAATCATTACTAGAAACGACAAAACCATCTTCATCCATCATAGAAACATATGGTGTTACCATATCTTCTACACCACGAGTACTTTTTCCAGTAGGTCCCCAAATATCGAATTTCATTCCGGTATATCCTTCTTTTGCATTTTCAAAATCTTTACTTTTTACTTTTGTAGGAAAACGTCTATGGTATAAATCTAACCCATAATTCTCGAAAGCTTGGGCAACCAAAGTATAACGTTGTGTAACTAAATAACAATAATTAGCAGTTCCTTCAAACCACCAACCATCTGCCATAACTCCTTTTGCTATCTGATCTCCCATACCTCCATCTGCTTCAGTTAAGTACTTTACCTCTGCCATATTTTGTAAAAACAAAGCGACAACTATAGCACCAGCATTTGCACTTGCTTGATGATTCATAATGCCTAAAGAACTCATGTGGGTTCTATTTAATTCTAAATAATAACGAAACGTAGCATTAATATTCTCTCTATCCTCTTCCGAGAATGAAGATTCATTATAAACAACATCACATGCTGCTGCTAAAAATAAAAAGAAATTACCTTCATGCACCTGAACTCCTGTAGTAGCTGCCCCTATTGATAGATATCCCTTTTCTTTATCACAAACATCTTTAATAAATTTTATAACCTTGTCTCTATAAAAAGTATTACCTGTTAATTTCCATGCTAAACACATTTGAAATGCTTTTTCACCATCACTTGTATTATAAGCCAAACTAGACCATACTTTTGTTGGTCTTGGTAATGAAACTACTTTTCTTTTTGGAAATTTAAACTTGTCTAGTTTATCTAGCATATTTGTTAAATTTCCTTTTGCCCAATCGTAATTTTCTACTTTACTTTTTGTTTCTTCAATTATAGCATCAGTAACAAATAAAAATGGATGTGGTTTAGAATGAACAGAAATAAATTGTAACTCCTCAGTAGTCTGACTTGTTTTATTTTCTAGAATTACAAAGCTTGATTCTTGTCCGCCAACAGGAATTCTATCACTCATTACAACCGACAATATTACTTTAGAAGAACTCTTAGGTGCTAAAATAATTTCTTTAACAGATAAAGAATTACTACAAGCTAACTCATCCTCTTTTTTTATACTGATAGAAAAATTAGCTTCGGTATTACCAGTGTTTTTTAATTCTATTGTATAATGAATAGCCTCATTTACTTTTGCTATTTTACATTGAATATTACTTTTATCAGAAGTACCATTATTTAATCCGTTTGCAAAACAAGAGAAACTAATTAAACTGATGAATGCAAAAATATACTTGCTTTTTATTGCTAACATTTGTAAATATTTATTTGTATTTAAAACTACCTTATTCTCCCAAATAAGCTCCATGTTCTTTTAACTTGGCTTCAAGTTTAGAATAGTCAAGCTCCTCTGGACTTACATTATTAAGTACTGATAATGCTGCCAATGTTCCTGCTCCCTGACCAATAGCCATAGCAATAGGTGTTACACGTACAGCTGCACTTGCATGATGATCTGCACCAATTGCTCTACCAGAAAGCACAAGATTTTCTACCTCATTTACTAATAAAGAATCTTTAGGTATGTAATAAGCGCCCTCTGCATTTAAATGAACTGAATCTGTATTTCCTCCATCTGGAGAATGAATATCTATAGGATAGCCACCAACTGCAATCACTTCTTTAAAGCGGACTTCGTTAACTAAATCATCAGAAACTAAAACTTTTTTAGCCAATGGATGACGAGATTCTCGAACACCAATATGAGGTGCAGTACTTACAAATGTTGCATTTTCGAAACCTGGAGCATATTTTTTTAAGAACTTATAAATCTCTACACATTGTTTACGTCCTAATGTTTCGGCTTTACTTAAATCAAAAGGATTTACAGGGTTAAATCCTAAAACACGAGAGGTATTAAATATAAATTCTCCTTCGGTATTTGTTTCAAAAAATAATACGTTATCTCTTGGTATTGTTACTTCTCCTTTTTCTTTTGCTGCATTCCATAAATCATAAAAACCCCAAGTAGAAATACGTTTTGTTCTTTTTAAAACCTCAGCTTTATCTTCTGCTCTTTCATCGGCATCAAACTGATCCCAATTATTAATCATGTATTCTCTTAACTTTTTTGTTTCAACATTACCAACCTTTATATTGGTTGTCATAGGTTGTGACTTTCCATCTCCAGGTCTACCTTCAGTAAAAGGAACTCCAGATAGTTTTACCATCTCACTATCTCCACTAGCGTCTATAAATATTTTTGCAGGTATTTCTTGAATCCCTCCTTTGTTGTGTATAAATACCGATTTTATTTTGTTACCATCCTGAGCAATATCTATTAAACGAGTATGATATAAAATTTCTGCTCCAGCTTCTACAACCATATCTTCTAATGTTACTTTTAACATTTCTGCATCAAACGGTGTTACTGTAGAACAATACCCAGTACTATCTAAAATATGACCAGGACTAGCACCTTTTTCTATTAATCTATTTACCATATCGTTTGGAGAACCAAAAACCAATTGCCTTCCAGATTTATTATGAAAAGTCATCATTGGCCCAACTCCCATTGCTGTTAATGAACCTCCTAAAAAACCAAATTGCTCAATTAATAATGTCTTTGCACCTGTTTTTGCTGATGCTATTGCTGCATGACTTCCAGAAACTCCTCCTCCTACAACAATTACATCGTAACCGTCTATTAATGTTGTTTTAAATGTTTTCATTTAATTTTATTTATTTAATTATTTTTAAACTACTGTTATATGCTATACAACAGTTGGTTTTTGATTTATTTTACTCGTTAATTTTGAATGTATTAATGCAACAATTATTACTACTGCTGCTCCTACAGGAAACCACCAGAAAAAACTGATTCCTTCATAATGCATCCATGCAATTATTAAAATGGTTAAAATTGCACCTATTAAAATACCTGTAAAAGATCCTTTTCTCATTAATGCCAAAAAAGCAATACCTATTAAAGTACCATACGCATAACCAGGAACTTTAAAACCTAAAGCTAATAAACCTCCGTCTTGAAAAAAGCTAAATGCATACGCTAAAAGTGCTAAAATTAATCCCCAAACAATAATAGCTTGTTTAGATATTTTTACAACTTTGTCTTCGTGCATTGTTTTTAACTTCGGATAAACTAAAGGACCAACTCCCATAACACTGGTTTGAGAAAGTGCTGTTAATGCTGAATCTAAAGTTGAAATTCCTGCGGCAAACATTGCTGCTATAATTAACCCAGAAATACCATTTGGTAATTCGTTTACAACAAAATACGGAAATATTCTGTCTGGTTCTAATTGCATCGATTTATCTACTAAATCAGATAACGGATATATATCATAATAAGCCACTAAACCTATACCTACAAAAGCCATAATCCATGTTGTAGCAACACCTATTACAGAAAATGCCACAGCTTTTCTTGCTTCTTTTAAATTTTTACAACATAAAGCTCTCTGCGTAACTACTTGATCGACTGCGTTTGATCCAAATTCAAAAAAAGTACATCCTAAAATACCAACCCATAAAGTATAGGTTTTATGAGGATCTAAAGATAAATCAAAGAGAACTAGTTTAGCTTTGTCATCTGCAATTGCCATCATTTCTCCAAAACCACCAGGAATATCGCCAATGGCATAAAACAATGCAAAACAGGCTCCGAAAATAAAAATTACAAACTGAATGGCATCCGTCCAAACAACCGTTGTAATCCCTCCAATATAAGACCAAACAATAGCAAATACTGCTATAATAGCAATACACAAAACAGTACTTTGTCCGGTAATAACACTAAGAACCAATGCTGTACCCAATAAGCGTACACCTTGACTCATAGTAGCTCCGATCATAAAAAAAGTACGTGATAGTTGACTTGTTTTTACGCCTAATCTTTTTTGAATAAAATCGTATGGACTAAAAATACCTTCTTCATAATATTCTTTTAATAATACATAAACGAAGAGTACATTTCCTAAAGCAAAACCTATTGTCATTTGTAAATAGGTTAAATTTCCTTGCATAGAAAATATAAATGCCGGAACTGCAATAAATGTAGCAACACTTGTTTTAGTAGCTATTAATGATAATGAAACTGCCCACCAAGGTAAGTTATTTCCTCCTTTAAAAAAGGCATCTAAACCTTTGTCTTTATTTTTTACGAGTTCACCAATTAAAGTTGTTCCTAAAAGGAAAACAATTAATATAACCCAATTTAAAGTTGAAAAATGACTAGATGCTACCTCATCTGTACTTTGTGAAAACATAGAGAAGCAACAAAATAATGTTGTTATTATTATAATGGTTTTTTTCATAATTATGGTGTTATCTAACTTTACTTTTTAAACTATTAATATTTAAGCTCATAATTAATTTTCGCTATTATTAGTAAGCATTTTATATAAAAAAGAAGGATAATTTTCTCCTGTAATAGTACCTGCTCCTTTTGCACCAGATCCTTTTGTTAAAGAATCTCCAAAGCAAATAATGTTTCTATATTTTTTAGATAAATTATTATTTTCAAGAAATTGATAAACGTTTTCAGCAATTAATTTATAGCCTAATGGAGTAAGGTGCACGCCATCTTCTACATTACTGTTCTTTTTATTCCTTATGTATTTATCCTCATTATGAACAGGTAAGTTCAATGTTTTAAATGCTAAATTATTATCTACAAAAAGTGTATTATTAGCTTCTGAAACTTCCTTTATAATTTGTTTTACTTTATAAAGTTTTTGGTTTGGTCCTTCTTTAAATAAATTCTTATCGTGTCTATTAAACAAATAAATACTATCTACAGTTGGGGGACTTATTAATAATACTTGTGCATTTGTTTTCTTTATTTCTTTTACAATCTTATCTAAGTTTAATTTATAATCGTCATAAGACACTAATTTCTTAGAATTTAACATATCATTTGTACCTACCATAAGTATTACTAGATCTGCATTTTTACTTAAAACATCCTTCTCTAATCTACCTAATAAATTTATCGTTGTATTTCCTGCTACACCATTATTTTCTAAGTTTAACGTAAATGGAGTTTCAACTTTTTTAGAAATCAATTTAGTATCGCTTTTAATTTTTGATGCTTTACATCCACTTAAAAACACTACAAAGACTAAAAAAGAGATGATATTTATTTGTTTACTAAAATTCATACTGTTGGTTTAATTTATTATTCTCTCCTAAATCTGTTAAAATATTTCCGTTTGTAATCACTTTACAATTTTTAGACAACTCACCAAATTCTATTGGCATTCCGGTTTCATTTATTAATGTAATATTATAGGCACCAGAAAACTCTTTAGAATCTTTGTTGGGGTATCTGTATTTATGAACATCAGACCAAAATGATTCTCCAAATACTATTGGTGTAATCTTAGTACGCTTTTTATTCTCGAAATTTGTAACCTTTATTTTATGTCCCGTTCCGTTAATTTCCATCAAACGTTTTACGGGATATGAACCTACCGTATTTATTAATTCCAATTCTACATTACAATTTTCTGTATTGTTCTGATGAAAACTTAACAATGGACCATACATAGCATCTCCTTTTGAGTTTTTGATAATAGCATTTTTTGATACTGAATATCCTTTTTCTTGACATTCTAATGCTGTACAACCATCAATTAATGTTTTACCTATATGCGCACTTAAATCAAACCCAGATCGCATATTTTTTACGGTAGTATTTATTACCGTAATGTTTTCTGTTTTTCTACCTACCAAATAACCATACGGATATGATCTTACTCCATCTTCAGAAAGTGCTTTTATTTCATTTGAAATAATTTTTCCTGGCGGATAATCACTTTTAAAATCAACACTAAAAGCAGGGCCAGAAGTTTCTGCTAACATCTCATCTGTAGAACGCATTTTACCTTCTACATAACAATCTTTAATTAAAGTGTTTTGCGCTCCTTGCATTACAATTCCGTGACCAAAACCATGTGTAACTACTCTACAAGCAATTAATTTTGTATTTTTACCAGAAACTAATAAAGAAGAGTGTTTTCTTGGTTTTACCAAAGGCTTTGCTCCTTTACCTAATAAATGCCCATATCCATAAGGGTAAGAGCCTTTTATAAATAAACCTACATTTGTTATGGTATTGTCATCTCCCATTACATGCATCATAATGGCTCCTTTTAGAGGTGCTTCATGTCCTTTATCTTGCACTTTTAACCCTTCTATTTTATTGTTATTTCCACTTACAAAAATTTCGAAAATATGATTTTCACCATACGTTTGATGTAATTCTGAATTAATTTTTAGAACTACACCATCTAATAAAAATTGATTATTATTTCCAGAAAAATTAATCAATGCTGTTATAGGGTAATCTGACTTTGGTTTTCCTTGAAGGTCATGTTTTTTTATGATTAAATTTT
The DNA here is from genome assembly GCF_038024065.1 of Polaribacter sejongensis. Lineage (NCBI taxonomy): Bacteria > Pseudomonadati > Bacteroidota > Flavobacteriia > Flavobacteriales > Flavobacteriaceae > Polaribacter > Polaribacter sejongensis. Next base: position 267,924 of record NZ_CP150667.1, on the reverse strand, counting down.
GACCATATTTAGAATCATCCAAATTATAAACCCCAGGTTGCATCTTTACAACCACATTATCTTTTGCTGCAAACTCAATTAACTCAGACAAACTATCAATATTTATAATTTTATTAGCAGAATTAGAATTACTGTTGCTTTTACAATTCCAAAATAGAATTGCAATTAATATAAATTGATAAGTTGATACTTTACTCATAATAATTAAAGTTCTATTTCTTATTTTTTTAATAAACCTAAATCTTGTTTATTTTCAATCTGTCTTAACTTTAGCATTGCTTCCATATAATAATAATCTGCATAAATAATAGGTGTATCTATTTCTGAATTTTTAGGATGATGACCAGTAGAATGTAATAATAAAGCTTGATTTGTTTCTCCACTATAATACTCTTCTGAAGATAGTTTTGCTAAAAACCTTTTTGCTTCTTTAAAATATTTTTGCTTTAACTCTTTATCCTGAACAAGACAAGATAATTCTAACATACCACAGGCAGCTACTGCAGCTGCAGAAGCATCTTTTGGAGCATTCGGAATTCTTGGATCGTCAAAATCCCAAAACGGAATACCATCTTTAGGCAATCTGTCTAAATAATGCTCTGTTAATTTTATAGATGTATTTAAAAAGTCTTTTCTTCCTGTTTCTCTATACGCCATTGCAAAACCATAAATTCCCCAAGTTTGACCTCTTGCCCACATAGATTCGTTTGCATAACCTTGATGTGTATAGCCTTTAATAAACTCTCCTGTTTTATCATTAAATGAAGCTAAATGATAAACAGCACTATCCTTACGAACAATATTGTTCATTGTTACTTCTGCATGACTTTCTGCAATCTCATACAACTTTTTACTTCCTCCGTTTTTAGAAGCCCAGAATAACAATTCTAAATTCATCATATTATCTATGATTGTATTATGCATGTATTTATCTTTATATATAGGCCAAGAAAGAAGAGATCCTACATTAGGGTTATAAAGTGTTGCTAAAGTATCTGCTGCAGAAAGTAATACTTTTTTATATTCTTCATTTCCTGTTAATCGGTATCCGTTTCCAAAACTACAATACACCATAAAACCAATATCATGGTTTTCTGCAGATGTATACGCTATTTCTTTTATTGGAGCAGTAAAACGTTCTGCTTGTTTTTTAATCGACTCATCTCCAGAGAATTCATAAGCATACCATAACACCCCAGGCCAAAAACCGCTACACCAATCTTTTACTCCTACAAAATCCCAATTTTTATTTCCTTTTTCAATACTTCTTGGAAAGTCAACAGCACTTGATAATCCTGCTACAGTTTTCCTTGTTTTTAAAACACTTAAATCCAAGACATGTTCAACATCCAATTTTATTGGTTCCTTTTTTGGTGAAGTACATCCAACCAAAACTGAAGTGCTAATTAATAGCCCCAATATTGTTTTATAAAATTTTATTTTCATTTCTATTTTTATTTAGTAATTTTAATTTTACTAGGTTATTATAAGCTGTATTAATAACCTAGTAAAATATTTTGTTTTAGTTAACGTAAGCTTCCAGTTCTTCTATAGATTTAAAGGCGATAATCCAATCTATATCTAGTGAACCACCAGCAGAATCTGTAAAGTTAAAAAGCATACGATTTATAAGTCCGTCCTCTAATTTAGTGGTAGTAAAATTAGCTCCACCAATATCATAAACAATTATATTTTTATCAATTAAACCTACAATTGGATCAGGATTAACTTTATTTTTATACCATTTACCATACTTTACACCACTATCATCTCCTGTTGTTTCCAGAAACATATATTGCCTACCATTTGGTATCGCCGATACTTTCATTGCTAAATATGGGTACTCTTCTTTTTTAAGACTCATCGTTGAAAATGGTTCTGATGTTGGTGCAATAAAATCGAATCTACTTGTGCTACCTCCATAAGGCCAAGTAAAATTACCAGCAGTAGTAACTGCACCACCAGAAAACCCTTCTGTATCTCCTAAAACATTAAATAAAAATTTAAGTCTACCTGTAGGATATAAAAAATCTGGACCAATAAAAGTCTGAGGTCCTTTAACGATTGTTATAGGTCCGTTTGCAGCATCAAAAGGTACTTTTACTTCTATTTCTGTATCAGAAATTGATATAATATCAATTGGATTTGGATTCCCTGAAAAATAAATTTCTACGATACTAGTATCTGTTCCAAAATTTTCTCCAATAATTTTAATAATCTCACCTTCTTCGGCTTGACTAGGGTTATAGTAACTAATAACAGCCCCTGGAATTAAATTAAATTCTTGTTCAGATTCATGAGAATTTGTCCAAACATCAACTTTAATTTTACCAGAATTAGCTGTTGCTGGTACAGAAACAACCATCTGAGTATCATTATATGAAGTTATATCGGTTGCAGGAATTCCATTAAAATAAATTTTAGCAGCTTCTTTAAACTCACCAAAATTACTACCTGTTATAGTAACTGATTGCCCTGAAAAAGCAGAGGTTGGGGAAATAGATTCTAAACTAAAATCTCCATAAGCAACCAGTTCTGGATTAAAATCCCCATCTTCATCTGTACTTAAACACGAACTTGTTAGTGCTAGAATAGCAAAAATAAAAAGGATTGAATTTATTTTGTATTTTATATATTTCATGATCTATATATTTTAAACTATTAGTATTAATAACCAGGGTTTTGTAGTACTTCTGTTTGACCAACTTGTAATGTAGGAAGTGGGTGTAAATAATTTGTTCTAGAAAAGTTTCTGTTAGAAACAGCATCTAATTGAACTGCTTTTAACGTACCTGAACCGGTAGCTACAGAAATTTCTCCAAATTGATAACTACTTGGGTTATACAATGCGGCATTGTTTTCATAATCTGTGCCTTCAATAACTGCACCTGCAATTGGTTCTCCTAAAACTTCTTCTGCTAAACCCCAACGTTTTAAATCTACATATCTAGAGTTTTCCGCATACAATTCAATTGTACGTTCTCTTCTAATTTCATCTTTAATATTCATTCCATTAGCTATTAAAGAACTATTAGAAATAGCTGGTAAACCTGCTCTTGCTTTTACTTTATTAATAGACTCACTCATTTGCGTATCAGTTAAACTTCCATTTAATTCTACCAATGCTTCTGCATACATTAAATAAACAGCTGCCAAACGTATTTGTGGGTAATCTGCAGATTCTTCTTTAGTTTGTCTGTACTCTCCATAGTTATAAGTACAAAACTTTTGATTGTAATATCCGGTACTTAATTGTTGGTTTAAAACAATAGATCCGTCTACAGGAACTTCATAAGTATCATAATCTGCAAAATAAGCTCTCATTCTGTAATCACGATTTTGGTATTCATCAGACGTTTTTACATAACCTTTAAATAAAGGAGAATCATTTATAGTTTTTCCATCTAAACATAAAAACATATCCATCATTTTTCTACTTGGTTGTAACCTACCTCTAGCACCATGTGTTAAACCTGTATTTCCTTTATATAAATCAAAATCGTATTTATTATAAAGAATAAATTCTTTATTTGTAGATTTATCTAAACCTGCAGGATTAGAACCACCATCTTCTAAATTAAATAAATAGAAAGAACTCTTATTATCTAATAAAGAATTATAATTCCATAATTCATAACCACCTTGATCCATCACTGTTTTTAATACACTAACAGCTTCTTGTAAATAGGTATCTACATTACTTGCACTATAGCCTGCACTACCCGCTCCCATTGAGACACCATCTCCATCTGTAGAAGTTTGTACATATTTCATCCAAGTTGCCTCATATAAAAGAACTCTTCCTTTAAAAGCCATTGCAGCCCACTTACTCAATTTACCTTTATTATCAGTTCCAATATTTTGTTCTAATGGTAAATCTACTATTGCTTCTTCTAAGTCTTTTAATACTTGTGCAACTACCTCATACCTACTATTTCTTGGTGATTTTAGTTCTTCTGAATCTGTATCTAAAACTTTGGTTATTAAAGGTACTCCTCCATATCGTTGTACTAAAAAGTAATAATTCCATGCTCTAAAAAACTTAGCAATGGCAATGTATTCTTTAATGTCATTAACATCTCCGGCATAACTCTCTGCACGTTTTAATAACACATTGTTAGCACGTATGTAAGAATACGCATTATTCCAATAGCTATCTACTTGTTGTAAACTAACAACTCCTCTTCCATAATCTTGCTGAGTACCTTCTGTATAAGAAGTTAAATCTGTACCATAATCCATAAAATCAGCAATATTACTTCCTCCTGTCGGTCTAAAAGCAATCATTTGTCGGTAAAAAGAATTTGCATTTTGCTCGTAATGTATTGGTTCAGAAAAATACACATCTTCAGTAATACTCGCTAACGGAGTTAAGTCTATAAAATCATCTTCACAAGAGGTGAAGAAAACCATGAAACATGGTAGAATAATATTTATTATTTTTTTCATCTTAATATTTTAATTATATGATTAGAATTTCTTTAAAGTGATACTTTTACTCCAAAAGCCCAAGTACGCATAAATGGGTAAGAAGCATTACTACCATTTGTATTTGATGTAGATTCTGGATCGTAACCATCATCTAAAGTAGAAAGTTCGAATAAATCATTTCCAGAGAAGTAAACTCTTAATTTGTTGATATTGGTTTTACCTATTTTAAGATCTTCGAAGTTATACCCAATTACAAGAGATTTTAATCTTACATAAGCATTATTTTGTAACATAAAATCGCTGTATTCATAATTCCAAGCGGCACGTAAATAATTTGTTGATGTTCTTGGAAATTCTGCAGTAGGGTTTTCTTCTGTCCATGTTTGCCCTAAAAAGGCAGATGTATGGTTGGTATATCTTCTAGCAAAAGGATATGCTAAGTAACCAGTTCTGTGTACATTTTGTTGTAACGTACCTTGAAAAAATGCTGAGATATCCCAGTTTTTATAAGTAGCATCTAAATTTACCCCAAACACATAATGAGAAGAATTATCTCCTTGATATTCTAAATCTTTATCGTTAATTATATTATCGCCATTGGTATCTACAATTTTAACATCACCCGGACGCAATCTTGTATCTGCATTAAATTCTGAAGGAATTATACCTGCCGCAGTTTCTGTGTATTTTGCATAATATGCATCAACTTCTGCTTCATCTTTAAAGAATCCATCTGTTTTATACATATAAAAAGAATTTAAAGGATCTCCTTCTCTTAAGTTTCCGTCACTAGCTAAATTTAAGCCTTCTGCAAAACCTAAATCTGCATTATCACTTTCTCTACCTTCATAACTTAATAAAACATTTCTGGTATCGCTCATGTTTGCAGATATGCCTAAGTCAAATTCACCAACTCTATCTCTCCAACCTAAAACAACTTCCCAACCAGTAGTTTTCATTACTCCTAAGTTTGTAACAGGCTCTGTAGCTCCAAAAACTTCTGCTACTTTTCCTCTAATTAACATACCAATATTCTTTTTCTTAAAGAAATCTACAGAACCATAAACTTTATCATTTAACAATCTAAAATCTAAACCAATTTCCTGATTCTGAATATGTTCCCAAGATGTAGATGTGCTAAAGGCTCCATTTGCAGTTGCAGTAGTTTGCCATCCAGCATTTTGGCCAAATAAACTTGTACCAAAACTTACTCCTTGTAAATAACCAAATGTACTTACTCCACTTACACTACCTAAATCTCCATAACCTCCTCTTAGTTTTAAAAATGATAGAATATTATTATCACTTAAAAAATCTTCATTAGAAACTACCCAACCAGCAGTTAAAGAACCATAATTAAAAAATTTATATCCTTCGGCAAATCTAGAAGAACCGTCTCTACGCCCTTGTAATTCTAAAAGATATTTTTGTTTATAATCATAATTTACACGAGCAATATATCCGTAAAAACCGTAAGTACCTGCGCCTCCATTGGTGGCAACATTAACGTCTATAGGTGCAAGGTTTAAATCATATACTCCATAATCTTCAAAACCATCTCTTCTTACATCTAAATTTTTACTAGTTTTTAACTCTCCTTCTATAGCTAAAGTTCCTGTTAAATTATGATTTCCAAAACTCTTTTTATAATTTAAAGCCCCTTTAATATTCTTGTAAGTACCTTCATCTTTTTCTTCATATATATATGGAGTTGTATTTACAGATGAGTTTGCTTTATTACCAAACCAACCGTAAGTAGGTACGTTTAAAACATATTTTTGATAATTCTTTAAATCTCTAGCCATAGAAAAAGTTCCTGCAAAGCTTAAATTATCTGTTATTTTATAATTTGTAGAAAATATAAATCTAAATTGTTCTGTTTTATTATTGGTACGACCACCATCTACAGTACTTGCAATAGCGTTGTTTCCTCCACCAATTACACCAAAGTTAGAATTCCATTGTCCGAATGGGTTTTTAGCCAAAAACAAAGGAGCATCATAACTAAGAGATTCTGAACCAAGCCCAGTTGAAGGACCAGAAAAGTGTTTGTGAAAATAACTAACATTTACACCAATCTTTAATTTTTCGTTAACGTTGTAATTATAGTTAAATGCAAAGTTGTATTTTTTTGCACCATCGTAAGTTGTTTTTAAACCACCTACATTATGATCGTATCCTCCAGAAAGACGAAAATCACTTTTTTCTGTAGAACCAGAAATACTTACATTATGTTGGTTAGAAAATGTACTCCCATACATTTGATCAAATAAATTTCCATTTCCTAAATAAATATTTCCAAGAATTCCGTTTTCATAAATACGTTCTTCTCCTGCTGCCATACCTTCTAATGATTCTTTATCCCAAAAGAAATAATACGGATTTACATCATTAGATGCTGCTTCTAAATAAACACTAGCATATTCTTGCATTGTTGGTGATGGAGGACGAATACCAATTGTAGAGTGTCTTAAAACAGTACTTGCTTCTACTTTTACTTCTCCTTTACCTTTTTTAGTTGTTACAATAATTACCCCACCAGCACCACGTGCTCCATATATAGAAGCAGATGCACCTTTAAGAATACTAATATTATCAACATCATCTGGGTTCATGTCTGAAAAAGAGGAGTTGTTTAATGCAGGAACTCCATCAATTACCAATAACGGAGCAATTCCGTTTACCGATGTTTGTCCACGAATTAAAAAACCTAAACCTTCTCCTCCTGGTCTTGTAGATGATCTTGTTACTGTTAAACCTGGTGTTCTACCTTGAAGTGCTAATGCAGGACTTGTTACTGCTAAATCTTGAAAAGCTTTTGCTTTTACTTGTTCTACGGCGCCCGTTAAAGTTTCTTTTTTGGCAACACCATATCCAACAACAATAATTTCATCTAGTTCACTAACATCAGCAGTTAATGTTACATTTATAGTTTTATTATTATCTACCTTTTTTTCTATTGTGGTAAAGCCAATATAACTGAAAACTAAAATAGAATTAGATGACGGTACGTTAATAGTATAATTACCATCAAAATCTGTAATTGCACCTATATTTGTTCCTTTTACAAGTATACTAACTCCTGGTATTGGACCGCCTATTCCATCAGATAAGACAGTACCAGTAATTGTTAATTGCTGTAAATTAATTTCTCCATTATTATTAACTGTATTATTTATACTGTACCCATTGGTTATAAATACAATTAAAAATAAAGCGGTTAACGGAAGAGGTTTAAAAAAACTTGTGAACTTATTAAAGTTGCCCCTTAAGTAATTCTTTTTTTTCATAAAAAGTAATGTTTAGGTTGATTGATTAATATTAGAATATTGTTAATCTATTTAACAGGTACAATTTAGAAATTATGACCACTGATAAATCTAAATTAAGATTCAATTAATCTAAAAATAAGCCCATTAATGGCTCAAAAACCTAGTAAAATATAGAAAATCTAATTAATCAATGATGTACACCAATTTAATTGTAGAGGAAACGAATATTAAACTTATTGTAACAATAAGTTTAATATTGAAGAAGTAAAAAATGCTATATGGAGGTTATTTAGAGTTTTTTTCAATAAACTCTTTTGGAGTCATCTCAAATAAGTCTTTAAATGTTTTTCCGAAGTAACTTGTAGAATTAAAACCAGACATATATGAAATTTCTTTAATAGAATATTCATTCTTAATTAATAATTCTGAAGCATATTTTAATCTAATGCTTCTTATAAAATTACTTGGGTTCTGGCCTGTTATAGTCTGTAATTTTCTATAAAACTGAGATCTCCCCAAGCCAATAGATTCTAATACATTATCTAACTTAAAATCTGTATCGCTAATATTATCTAGCACTATGTTGGTTGTTTTATCTAAAAACGCTTGATCTAAAGAATTTGTAACAAGCTCTTCTGTAGGTAACATGAACCCTAATTTTGAGAATTTTTCTCGCAACCTAGCTTTTGCTTCCAAAAGGTTTCTAACCCTAGCAGTTAATACACTTATTTGAAAAGGCTTTGCAAGGTATTCATCTGCACCATTATCATACCCTTCAATTCTATCTTCTTCTAAAGCTCTTGCTGTTAATAAAATTACTGGTATATGGCAGGTTTCTAAATCTGTTTTTATCTGTTTGCACATTTCAAAACCATCCATTTTAGGCATCATTACATCACTTATAATAATATCTGGAAAATACTTTTTTATCATTATCAAGCCTTCCAAACCATTTACAGCTTCTTTAACGTTATAAATATCTTTTAAATCATTTTTTATATGAAGCCTTAATTCTTTATTATCTTCTACTATAAGTATCGTTGGTTTTACTTTTTCTTTTCCTTTTTCTTTAACATCTTCACTGTTGTCAACAGCAGAATCTGTGGTAAGCACCTGATATTCTGTAGCCATAACAGAATTTATTAGAAATTCATTTTTAAGATGTTTAACTTCTTTTTCTAGTTTTTTTTCTTTTTTTATAGGCAACAATACAGTAAACTTACTCCCTTTATTATATTCACTTTCAACATGAATGTTACCACCATGTAACTCTACTAACCCTTTGGTAAAATTTAAACCAATACCTGTTCCTGTTTTAGTGAAAACGACATTGTAAAATCTAGAAAAAATCTTTTTTAATTGTTCTTCATTTAATCCAATACCAGAATCTTCTACAATTATTTCAACAAACTCTTTTGATAAACCTTTATTAAAATAAAGTAATTTAGATGTATTCTTTTTCTTAACTTTTTTTATTGAAACAACAATTTCTCCTCCATCATTAGTAAATTTAATTGCATTTGAAATTAAATTTGTTATAATTTTCTCCACTTTATCAAAATCAAAAAGGGATGTTATTTTTTTAGAACTTGACTTAAACGTATAATTAATTTCTTTTTTATCTGCCAAATCTTTAAAAAGAAGAAAAATATCTTTACTAAAATCAACGACATCTCCTTTTTCAAATTGTAAGGGAGACATCCCTACTTCCATTTTTCTATTATCTAGTAATTGATTTACCAAATGTAATAAACGCCTTGCACTTCGTTGAATTGTAACTGCAGATGTTTTAACCGTTTCTGGATCATTAAAATTAGAAAGTAATTTTTCTACAGGATTTAAAATTAAAGATAAAGGAGTTCTAAATTCATGCGAAACATTTATAAAAAATTGAAGTTTCATTCGGTTTAACTCATAACTCTGTATTTCTTGTACCTTTTGTGTGTAATATTTTAAGGCAACCCATACAATTAAACCAGCTAGAATAAAATACAGACAAAAAGACCACCAAGTTTTCCATGGAGGAGGTAAAATTGTAAAGTTTATTTTAGCAGATTTAGAACTCCCCCACTGTCCTCTAATTGAAGACATTACTTCGAAAGTATATTTACCAGGAAGTAGATTAGAATAATTTATACTTCTATTATTACCTGAGTTTATGTAATTTTCTTCTAAGCCAATTAATCTATATGCATATTCTGTTTGATTAGGGTTCTTGTAATTAAGAGCAACAAATTCAAAAGTCATAAAACCTTCATTATAATTTAAAACAAAGTTTTTAATTTCTTTTATAGACTTATCTAAAAGCACTCTATTGCCAATAGTATCGCCTGCCTGAACAGTTTTATTAAATAATTTTAAATTTGTAATTGTTGGTTTTGTAAATATTGGTGGAGAAAAAACATCCGTTGGTTTAAAGAGATTAAACCCATTTAAACCTCCCATTAACAGGCGTCCATCTTGTGTTTTTTGTATCGATTTACTTTGAAACTCTAACCCTTGTAAACCATCATTGCTATTATAATTAGAAAAACTTTCTTGAATAGGATCAATTAAACAAACACCCCCTTTTGTTGTTACCCAAATCTTAAAATTATCATCTTCAACAATACCTACAACAATATTATTTGGTAATCCATTTATGGTTGTATACGTCTTTAAAAGTTTAAAGTTGGTATCTAGTTTTAAAATACCAAGATTAGTACCTACCCAATAATTACCAAAATGGTCTTCCTCAACATAATTAATTTTAACATTAGAAACACTTTCTGTTTCTATTTTATGAAACTGAATATCTGTTGGAATTTGTTCTTTTAATGTATTTAAATCTACATAAGACAAGCCCATAGATGTACCTACAAGTAACCTGTTTTTTGAATCTATTGAAAGAAAAAATACAAAATTACTTGATATTGTATTTTCTACACCTAATTGTTCTTTATAGCTATAAAATCTTTTTGAAGTAGGGTCTAATACATTTAAACCAGTTGTAGAGGTACCAAACCAAAGCCTCTTTTTAGAATCTTCTACACTTGTCCATACTGTATTTTGACCAATAGAATATGGATCTTCTGTACTGTGTAAATATCTTGTAAACTTTTTTGTTTCTGGATTAAAGTTATTTAGACCTCCATCCCATGTGCCAATCCAAACAGAACCATTATAACTTTCTGATAAACTTAAAATTTTATTAGAACTTATTGTATTAGAATTTTTAACACTTGATTTATAATGTGTAAACGAATTTTCTTTTTCGTTAAAAAGGTTTAATCCGCCATTTCCTGTACCAATCCAAATTCTCTTGCTAGAATCTTCTAAAACAGCTTGACCAATTTTATCACTTAGCCCATCTTTCTTATTTGCTTGATGAAAATAATGACCAAAGTACGATTTAGAAAGCACCAATTTACTGATACCTTTATTGTAGGATGCAATCCAAAAGATACCTTTCTGATCTTCAAATATTTTTGATGGTTGATTGTTAGGTAAAGAAAAAGGATTTGACTTACTATTTAAAATATGATTTATCTCTCTTGTTTTTTTATCTAAAATATAAATTCCATCTCCATCTGTAGCAATCCAAATAAGTCCTTTACTATCTTGGTATATATCAAAAATTGTAATATCCTTATCTACAATAGAAATAGTTTCAAACTCATTTCTCTTTGTATCCCAATACACTAAATGAGACAAATTATTACCTATCCAAAAATCACCATCACTATCTACCATTGTTGCTTTTGGCAAATGGTCGAAATCTTTAGTACTATGTTTGGTAATTAAATACCTTGTAAAATTATTATTTTTAGCATTATATTTATTTAAATATTGATCATTAGAAACAAACCATAACTGGTTATCTAAATCATTTTGAATACTAGTTATGTTATTTTGAGATATAGAGTTATTATCATTACTATTATTTTTATAACGTTCTATATTCAAACTATTGGGTTCAAAAGAGGCTTTAAGAACAATTTTACTAACACCATTATTAGTTGCTATCCATAAAATGGACGTTAGTTCGTCAAAAAACAAATCATAAACAACAACTTTATGAAGATCATCTTGTGATAATGGAATTCTAAAAAATTTATTTTTTTCTTTATTTAATACATTTAAACCATCATCTGTACCTATCCATAAATTATTATTAAAATCTTCTATAATAGTATTAATTCTATTATTACTAATAGAATTAATATCTCCTGGTATTGGCCTATAAACCTCAAAGTTATAACCATCATACTTATTTAACCCATCATTTGTACCTATCCACAATACACCTTCTCTATCTTGAAATAATTCTACACATGTACTACTAGAAAGGCCTTCATTTGTACCAAAATTCTCAAACTTAAGATTTGTTAATTGAGCATTTGCAGTACTAGAATAAAAATAACAAAGAATTATAAAAAGTATTCTAAAATTCATTTTTCTATCAATTATGATAAAACAGGCTCTAAAAAATGTTTTTTAAAACTTGTCGAGTTCTTTTGTTGAAATAATTTATATAGATGATAAATTAAAATAAAAAAGTCTTTTGTTCAAACAATTTATTTTATATAAACATATACAAGAGTAATAAAAAGTAAAATATTTTTCTCTAAATTATGATTCATACAATATAAATCACAGCTCATTTCTCTTTAAAATTAAGTAATTACAAGTACAAATCTAACTTTTGTTAAATATAAAACAATTAGTTTACCTTAAATATTAAATGACTTTTTAGAACTTAAATTAACTCAACCTATTTGGTAAAAGTAAGTTAATATTGATAAAAAAATAACAGAATTAGTGAGAATATAAACCTATTTTAGAGATAAAAATAAAGTTTTTTTTAAGTACTCTTTTTATATTATTAAAAAATATTCTTTTTAAAACTTACCGTTAAAATTAACTTAACCTAAAATAAGTAGAGTTCTTATTTTTTTGATCATGAATTTTCAATCATTAATGTATAAATAAGAAAACAAATGCTAATTGAAGGTATAGAAAAATTTAAAGATAATACAACAATTAAAAATCTACAGCAACATAAAACTCACAGAATTTATTAGAAATAGGTAGGTAAAGAACATAGCAATTCTTATGGTAGAGTTCTAAAATTTGTAACATTCACTTTTTAGCAACAACTCTAAAAGTTATTAAATGCTCACATAAAATAAAATGATTATTAAATTTAAATGCCCTAAACTTACTCAAAAAATCAATCGATTTCATTATTATGAATAATGGATTCCTACCAATTTTAAGTAAACATTTCAATATAAAAATTAGTATGATTGAAATATTTTACATAATTCACACTATCTAATTAGATACGTTTTCTACAAGAAAATAATTTCAAGAATTAAATATATTGATATTAGGGCAACTTTTAAAAAAATCTACTTAGTAATATAATGTTGTTAAAAACACCTCTCTTCATAATTTTATATTTTTTTTACTTAACAAAACCTAGCAAAAAGATCTCCATATAATTACCATTTCATATTAAATTAATAAAACTTTATAACTATAAAAAAATAAATTCATCAATTCAGTTTTTTTATTTAAATGTAGATACTTCAAAATAACTATTAGACTCTATTTTGATAAAAAATGATTATTTTTTTTATGTCTGTGTTATAATTACTTCCCTAAAAAAAAATACAGTAAAATGGGCTTTATTTTATATAAATGGAATATAAATTATATAAAACTAATACAATGATTTTTTAGTTTTACAACTTAGAGAACAGAAAAATTATTTTTAACATGAATACTAAATAAATAAAACTTATAAGTTTATTATGAAAACAAGTTATACAACACGTTACGCATCTAGCCCAAAAGCAGTAAAAAAATACGACACGCAAGAATTAAGAGATGAATTTTTAATTCCTGATTTAATGGAACCAGGAAAAATAAAATTCACGTACACACATTACGATAGGTATATTGTCGGTGGAATAGTACCAACATCTCCCCTAAACCTAGAAACAATAGACCCTTTAAAAGCAGAATTCTTTTTAGAAAGAAGAGAAATGGGCGTTATAAACGCTGGACCAAGCGGTAGTATATCCGTAGATGGTGAGGTTTTTAAAATGAATCATAAAGACGCTTTATACATAGGTAAAGGTGCAAAAGACGTTGTTTTTACAAGTGATGACAACGCTAATCCATCTAAATTTTATATTAATTCTTCTCCTGCTCATAAAGCATACCCAACAAAACATGTTAGTAAAGAGCAGGCTAATAAAGTAGAATTAGGGAGCTTAGAAACAGCAAATCACAGAACCGTAAACCAAATGATTATTGGCGGAATTGTTACAACCTGCCAATTACAAATGGGAATGACAGAGTTAAAAACAGGTTCTGTATGGAACACAATGCCAGCACATGTACATGATAGAAGAATGGAAATTTATTATTATTTAGATATTCCACAAGATCAAGCGGTGTGTCATTTTATGGGAGAGCCTCAAGAAACACGTCATATTTGGATGAATAATCATCAAGCTGTAATTTCTCCACCTTGGTCAATTCACTCAGGGTCCGGAACATCAAATTACACGTTTATTTGGGGAATGGCTGGTGAAAATTTAGATTACAATGATATGGATGTTGCAAAAATCACAGAATTAAGATAAGTTATGGATACAAATAAAAAATTATTCGATTTAACAGGGAAAAGAGCATTAATAACAGGTGGTGTTCATGGGTTAGGAATGGCAATGGCTAAAGGATTAGGACATGCAGGTGCAGAATTAATTGTAAACAATTATTCTACAGATATGCTTCAAGAAGCAAAGCAAGAGTATGAAAGCGAAGGTTTAAAAGTACATACTTATGTTTTTGACGTTACCAATGATGAAGATGTTAAAAAGCATATTGATTTAATTGAAAAAGAAGTAGGTCCTATAGATATATTAATTAATAATGCTGGTATTATAAAAAGAGTACCAATGGAAGATATGGAATCTGATGATTATAGAGCTGTAATAGATGTAAATCTTGTTGGCCCTTTTATTGTTTCTAAATATGTTGGTAGAAAAATGATTGCTAGAAAAGCTGGTAAAATAATAAACATTAACTCTATGATGAGTGAATTAGGAAGAAATACGGTTTCTGCTTATGCTGCTTCTAAAGGAGGTCTAAAAATGTTAACTAAAAATATGGCTACAGAATGGGCGAAACACAATATTCAAACCAACGGAATTGGTCCTGGATATTTTGCAACTTCTCAAACAGCTCCTATTAGAGTAAATGGTCATCCTTTTAATGATTTTATCATTCAAAGAACACCCGCAGCACGTTGGGGAAACCCTGAAGATTTAGCTGGTACAGCTGTATTTTTGGCTTCTAGTGCTAGTGATTTTGTTAATGGACAAATTATTTATGTTGATGGTGGTATTTTAGCAACTATCGGTAAACCCGCAAACGAAGAATAATGAAAAAACTAATCTATCTTTTCCTAACCCTTACTTTTTTTATCTCTTGTGATAAAAAACCAGCAACAATTTCTAGTATAGAAGTCAAGAATAATTTAGATCTTGATAGAGAATTTGAAACCGTAGAAGTTGATATTTCTACTTTTAATTTAGATAAAAATTCTTCTTTTGTTATACTTGATAGTAATACAAAAGAAGAAATTACTTCTCAAGTTATTGATACAGACTTAGATGGAAAAAATAATATCATCATTTTTCAACCTAAAATTAAAGCGAACTCTACAAAGAAATATACATTAACAAGTACAGAAACTAAAAAAGATTCTGTTCCTGTTTATTGTTATTCTCGTTTTGTCCCAGAAAGAACAGACGATTATACTTGGGAAAACAACAGAGTTGCTTTTAGAACTTATGGCCCTGTTGCCCAACAAATGGTTGAAGATTCTGTACCTGGAGGTACACTTTCTAGTGGTATAGATGCTTGGTTAAAACGAGTAGAATACCCTATTATTAATAAGTGGTACAAAAAAAACGCTCTTGATATTGGTGCTTATCATAAAGATTCTGGTGAAGGTTTAGATAATTTTCACGTAGGTTCTAGTCGTGGTGTTGGTGGTACGGCTGTAAAAATTGATACTTCTTTTTACTTTTCTAAAAACTTTACTTCTTACAAAACCATTACAACCGGCCCCGTTAGAACAAGTTTTGTACTAACATACCCTAAATGGGATGCTAACGGAAAAGTAATTTCTGAAACAAAATACATCTCTTTAGATTACGGGCAAAACTTATCTCGTTATGAAATAGACGTAAAAGGTACAGAAACTATTTCTGCAGGTTTAACATTACACAAAAAGGATGGTAGAACCTCTTCAGGTAAAAATTGGATAAATTACTGGGAACCTTTTGATGATTCTGAATTAGGACAAGGAGTAGTAGCTGAAGGTGCGTACTTTATCGATTCAGAAAAATATCTTACATCTAAAGTAGATCAAAGTAATTTATTTGCAAATTTAAAAGTTATTAATGGTAAAGTAATTTATTATGCAGGTTTTGGTTGGAAAAAAAGCAATCAATTTAATACACAAAAAGAATGGGAAAGCTATTTAGAAGACTTTTCTAAGAAAATAAATACACCTTTAGAAGTTCTCTAAAGTCATTATTTATCACATTCCATTTAAGAATTAACTAAAAAGCTTTTCTATAAAAAGCACGATATTTTTTAATTCCTAAATGGAATGTGTTTTTTACTTACAGATAAAGCTTCTATTGCATTACAAATTTTAGATAATTATTAATTAAAAAAACAACATCATGGAATTATATCCTATAAAATTTGCTCCAATTTTTAAATACAGACTTTGGGGAGGAAATAAACTAAAAACATATCTTAATAAAAAATACGACGAAGAAAATATTGGCGAATCTTGGGAGGTTTCTGATGTTAAGGGAGATGAAACTAAGGTTTTAGATGGCTTTTTAGCAGGACAAACACTTAAACAACTTATAAACACCTATAAAGGAGATTTTTTAGGTAAATCTGTTTATGAAACTTTTGGTACTAATTTTCCTATTCTGATAAAATTTATTGATGCTAAAACTCCTTTATCAATACAAGTACACCCAAGTAATGCACTTGCAAAAGAACGACATAATTCATTTGGAAAAAATGAAATGTGGTATGTTATGGAAGCAGATAAAGATGCAGAACTTATAGTTGGTTTTGATACCGATACCAATAAAGAAGAATATCAAAATCATTTAAATAAAGACACAATATTAGAACTTTTACATCAAGAAAATGTAGAGAAAGGAGATACATTTTATATTCCTACAGGACGTGTACATGCTATAGGAGCAGGTGTTTTGTTGGCTGAAATTCAACAAACTTCTGATATAACTTATAGAATTTACGACTATAACAGAAAAGACAATGCTACAGGTAAAGAGAGAGAGTTACATACCGCACTTGCAATAGATGCTATCGATTTTAAATACTACAGTAATTTTAAAACAACTTACAAAAAGACCCTTAATACCTCTAATACTTTAGTACACTCTCCTTATTTTAAAACCAACTTTATTAAGGTAATAGGTACTTTAGAAAAAGACTATACAAACCTAGACTCATTTGTAATTTACATGTGTGTAAATGGGACCATAGAAATTACATCTAAAAATAAAATATATAGATTAAACATGGGAGAAACTATTTTACTTCCTGCGAATCTAAATCAGCTTAAATTATCCTCTGAAAAGGGAGAAATTCTAGAAATTTATTTGTAATATGTGCTTCTTTTGAACTATTAAAAGATAGTTTTAAGCAATTTCAAATAACTGAATCAAAGTATTTATCTGATATCATTAAAAATGAATTTAAGGTCTTATATCATCATCCTCTTTTGTTTAATTTCCAATATTGTTATTGGTCAATTTAATAATCTAAAATTTGAAAACATCGATACTATAGATGGCTTATCTAGTAGTACTTGTATGGATATATTTCAAGATAAAGAGGGTTTTATGTGGTTTGGTACCATAGATGGTTTAAATAAATACAATGGCTATGAATTTGAAATATTTAGATCTGTTTTAGGGGATTCTAAAACCATTAGCAATAATAGAATTACTTCAATTCAAGAAGATAACGAAGGAAATCTTTGGGTAGGTACTAATAATGGTTTAAATTTTTTTAATAAACGTACAAGTAAATTTTCTGAAATAAATCTTTACAAACAATTATCATTATCTAACAGTTCCCAAAAAAACATTAACGATTTACTGTACGATAAAATAAATAATATAATTTGGGTAGCTACCAATAATGGAGCTATAAAAATTAAATTAGGAGATGATAATGTAAATACCAAAAACTTTCATTTTTCTTATTTTATTAATGATCAATCAAATTTAAACTCTATAGATAATAATGGTGTTAATGTTATTTTAAAAGATACCAACAATGATATTTGGATTGGAACAGATGGAAATCATTTAAACCAATACAATGCATTAAAGAATAATTTTAATCGCATTCTTATAGAGAGTAAAAAACCTTACGAATTAAACCACATTCCAAAAGGATTTTTTATAGATTCAGATGGAGATTTTTGGATAGGTAACGACTTAAATAATCTAATTTTATGGGAAAAAGAACTAAATCGTTTTAGTCATATTTCTTTGGTTGATAACCATGTTCCAATCTTTAATATTTTTCAAGATGATAGTGGCTTTTTTTGGGTTCCTAGTGAAGGACAAGGTTTGTATTTATTAAAAAAGGAAAAAAATAAGGTTAGTATACAACAACATTTTAAAAATAACCTTTCAGATCCATTTTCTCTGCCTAATAATAAACCATCAACAGTTTTTCAAGATAAAAATGGTATCTATTGGATAGGTAGTTACGATAAAGGTGTGAGTAAATTAGACCTTAAAAAATATTCTTTTGGTCACTATTATTATCAACCTGGAAATAACAAAGGACTGAGTGCTAAAACGGTACAATCTGTATTACAAGATAAAAAAGAAAGAATATGGATTAGCTCTTATGACGGTGGTTTAAACCTTTTTGAAGAGGAAAATAATACATTTAAAAAAATTTCTTATCAGAATAATAAAGGGTTAAGTTCAGATAAAATTCTCTATACTTTCGAATGTCATGATGGTTACATTTGGGTTTGTACATTAGATGGAGGATTAAATAAATTTAATCCAGATAATAATACGGTAGAGCAGTTTTTACACGATAGTAAAGACTCTTTGTCTATTAACCAAAACTCTGTATGGGCAGGGGTTGAAGATGCTAAAAACAGAATATGGCTAGGGTTAAGAACAGAAGGTATTAGTTTATTTAACCAAAAAACAAAACACTTTACTAATTATAAAAACAACCTAGTAAGTAATGATATATTGTATTTATTTATAGATTCTAATAATCGATTGCTTATTGGTACAACTTTAGGTTTAAATGTAGTCGATTTAAATACATTAGAAGATTTTATTCCAAAAAACATCGAGTTTACTGAAGTTAAAGAAAATGGCGTAAGAGATAATTGGATTAACTATATAACAGAAGATCATTTAGGTAATATTTGGATTGGAACCGATAGTGGAATCCGTCAACTAGATAGCAATTTAAAGTTATTAAATTCTTACACTTCTCAAGACGGATTACCCAATAACCTTGTTGTTGGTATTGTAGAAGATAACAATAATAATTTTTGGATTACAACTAAAGGTGGTTTGTCTTTTTTAAATTCACAAACCCTAAAATTTAAAAATTTTAATATTCATGACGGTTTACAAGGACCGGAGTTTCAAAGTAAATCTATAGAAAAAACAAAAGATGGAAGAATACTTATTGGAGGAATAAATGGTTTTAATATATTTAATCCTAATGATATTAAAGCTCCTGAATCTGCAATACTTTATCCTCAAATTACCGCTTTAAAATTAAATAACAAATTAGTTTCAGTTGGCGATACTATAAACGGTAGAGTATTATTAAATAAAACAATATCAGCAACAAATAATTTAGAGCTGCAATACAACGAGAACTATATTTCGTTTGAATTTTTATCATTATACTTTGAAAATCCAGAGCAAATACAATATGCTTATAAAATGAAAGGTCTAGATGATGAATTCATAAACATAGGTTCTAACAGAGTGGTAAACCACTCTAACCTAAAAGCTGGAAATTATACTTTTGAAGTAAAGTCTTCTATTGATGGTCAATGGGATGCTTCTAAAACAACAAGTATAAATATAAAAATATTTCCTCCCATTTGGAAAACGTGGTGGGCATATTTACTATACTCTTTAATAGGTGCCTTATTATTTTATATTGTAATACATTACTACACACTTAAGGTAAAAGAGTCTCAAGAACATGAATTAGACCAAATGAAGCTTAAATTCTTTATTAATGTTTCCCATGAATTTAGAACTCCCCTAACCTTAATACTAAACCCTGTCGATAAAATACTATCTAGTTATAACCAAGATTCTGATACTATTAAAAACTCTGCAATCACCATTCAAAGAAGTGCCAGAAGGTTACTCCATTTGGTAAATCAATTATTAGATTATAGAAAAATGGATGTTGGAATGGCTCCTTTACAATTTGAAAAAGGAGATCTTATAACATTTAGTAGAGATATCTTCTGTCTTTTTAAAGATTTAGCCGCAAAAAAAGAAATTAATTATCAATTTAAAACCTCTATCAACACTTTAAACTCATTATTTGATTTTGATAAAGTAGAAAAAATTATTACTAATTTGATTTCTAATGCTATAAAGTTTACGAATAATGAAGGAGATATTACAGTATCAATCAAAAAAATAAAAGAAACTGAAAAAAAATCTAAACTTTCATTTTTAAAGAAAGATAAACTAACAGATTATGTAGAAATTATTGTGGAAGATACTGGTGTTGGATTAAATAAACATCAATTAAAAAATGTGTTTTCTCGTTTTTATAATTTAGATATAAATAAAGCTGGTACCGGTATTGGTCTTAACTTTACGAGAGGATTGGTAGAGTTATGTGGTGGAGAAATCTTTATTGAAAGTGAACATTTAAAAGGAAGTAAATTTACTGTTCGTTTGCCTTTAAACGTTAATGCAAAAGCAGAAAAAGTAGAAAATATTAAAAATGAGTTCCTAATAAACTCTATGAAAGCTGTTGAATATGATATGTTTATCTCTAATGACTCTTTAATAAGTCCAACCACGGAAGAAAAAGAAACTCTAGATGATAAAAAACTACCAACGATATTAATTGTTGAAGATAACATTGAGTTAAGAAGGCATTTAACAAACGACTTAAAAGATGACTATATTATAAAAGAAGCTTCTAATGGAGTTAATGGATTAAAAATGGTAAAAAAACACTATCCAGATATTGTAATTAGTGATGTTATGATGCCTAAAATGGATGGTTTTGAAATGTGTAAATCCATAAAAACAGATTTTGAAACATGCCATATACCTGTTTTACTATTAACTGCAAGAACCTTAGATGAAGATAAAATACACGGTTACGATAATGGTGCAGATGGTTACATTTCTAAACCGTTTGTAACCAGTTTACTTAGAGCAAGGATAAATAACTTATTAGAAACTAAAAGAAGGCTAAGAGAACGTTATTCTAAAATTGGAGGAGCACTCTCTTTAACTGAAGATACAACTTCTAATTTAGATGAAGCTTTCTTAGATAAAACTAGAAAAATTATTTTAGAAAATATTAGTGATATCGATTTTAAGCAAGATCATTTATTAAAAGAAATAGGTATTGGTAAATCTCAATTTTATAGAAAAATAAATGCTTTAACAGAGTTAAACCCTAGTGGTTATATTCGTACTATAAGACTAAGACACGCCTCTGAATTACTATTAAAAAAACAACATTCTATAAAAGAAATTACACATATGTGTGGCTTTAATTCTACCGCCTATTTTAGCAAAACATTTAAAGAATTATTTAATGTTACACCTACTCAGTTTATGGAACAAGAAGGAAAAGAAGGAATGCCAAATTTATAAAATGAAGTTTTTACTTTTTATTTAAACCTCATAGCAGGATGTGCATAATTAGTTTAGTATTAAAAGATATAAAGTTGTTTATTAAAACATGAACGTCAAAAATTCTAAGGATTTTCTTAAGAGTGCAAAAGTTAGAAATTAAGTATATATAATTATTTTGTTGCTTTTATTCAGACCTTTAATGATTCAATTAATTTCTGTTTTGAAAAGGAAACCATTTTAACACGAATGTTAAACCTACTGCACACAAAACTCCAGATAAAATACTAATTATATTATTTTCCTCATAAAAATAGCTAGCAATACCTCCTAAAATTATAATCCCAATTCCAATTATTTGTAACTTATTCATAAATTTGTTTCAACTTTCATTCCAATAGAGTAATAACTCAATAAATTGAAATATTTATCATTATTGTAAATATATTAATTCTACTTTTAATTTTCAGAGTCTTTTTTTTTAATGATACCAACTCTATTTTTCATAAACATTATAAAAAAACTTCACCCTTGGCGTAAGACTTAAATAAACATCTAAAAGATTTCTAATTAAAACATTACGAAACTTCACAAATAAAACACTATTTAAATAGTTACCAACAAAAAAAAACGAACCTTAAATAGGGCTCGTTTTTTTTTAAAATTAGTTTTTATCTAAAAAAAACTTAGTCTTAAATTAAGTGTTTAATCTTTATTGTTTAAATAAGACAATTGAAAGACTTTAAAGTTATCTACAGTCATGTGATTTTTTACAGTTCTAAGACCAAAATATCCAGAAGTATAAGGATTTGTATCTTTAAAATCTACAAATAATTCATTATCTCTATAATATTGAATCACTCCATTATGTGCTATAATTTTTATATGATAAGACCTATTGCCTTCTAACATAAACTTGACATTTTTTAGATCATTTTCTGGTAATAATGGTCTTTCTCCATTACCAACATATCTTCTAAACCTTGTTGTTCCATTGTCATTACCACCAACTCCCATGTAGTACAACTGTAGGCTATCATAATTAGAAAACTTCCCTCCTCTTTTTTCTGAGTTAGCAAACAAATCTTGCACATTTTCTGGATCCGAAGCCATCCAAAAACAATTTAAATCAGAAACACGATCATTAGGTCCTCCATTCTCTATTAAAAAAACATCGTATTCTATTTGAATAGAGCCAGAAAATTTTTCTTTTAACCAAACTGTACATCCAGAAACATCATCGATTACCAATTTACTATCCTCTACCTCTACGGTTCCATTAGGCATTTGTTCAACTTTCCAATTAATTAAAGCATCTGTAAAGTTCTCTTCGAAAATAAGTTTTTTTTGTAACTTTTCTCCTTTAACAGTTACGGTATCATTATTATTAGAACAGGCACCTAGCATCCCAATAATTAGAGACGCTAGCAACAATACTCTTCCTTTTACAATATATTTTCTCATTTAATTTATTTGTTGAATTAACACCAAACTCCAAGGAGTTATTTGATGATCTATAGTTAATACCCCATTTTTATCTGCTTTTACATATGATGTTTTCATTGTATTTGCATATTCTTTCATCAATTTAATTTCTTCTCTTGTTGGTGGTTCTGGTTTTCCCATATCCTCCCAAAAATTATGAATATTTCCATGATCTTTATCTAAAATTTCCATTTTAAATAGTGTTCCTGCTTTTAATCCTTTTAAAGAAAAGTTTAATGCTTTATTTGTCCCTTTTTCTCTTTTATCTCTACCAGAAGGTACAGCATTTTCATATTCTTCCGGATAATTATATGCTAAAGCTACAACATTACCATTAGACGATTTTTTACTTACAAATAAATAATCATCCTTATATAATTTTTGATCACCTAATTGGTGTAACATTCTGTATGCATGATACGATGGTTTTACCAAACCTTGAAAGTTTATCATACCAAAACCTCCATGAAATATACTTGATGCTCCTCCTTTTTCTTCAAAAATATCAGTAAAAGTCCACAAAGCTAAAGAATTAGTTAAACCAATACAATCTAAATTAGATTTTACAATATAAGCTGCAGCAGGCAAACGATCATGCATATCATCTCTACTACTTGGACTTGTATGCCATTCTGTAAGGTGTATTTCTATATCCGGAAAAGCACTTTCTTTTACTGTTTTATTTATCCACTCTAAATCTTCTTTTACAGATTGCACATGTCTTGTTAATCCTTTTCCTTTTCCTGTTTCTGGATTAAAAGCATAATCTGTTGGGTAAGGATGACAGCTGATAAAATCTACTGGCAAATTTTCTTTTTTACAATACTCTAAAAAATCTTCAATCCATACACCATGCCAATCTAAAGTATTAATATCCTTTGCTGCAAAAACTGCTTCAGAAGCTTCATCATCAATTATTTCTCCATCAAAACGTGTATCTGGCACAAAATTACTTGTAGATGGTCCACCAACTTTTAATCGATTATCTACAGATCTAACGGCTGTTACAGACTGTTTATACAATTCAAAATATTGAGATTTTGTTCCGTCCCAAAATAATTTATATAAATTAGGTTCGTTCCAAACCTCAAAATACCACGTTAAAACCTCATCAATTCCGTAACGATCTACACAGTGTTGTGTAAAAGCTTTTACTAAATCGTGGAATTTTTCAAAAGACTGCTCATCTGGTGTAATATTTGCTTTCCACCAAAAAACAGTTTTAGAATCTTTAGCCGCCATACTTGTTGGTAAAAAAGCCAATTCTACAAAAGGTTTTACTTTTAAATCTAACATTCTATCAAATAAATCATCAATATATTGCCAGTTATAAACTGTTTTTCCTTTTTCTATAATTACCGGAAACATATCATCATGAAAAATTCCATGAAAACGAACATATTCAAATCCTGCATTTTTTTGAACTTGCTCTAATTGTTCTAACCAACCAGCTCTTAAACCTTCATTAGCTCTACCAGCACCAACCATTTTACTCCAATAATGATCAAAAACTTCTCCGTCTTTTTTTACATCAACTTTAATATTTTTTTGTGCGTTAACCATAAAGGCAAAACCAAAAATTAATCCAAAAATTATCTTTTTTATTATATTCATTTTTATATTTATTTTAGTGAGTTTTATTTTTAATAGACTGATATTATTCTGTAAGAACAATAGTATTAATTGATTTTGCTTCTACCTTTACAGTAACTGATTTACTACCAATTTTTAAATTTAAAGTATCTACAGATTCTTTAGGGTTATAGGCTAATACCACTACTCTACCATCTTTTAATTGAAATGCCATGTGATTTTTTCCTTCGGATGATTTTAAATAATGATCTCCTGGTTGTACAAAATGAGACAAATGTTTAAACAAATAAAACTCATCTGTATAAGTAACGTTTTTGGATGCTTTATCTACAACTACCATAGAGTTTTGAGGCCAACCCCAAGCACTTTTTCCTGTTTCATCTAAAACCATATTCCAATACATATAAGAACCTGAGCCATTATTAAAATAATGCACAAGGTCTTTCCAAGATCTTTCTACAGAAGTCCAATCATTTTCATGTTCTCCA
This sequence comes from Polaribacter sejongensis, assembly GCF_038024065.1. Lineage (NCBI taxonomy): Bacteria > Pseudomonadati > Bacteroidota > Flavobacteriia > Flavobacteriales > Flavobacteriaceae > Polaribacter > Polaribacter sejongensis. Next base: position 242,691 of record NZ_CP150667.1, on the reverse strand, counting down.
CATTTATTTTCTGTTTGCATCAACTTTAAATCTGGAAATTTTTTATGTACAGTTGGTATTGCTTTTGCACCTCCCCATTGAAAACCTGCTCCAGAAATATAATCAGCTGTAGATTTGTAATCTAAAATTGTTTTTACATAATTAGGATTACTAGAGTTTACAGTACCTAACCAAATTTCTGTATTTAATTTATCATTTTTAAATTGAGGACCTAAAAAATCATTAATAAAATACGCCATATCTTCTGGTCTCCAAGTACAACTTGGCCAGTTTGGTTGAAATGCGACTTCATTTTGCGGCATAATTGCAAACAAATTAACTCCTGCTTCTTTATAAGATTTTACAAACTTAGAAAAATACAATGCATACGCTTTTAAATACCTTTCTTGCATTTTAAAAGCTGTTGCATTATTATTGATTTCTGCTCCAAGATTCATTTTATTTCCTTCAATAGCATTTTCAAAATTGCCGCTTCTCATTGCGTAATGTTCGTTTACTTTCATCCATGCTGGCGGAGACCAAGGCGATGCCCATATTTGCAAATCTGGATTTACTTTTAACGCTTCTTTTAAATACGGAATTAAGATATATTTATCTCTGTCAATATTAAAATCTCTCATTTCAAAATCTTCTGGTACATCGTTACTCGAGTAATAACTTAACGCATAATCAGAGGCTCCAATCGGAATTCTACACATAGAAAAATTGGCTCCTTCTTTAGAAAATAAATCTTTAAAAACTTGTTTAGATGCTTCTTTTGGCAAGGCACTTAAAGCATCCCAACCTAACTCATTAAAAGCCCCACCAACGCCATCTATTTCTTGCAATAACGTATCTGTATAAATTGTGATATTTGTTGCTGTAGTATTGTCTTTTTGTAAAAATCGTTTTGCTTTAACCCAACGTTTTGTTGCTGTACTGTACGTTAAATCTACTTTCTGAGCAAAAGACACATTACTTACAGATATCAAAGCTACTAATACTAAAGGTTTTAAACTTTGTTTATATAAATTACATTTAATCATATTAATCTTTTTTTTAATGATAATCAATTACTTTTCTGTACTAAATATAGCTGCAGGTAACCCTTCTATATTATATAAATTTGCGCCTTCTGGGTTTGCAGCCCAAGCATAACGAACTTCTTTTGGCTTTAAAACATTTTCACTCCAAACTTCTATTTTGTTTTTAGAAATTATTTTAGCATTTGCTTTTATCCAAATACCCTTTTCGTTTAGAACTTCAAACCTTTTTAAAGGTTGATTAACGGCTACAGCATCATTTAATAATTCTTTAGAAGCAGTCATTAAACCAGAACCAACTTCTTTAAATTTAATTTGAATTTTATTCTTTACAATCTTTTTAGATTGATACAAAGGTCCGCTTACAGCAGGTATTCTTATGTTATAATCTTTCTCTAAAGCCCATAATGCTAATCTTTTTCCTGCATCCATTTTATTATGTGGATGTATATCTTTAGGTTCACCAATATCATACAAAACAGCCATTCCTGTATTTTTTACTTTTAAGGTTCTTCTTAACTGATCATTAACCGTAGACCATCCTAAATCATTCTTTTTAGAACTTCTATTACATGCAGCCAATTGAGCCCAATAAAAGGGAAAATCTCCTTGTGCCCATTCTGCTCTCCAACTACGTATCATTGTTGTTAAATAATTTTCATATTCTTCTGGTAAATACCCAGCATTACTTTCTCCTTGATACCAAATTGATCCTTTAATTGCATATGGAATTATTGATGACAACATGCCATTATGTAATGTCGCTTCTAACTGCATATTATCCTTCGGATTTTTTAAAGGTTTAGGTTTTCTGCCTTTTTCTCCGTTTTGTGTCCAAATTTTTATTTTTTTCTGATATTCTAAATCAACATAATCTTTGGCTTCCATTTTCTTTATAGTTGCTTTAGATTTAACTCTACTTGCTTCAAAATAAGCTTTCATATTTTCATCTTCTAAATACGCTTCTTCAGATAACCAAGGTTGAATTCTGGTTCCTCCCCAGGAGCATTCTAATAAACCAATAGGAACATCAACTTGTTTGCGTATCTCTTTTGCAAAGAAATATCCTGTTGCAGTAATCTTACCAATATCTTCTGGGTTTACAGAAACCCAATTCCCTTTAAAGTTCTTTTTCTTATCGAACAAAGAAGTAGTTTGTGGTACTTCTATGTGTCTAATCCAATTGTCATTTGCCGTTTTAACTTCATTTCTAATATAGTTTACTAAAGGCTGATGTTTTGGATCTTTTGCATCATTTAAAAATTTAGACATTGCAAAATCCATATTAGACTGTCCGGTACATAACCAAACATCTCCAGATAATATATCTTTAATTACAATTCTATTTTTAGAGTAAACAGTAATATTGTGTGGTCCGCCTGCTTTTGGTGTTTTTAAAAACGCCTTCCAATTACCTTTCTTATCTGTTATTACTTGTGCATTTGCGCCCCAACTAGTCTCTATAGTTACAATTTCATTAATATCTGCCCAACCCCATATAGGTACGGTTGCATCTCGTTGAATAACCATATGGTCTGAGAAAAGTGCATGTACTTTTACATTAGCTAAAAGCAATTGTGTACAACTAAAAAACAATATATTTATTAGAAGATAACGTTTAAAAAAACAATTTATAATACTTCTTAAATTCATAGTTAAATGTGACTTTATTATATTTTATGATGAAACTCATTTACAGGTTTTAATCCATAGAAAAGCTTTATTTTATTTACTTATGTAATATTATAGAATCATTATTAAAATCCATATAAATTATAATTACTAGACTATAACTTATTACTCATTTTAATTATAATAGCTACTTAATCCTTTTAAATGCTGATATTTCTTCAAAATAAATTTTTTAATATCTTTTTATTTTACAACTAAACAGCACAAACTAAAATAACAAGAAGCACTAAAAAACGATCTATTTTATTGAATTTAATTCAACAAAAAACGAAGCTAAATAGCTTCGTTTTTATATATAAATTATCTAATCAGTAATTATAACTTCACAATTTTTTTATTCATTATTTTAGATGAATCTTTAATTGTTAAAATATAAATACCACTATTAAACTTAGATAAATCTAATTGAGATTTGGTAGATTCTAACTTCATTTTTAATACTTCTTGTCCGTTAATAGTACTCAATATAACTTCTGATTCTTCCAAATTAAAATTTGCTGACAATAAAGAAATATTAAGTATATTTTTAATTGGGTTAGGATATAATGCAACAGCTATTTCTTCATTATCTAAACTTAAAGAAGAATCGTAATATTCTATAATTAATTCTGGAGCAAGATTTAAATCACTTTCCTTACTATAATAATCGATTCCAATACCACTATCTGCAGGATCTCTTACAGCAAAAGTCACCATTTTATCATTATTATATTCTTGAGCAACGTATGACGATACTTCCCACTCATTCCAAGTAGAAGGCGTTGTAATAATACTAGACCTTTCATTTTCAAACGCAGGTTTATTATTCCATGTTATTTCAGATTCTATCCAATTATCATCTGCAACATCATAAACTGTACGCGTATCTGTAAAGCTAGTTCGTTGATACATTCTTAGTTTTGTCGAAATAATTGGTCCTGGTATAGATTTTAAATCAAATTTTAAATAAATAAAACGTGCAGACAATTTTGTAACCATACTTCCTCCATCACCAAAATTAGAATTTGATTTACTTTCATGAACATAACTATCTGCATCTACAATTAAGGTTTTTGTACCTCCTATTTCATTTACAACATCTAATTCTTGCGTTACAGCTATCGCTGGATTATAGGATTCATTACCAATTTGATTTGCTGTTATTATCGTTCTTCCACTACCTACAACATGTATTTTACCATCTACTACAGTTGCTACTGAAGGAGCTGAACTTGAATAACTAACCTCTAAACCAGAACTTGCTTTGGCTGCTGGATTAAAATCTTCTGTTCCTACTACTTTATGTGAAAGCGTAAAAAATTGAATATCTTGATCTTCTTTTACTGTTGCTGTTTTAGAAAGTTTAAAGTTATCTAATTTAAAAGCTTCAGATGTTCCTGAAAACTCAATCTTTAAGCTTTGTACACCTTTGTTCAATAATATATCTTCAGCAATTACAATTGTTTTCCAATCTGAATCTCCTGTAGAATTAGATGCATCAAACGGAACTATTACATCTCCGGTTTTATCTTCTCCTGCAAAATTAAATTTTATGGTTCCATCTGCTTTAGAAGCGGCATAAGTTATAGTCATATTATAAATAGCTGTTTCTGTAACCGAAATTGTATACGTAAGCCATTCTCCAGATTCTATAGATGTAATTGCATAGTTTTCATCTCCTAAATCTTCCATATCAACGTTATCGAAAGCACGATAGTTTCCTTCTGAATTCCCTATAGATTTATCATGATACACACGTCCTTCTCCTTTTTTAATCGGATCATAATCAAAATTTTCCGCTTCAATGGTATTAATTATATCATGCATTGTATAAATAGGCAAACCTTCTAAAGTAAAACCACTTATTGGGTCTCCAAAACAATACATAGGTCTACGAGCAGAAAGTGCTCCCCAACCAATAGCATCGTTAGTCCAACCGGCATCTTCATAACCTGATAATTCTATTGCTTTATCACGAGCTCTAATAATCCATTTAACCTCTTCTTCCGATTTTAAACCTCTTCCTAAATAATGAGCTATTGGCATTTCAAAAACTGGTCGAATACCACTAAATTCTCCTACTCCAATCGGACTCATCGCTTTAGAGTACCATCTTCCTGTTCTATCAAACCCCTCTTTAAATTCCCCTGAACTTACTGTTGGTACCCATGGAGTTAATTGATCATCAAAAGACGCTATTGCAGATACGTTATACCTCATGTTATATTCTAACCCAAGTAATAATCTATCATCTGTAAACCCGTAAAGATCTTCTCCTTGATTCCAAGCCATTTCTGCCATAGATGTTAATAAACCTATACCAAAAGCTGTATGTTGTTGGTCTCTTGAGCTTTCTTGACATTGACCATTATCATCTATATAATTTACCATAAGTTCATTATACCCATAATCTTCAATATCATAGCCTCTTGTAATACTATACGTATCTGCATAATCGTTAGTATCTGTAATTTCTTTACTTGTATTTGGACCTGCAGGATACGCCAAATCATCTGCTCTGTGTGGTTCTCCTTTAACATATCTTAAAGCGCGATCGTACATAATTTCATTATCTAAAAAAATACCCATAGCCATAACTGTACGCCAACCAGAAAGTCCTTGGTTTCCATGCCTAACAGGATCCCCTTGAAAAGCTTGCCAATAAAAAGAACCATATGAATTTGATATACCTTCTGGAATTTCTGTATTTGAATATCCAGGAAATACCAACATATCTTCAAATTTTTTCCTATCACTATCAGACCAACCTGTATAAGTGTTTTTAACAATTTCTGCAGCTTCGATCATAATATAAGCAACACCACCACTTAAAGACGTTGTTCCATTACTTGTTACAGATTCAATATTTACCCATGCATTAAAAATTTCGATAGCTTTATCTGCATGTCTACTATCTCCCTCAATATACCAACGCATGGCATTGTAATAGGCAGCTCTAATATCACTATTCCAAGCACTGTAATTAGTCCCATTATCACGACCTAATTCCGTAAAAGAAAGATTTCCTTTAACAGTGTAATCATATGCTGATTTTGAATCGGAAACCATTTGATTATAAGAAGAAAACCAAGGATCTATTTCTGCTTCTACCATAGCTTTCATTCGATCTAAATCGGATGTTTTATGCGTAATTCCTGGGTGTACAAACTGTGCTTGAATTGTATTTATTACTGTAAAGCACAGAATTGTTAAATAAATTATATTTTTTTTCATTATAGAATAATTTTAAGACAAACCTTTTAATCTTCCATTCAAAACAAAATCATAATAAGATTAATGGTTTTCTTTTATTTATATTTTAAAATTAGTTTTTAACCACTTTTAAAACTTTTGAATTTTGGTTTCCTTGTACAGAAATCATATAAATTCCTTTTGATAAATGGCTCATATTAATATCTAATTCTATTTGTTCGTTAGCTATAGATCCGCTTGATGTAGTTCTACCATTAATATCAAAAACAGTATACCTATTAAACTCAGATGCTGGCATATGAAGAGTAACTTTATCATTTACCGGATTTGGATAAAAACGTAAAGCGTTACTTTTATTTATCTCCTTAGAAACAGAAAGTGTTCTACTTGGTAATGCATAAATTGCATCGGTATTTATATTTGCTCCAGTAACATCTGTTACTTTAAGCCAATACCAATACTCGGTTTCATTTTCTACGCTACTATCTGTAAAAGATCCTCCGGTTACACCATTTGCTACTAATTTACGTCCGCTTGCATTAGAATCTGTATCTCTAAAAATACCTACATTTTGAACATTTATATCTTGAATATCCCAATTTAGAGTCACAAATTCATTTCCTGCCACTGTGGTTAGTGTAATTTTTGGCTCCATAAGAACTGGAGTTGCATTAACGGCTTCTGAATTTGTACTAACTCCAGACACATCTGTTGCTTTAATCCAATACCAATATTCTGTGTCATTTTCTGCGGTATTATCCGTATAACTATCACCAGAAACGTTATTTGCTATTGAAACTCTACCACTTGGGTCTGAATCTGTATCTCTAAAAATATCTTGATCTCCTAAAGTGATATCTTTTAATTCCCATTTAAGTAAAACGGCATTATTAGCAGGGTAAGCATTAAGTATTACACTTGGATTTGGCACTGCTGGCGTTAAATTTACAGCATTAGAATCTGTACTTTCTCCAGAAATATCTGTAGCAACAATCCAATACCAATATTCGGTACCATTTTCTACAGTTTCATCTGTATATGTTTCACCTTCAATATTACTAGCTAATAAGGTTCTTGTAGTAGCATCTGAATCTGTATTTCTATATACTTCCTGATTACCTAAAATGATTCCTTCCATCTCCCAGTTTAAGATTGCTTTACTATCGCCTTTTAATGCTGTAAGAATAATTAATCCATCTACATTTACTGCAGTTGCACTTGCTACATTAGAGTTTATTGAACCATTTTCATCAGAAGCTTTAACCCAATACCAATAGGTTACTCCATTTTCTGCATTTGTATCAACATAATTAACACCTTCAACTTTTGATGCAATTAATTTACGCCCACTTGGATTTGAATCTGTATCTCTAAACACATCTTGTCTTACTGGAATCATATTTTTAAGTCCCCAATCTAAAAAGATCATATCATCTCCAGATACAGCAGACAAGCTTACGCTTTTAGTATCATCATACACACAACTTATACTTTCATCTGTGGTGTTACCTGATTGTAATACTGCATTAGGTAGACTATAATCAGTTCCATTTCCGTAAGAATTATTATCATAAACAATTCCTGTAGCTCCATTTACACCACGAATACCATCTAAAACATTGTTAGAAACACAGTTTCTTTTGATATCTATATTGGTTGTTGGTACTCCTTCTGAATTAGCAAGGATTCCTGCATTACCATTATTATTAACAATACAATCATGCACTAAATATCCATCTGTATTTGCCGCACGAACACCTCTAAAATAGTTTCCAGACATATTACAGTTATAGATATTAATATCTTCACTGTAAGAAATATTAATACCGTTACCTGTAATAGAATTAATAAATTGACTATTTTTTACTTCTGCACCATATACACGTCTTAAATACATATTATGTGCATAGCCTTCTTTGGTTATTGCACCATTACCTTCAAACAAGCAATCTTCTACAACTAATTTTTTAGCTCCTTTAATATGTACTCCCCAACCTGTATTATAGCAATGTACGTTAAGAATCTTTATACTATTGTGATCTACTCCTTGAGAAGTAATTTGTATACCTCCGCCACTTACACTATTAATACCTTCAATAGCTAAGTTTTGAATAACAAGGTTAACTAATCCTTCAGAATCGGCTATAATAATCTGAATATGATCGTTCGTTTTTATTAAACTTTCTCGGTAACCTTCTCCTTGTAAAGTAACATTACTTTTCATTCTTAAAGGTACTGTTACAATGTGTGTTCCTTTTGCTAAAGTAACAATACCACCTCCGCTATCTGCTACAATATTTATTGCGTTTTGAATGTCTCCTCCTAAAGGTACATTTTCATCTGCAGCTTTTAGTGATGTTGGTAAAAAAGTAAAGAAAGCGATAAGCATCGTAAACTTTAAAAAGTAATGTTTTTTCATAATTAAATAGTTTTAGGTTAACATAAAATGATGAGATAAAAGGAAAATAAAGTTTTTAGAAACTCTAGCATACAGATTATCATAATGCATTTTTAAATTTATATAAAACTATAATATGCTAATTTTAAGACCTATAAATTATAGTTCTTTTAATATAACTTATCATTAAATTGAAGAAAATAGACACTAAATCTGATAAATAAAATCGTAGAAATTAATAATAAACACTAAACAAAAAAAGTGAAATTATAATTTAGAAAAAAGAATTCTACTTATTTAAAGTTTAAAAGAAGAGTTTTAGTTGAATTTTCAAAAGTTTCTTTTTTTATCAATAGTATTTACAAAAAAACCTATACTTTTTTCTCTCCTCCTAAAAAAAAAAACGTAAAACATCAAAAAATCAACACTTTACTATGTAAAAAACTATAAAGAGTAATAAATTATAAATATTGAACAATGTATTATAGTTGTAAAACTATTAATTAAATAATTTTAAAAGAGCTCTTTATATGTTTATGAATACAAAAAAAAGAGCATCAATCATATTTATATTTTGTTTAGAGTTAGGTTCTTTTTTTTATTGATTTTATCATCTATAATCTCTACTAAAATAGGTTTATAAAAATCTACACGTATCTAACATTAAATAAAAAATAAATTTAATTTAATTTAACACATTTAGTATGGAAACAAAATTCACAAAGTATGCCATGAAAACACATGGAAAATTAGTAGTAAAAACTAAAATTTTATTTACCCTCTTTTTTTTATCTATTAGCAGTATTTCTTATTCTCAAGTTACTGTTAACTCTTTAACGGAACTCCTGCCATATCTAAAGCAAGATAATGTAAAAGTAACCTTAACACCCGGTACTTATACTGTTACTCCAGAAGATATTCAAAACGGATTATTTCCTGATTACACAGAATTCTTAGGTAGAAAAAATTATGTACTCTTATTAATATCAGGTAATAATAGTGTTTACGATTTTACAGGCGTTACTATTAATGTAGAAACTGCAGTATTTAATGCATACTCTGGTTCTTATGATAATTTTTATGAGGTTCAAACAACAGGTAACAACAATGTTCTTAAAAATTTAACTTTAGTAGACTTAGGTAGTGTTAATGATTTTCCTAAAAACGGTGCCTGTAATATTACCATGGATGGATCCTTCAATAGAATTGAAGGTTTTCATATTACAGCAAAAGGATCCTTTCCTTATGGCTATGGAGATGCTTTTGGTAAAGGAGGTACTTACACCATTAAACACAACAAACATAGTGCATTCTTAATTCGTGGTGAATCTAACCATGCAAAAGGCGTTACTATAATTCATAGAACCTACGGACATTGTATGTTTATGCAAGCTGCAAATAATCCTATAATAGAGGATTGTTATTTAGAAGGAGAAATGCGATCTACAGACGATATGCTAGCTGAAGCAGGTACAGGTTCACCTGCCGATTTAATCGATTTTTATACCGTTTGGGGTTATAAATTACCTCCTGGTTATATGAAAAGTACGGGGGAAGCTGGTATACGTGCCTATAATGGTGGAGAGACTATTATAGATGGAGTAGAATACAGCAGAGGAACAAATAACGTAACCGTAAAAAACTGTACAATTAAAAACTTAAGAACAGGAGTTACATTGGCTCATGCTACAGGTACTAAATATGTAGAAGGGACCACAGCAATTGGTTGTGAAAACGGATTCTCTTTAGGAACGGGAACTGTAGTCGATTCTTATGCAGATTGTGCCTATGGCCCTGTATATTCTTCAACCTATACAAATGATAAAAATTTTGATGCCGAAATCACTATTATTCCTGCAGAAGGTCCTTATTATAATGGAGAAGGTAGTGTTGCTTATATTGGTGGAAGTAATCATAACATTGTTCTAAAAAGCGCTCCTGGTTTAGTTTTAGATCAAGACTTAAAAATTAAGTTCGGTGGCGAAAGAAATCACATTAGTACGTTAGGAAACAGCTTAAATAACCAGGATGATTTTACTGCAAGTACTATTCAAATTGATAACCAAACCAACTTTGCTGTACACTTAAGTGAAGATACGTCTTATATTACTGGACAATCTGGTGGGATGGTAACCGATTTAGGTCAGAATAATAATGTTGTACATACTGCTGTTTCTGTTTCAAAAATTGAAGCTGAAGATTATATTAATATGGAAGGTGTTTCTGTTGAAGACACTACAGATGACGATGGAACAAATCAGGTTACAAACATTGCTTCTGGAGATTGGGTAGAATACGACATCGATGTACAATTAAGCGGAACGTATACTATAGGTTACCGTATTGCTAGTGCAAACTCAGGCGAATTCACATTAACCTCTGGCGATGATACTTTAGAACAAGTAAGTTTTGATGCCACAGGAGATAATGCGACTTGGACAACCATAAACTCTGCAACACCATTCTTTTTAGAATCAGGAACACATACCTTAAGAATTACATCGCAAAGTGCCGATTGGAATTTTAATTGGCTAGATCTCGCTTTAGAATGTGCTGTAGTTCCTATAGATCCTTTTGTAGAAGAATTGAATGCCTTAGGTATTTCATTAAGCTTAACTGAAGATACAGATTTAGATGTTTTCCCAGGAAATACAGCCCGATTACAACCTCAACCTGAATTTGGTGGAAACTGGAATTGGACAGGTCCAAATGGCTTTACATCTAACGCACGTATTGTAGAAATCACAAATATTGATGCCACAGCTGCTGGTGAATATAACGTAACTTACACTAATGATTGCGGACAAATAGTTGCAGAAACATTTATTATTACGTTACAAGGCAGTCTTACCATAGAAGGAGAAGCCTATTCTGATATGAGCGGTGTAGAAACAGAAACTACCACAGATACTAGTGGAGCAGATCAAGTTACCGCGATCGAAGCTAACGATTGGATGGAATATACATTCAACATCGAAAAATCGGCGACTTATGCTTTTAGTTTTCGTGTTGCTAGCGCTTCAGAAGATGGTGATTTTAGTATGCAATTAAATGGAGAAGATCTACAACAAGTAACGTTTCCTGCTACAGGAAGTGCATCAACTTGGACGACTGTAAATGCGCCTGCTGCATACCTTGCCGCAGGAACGCATACATTAAAATTAACATCTAATTCATCAGATTGGCTTTTTAACTGGATGCTTTTACAAGGCGAAGATTTTGTAAATCCATGCGCACTTCCTTTCAACCCTGATGTTTTTACTGTTCAAAATGAAGAAAAAGAATGGACTTCTGGTTTAATAGATATTAGTTGTGTATCTAGTGTAAACGCTTATATCACCTTTTCAGGAACAGAAACATTAACGTCGGCAGACTATCTTAATATGTATTATAAATTAGATGGCGGAGCACGTATGTCTATTTCTGAAAACACAGGTATTCCTTCTGAAACTGCTGGAGCTGTAACGGGATTAACAGGACAAACTATAGAGTTAATTATTGAAGGAAAATCGACTAGCGCTGATAACGTGTATACCATTTCAAAAATAAACATCGTAGAATCTACAGATCCTTTTGTAAAAATTGAAGCTGAAGATTTTACAGACTCCAGTGGTCCAAAAATTGGAAACAATAGCGATGAAGGTGGCGGACAAAATTTAGGGAGTATTAAACCTGGACACTGGAGCATGTATGCCGGTCTGGATTTAACAAATGTAAAAAGTATAAACGCGCGTTTATCTACTCAATACGACGATGCAAAGGTAGAAGTACGTATAAATGCACCAGACGGAATGCTTATTGGAGTTATAGACGTTCCAAATACAAAAAATTGGAATATTTATGAAACAGCAAGCGCATATATTGAAGATGTTACAGGTATTTACGATGTATATTTAATTTATACAACTACAGAAAGTTCTAATGTATGTAACATCAATTGGTTCCAGTTTTCTGATGCTTTTGTAAGAGCTCCAATAGATCCATTCTCTCAGTTTGAAGCAGAATATTTCGATTCAGAGGAGGGAACACAAACAGTGACAACTACAGACAAAACAGGAACAGACCAAGTTGGAGATATTCAAGATGGCGACTGGATTATGTTTAAAGGTTTAAATATAACAGATGCCTATAGTTTAGATTTAAGAGTTGCAAGTGCTAGTGATAATGCGAAAATTGAACTTAGATTAGATGCTCTAGATGGACAACTATTTTCATATATAGATGTACCAAATACAAGCGCTAACGATTCTTGGACGACCATTTCGGTAACGCTAAAAGCAGTTTCTGGCGAACACGATATTTATATGATTTTTAAAGGAGAAGGAAACGACCTAGTTAATCTAAACTGGATGCAATTCAAGCTTTACCAAAATCCTTTTGAAAGATTAGAAGCTGAAGATTACGACAACCAGCAAGGAGACCCTAGTGTAAAAACAACTCCAGATGTAGATGGTGGAGAAGATTTAAGAAGTATCGTTCCTGGAGATTGGGTTATGTTTAACGACGTAGATCTAACTGGAGTTAAAAGTGTAAGTGCGCGTATAGGTTCCGTTTACAACGATGCATTTATTGAAGTTAGAACGGGTGCTGCAGATGGTGAACTTATTGGCATTATTAACCTATATGACACTGGAGGTTGGTACAATTATGAAACGGTAAGCGGAAATATTACCAGCATTGAAGGAACGCATGATGTCTATTTTATTTTCAGTACAGAAACCAGTAAGAATGTTTGTAATATAAACTGGTTCCATTTTTCAAGTTTAGAAATTATAGATTCATATGAGCCTTTTGTAAGAATTGAAGCTGAAGATTACAGTTTATCTAAAAGCATACAAACTACAGTTACAACTGATGTAGATGGTGAAGATGAAGTCAGCGATTTACAAAACGAAAATTGGGTTATGTACAACGATTTAGATATTAGTGCTGCCGCTTCTATCTCTTTAAGATTGGCTTCTATGTATGCGGGAAATAGTGTAGAGATACGTTTAGACGATTATAACGGAACACTTATTTCTACTCTAACGGTACCAAATACAGGAGGTTTAACGACATGGGCAACCATTTCTAAAAACATAACTACAGTAGAAGGGACTCATGATATTTACCTTGTATTTAAAGGAGATTCAGAAAATCTTGGAAACATAAATTGGTTAATGTTTAATGAAGACTCAGTATTATCGATAGATGACAATGACTATCAGACTGTATTTATGTATCCTAATCCCGTAACTAATATTTTAAACATTAAAAATGGAATGGGTGCTAAAGTAGATATATATGATATTACAGGAAAACAAATACTTTCTAAACAAGTTATTTCTAACGAGCAAACGATTAATTTAAGTCGCTTTGCTAACGGATTATATCTTGTTAAAATGGAAAATGAAGGTAAAGTAACCGTTAAAAAGATAATGAAGCAATAAGCAGAGTTATTTACAATATCTTATTTAAAGACTGTCTGAAAAGGCAGTCTTTTTTTGTGCGAAATTTTCAAGTATTGATAATTTCCTGTTTTATAATTCTTTATGTACTAGAATCTGTTTAAAGCTAATTTTTAATTTGATTGCAATAATTAGAAAGACACACTTCTTGTAATTTTGATAACAGATGAACACAATTAACCAGAGTTCATTTAGTAAATATTAATCAAAAACATTAAAACTATGAATACGTACACAGATAATATTGGAAACAAATTAAACGCTTTATTAGAGAAAACTTACGATGCAGAAAAAGGGTTTACTAAAGCTGCCGAAAACGTAACAGAAACGCCTCTTAAAAATTACTTTAAAAGAAAATCTCAAGAGCGTTTAACCTTCGGACATGAATTAAAGCAGGAACTCGCAGCCTATGGCCAGGACATTAATAAAGGTGGAAGTATTACTGGACAAGCACACAGAACGTGGGTGGATATTAAATCGGCTTTTGCGACAAATAACGAAGGAGCCATGCTTGAGGAAGCCATTCGTGGTGAAAAAGCTTCGGTAGAAGAGTATCAGGATATCATTAATGAAACGGATTTACCGTTAAGCACGAAAACCATTTTAGAATCTCAGAAACATACCATAGAAAGTGGTTTAGCTAAAATTAAAACGTCAGCCGATATTAAATAAGTTATTTTTCAAACAATAAAACATAAAGCCGCCTTAATTCAAAATTGAATTAAGGCGGCTTTTATAGGTTGCAATTTGCCAATGGGCAACTACTCTTTTATTAATTCTTCAATTTTTTGTTCCAAGTCTTTTCCTCTTAAGTTTTTGGCAATAATAACACCATCAGGGTTTACTAGAAATGTTGTAGGATATCCTCTTATACCATATTGCTCTTTAATGCGGTTGGAGTCATCTGTAAAAATTTGTGGCCATGAAATGCTATACTTTTCAATCATTTTGGTGACATCTTCAGGAGCACTGTCCCCTATTATACTTACGATTTCAAATTTAGAACGCGCTGTATTTTCATAAAATGCTCTAAGATTCGGAAGTTCTTGAATACATGGCCCACACCATGTTGCCCAAAAATCGAGTAACACATATTTTCCTTTTAAACCTTCCAAAGAAACCGATGCTCCTGTACTAAATTCTTTACCTGAAAAAGGAAAGGCTTTATATCCGACTTGAGCAGAAAATAATTGATCTTTGGGTTCTTTCATTTTCTCTAAAACCAATACATTTTCATTCTTATTTACACCTCGATTTTTATATGTATTACCATTAATTTCGATGTATTCATTTTCTAGAATTATAACATTTTCATCTGCTTTACCTTCACTTGGAATACTATTTATAGTAACCAGTTCTGAATTATCGTAAGATAAATTTTTAAAACCATTTGAAGCTACCGCCAATGCTACACCTTCTAAGCTCGTTGTTGCATACTGAGGAAAATTACTTAAAAACATATTGTATTCTTTCATATATACAATAAGTAACGGTGCACTAATGGTGGTTATTTCGTTATTTACAAAACGTTCAAAGTTCACGTCTTTCACATTTGCTTTAGCTAAAGAATCGTTATCAAATTTAACCTTGGGGTCTATTTCTGTAGGTTTAAATATCTTATCATCAGAGAAATCAAGATTATTATTCGTGTCCACAATCATTTGCAGCTCACCTATTGAATCTTTTCCGAATGCAAAAGCGATCTTCGTTTTAATAGGTGCTTTCGATAAATTTAGAGAATCGGGAATCCAATTCCAATTATTCTGAAGTTGCTCATAATACGCTTTTGTAATAGCATTAGTATGGTAACTTTCAAACACCAATTGATAGATATCTGTATTAATATCCCCTACTTTAACATCTGTCCAGCTGCTAGGAATTCCAACGGTTTTGAGCTCTGTCTTTTTCCATGGATTATTCTCAGATTCAGAATACGGAGACATACCACCCATAGCAGACTTAAAAGGACCATAGCCGTATATTTCAGTTAATGGCAACTTTATGATGTTCTCATTTACAACATCTTTCTTACTCCTATCACAGCTTACAATTAGAAATAATAGGCAAATAGACGTTAATATTAAGTAGTTATACTTCATTTTAGATATTTTTATTTAATGGATCTGTGGCTGGTTCCATAATCTGTATGGATCATCATTTGCTACCATCTGTTCCAACAACAAAGCCTCCATCTCAGCCAATTTTTCTGCATACTTTGGATTTTCTGCTAAATCGGTCTCCATCTCACCATTCTTATGATGTTCTGGTAAATATTCATTAGGGTTTTTCGCTAAATTAAAAAGTTGAGTTTCTCTCACTGCACCATCCATTACATCGTATTTAATCAATTTCCAATCGCCTTTTTTAACGGTTCTCATTCCTGGTTTTGTTCCTCCTGCATACACACCATACATTACATCTCTAACTTCTTCTTTTTCTCCTTTTATTACGGATGTAAAACTTTTTCCTTGTACCGTTTTTGGAATTTCGATACCTGCTAAATCACATAAAGTTGGTAATACATCTAAAAGGTATATATTTCCTTTTACTCTTTTTCCTGCTTCAATTCCAGGTCCTTTTATAATAAATGGAACACGCCATGTATGTTCGTATAAATTCTGTTTCCCCATTAAACCATGTCTCCCAATAGACATTCCGTGGTCGGATGTATAAATAATATAGGTATTATCTAACTCCCCCATCGCTTCTAACTTATCTAATACTTTACCAATTTGTATGTCTATATTTTCTGAACAAGCATACTCACGTCCTAATTCATTTCTTACCGTATTTTCATCTCTATTTTTCCAAACACCACTTACACGCTCTTCATCTCGAAGTTTTGGATGTCCATGAAAAAATGGGTGTTCTTCTAAATAATTATCCTGAAGTTGGGGTTGTTTTTCACTTAAAGCAGGAACCTTATTTTTATCCTTATGGTTTACTGCTCCGTATTTAGCTAATAATTCAGGAGTACCATTTCTGGTATCATGCGGATGAGAAAATCCAAAGTAAATTAAAAAAGGAGCCGCTTCTTTAGTTGTTTCTCTTTCTGATAAATACCTTAAAACTTGTTTAGAGTGCCACGCACTTCCGGTTTCCTCTGTCCCTCCTCTTTTAGTAGCATCTTTTACAACCGTAAATTGTTTATTAGCATTTGGGTACGAATTTCCTTTTTTACATGTACGCATGGTATTGTAACCTGCATTATTAAAAACAGCACCCATGGTAGAATCTTCTATTTCGTTATATTCATTATTTTTTTGATCTTCTGCACTTTTAGGTAAATTCCAAACTGTTCTACCAGACATAATCATGTGTCTAGAAGGTGTACAAACAGCTCCATTCATAGATCCCATATTTCTTGCCTGATCAAAAACAAGTCCGCCTTTTGCTAACTTATCTATATTGGGTGTTTCTAAAATTGAATTTGGGTCGTATGTTTTTAAATCAAAAGGAGATTGATCATCAACCAAAACAAACAAAAAATTTGGACGCTTTTTTTCTGTTATTTTCTGCTTCTTTTCAGTGCTTTTACATCCTACAAATAAAACTAAGATTGATATAACAAAAAGTAATTTATGCTGTTTGTTCATAAGGTTAATTTAATTATTAATATTATTTTTTAATTACCATAAAATTCTAACATCCTTTGGCCATTGTTTAACATCAGTATATATTTCGTTTCCTTTTTTAAAAGTACTATTCTCTAGAGTAACATCACATTTTAACAATCCCATATCTACCTCTATATTATCAAAAACACTATTGATTATATACGAATCATTAACCGATCTCCACATTGCTCCCCAAGTATTGTTTACAATCTCACAACGATTTAAAATTACTTTTTGAGGTGCATATTTAGGATTTTCTGTATAATGATATTTATCATAATAATTTTCACAAGGAAACCAGAGTGCGACTCTTGCGCATCCTGAAACATGATATTTATGAAAGAAAATGTATCCAGCTTCGTCATGATCTGCCTGAATACCATTTGTTTTAGTATCTTTTATAGTGCAACGTTGTGCCAAAACATACTCGCAAGATGTATATTTATTTCCTTTACCTTTTACAGGATAAGACATATTACAATCAGACTGTAAAATGTATTTGTTATACAAAAAGTATACATTATGATACAAACCCCCTGCAGATCCATTATATTGAAAATTACAATTATCCATTATAATATTATCAGTCCGTTTCATATGAACACCTTGTGCAGACCAATCTGTTACATCAATATTTTGAAGCATAATTCTTGTGTGTCTGCTTTCGTTTCTACCTCTAAATAAAATACCATTTACTTTCCCTTCTCTTTTTCCTTTAAGGGTTAAATCTTTTATGACTAAATCTGTAACTTGTGGTTTATCTTCAATATTAAAAGCAGCATTATCTATTCCTTCTCCTTGTAAAAGGATTGTTTTATCTCTCCCTTCTCCAATTAAAGTAATATTACTTTTTAAAGTAATGGTACTGTTTAAAATATGAGTTCCTTTTTTTAGGAAAACAACTCCACCACCTTCATTATAAACATTGTCTATGGCTTTTTGTATAGATTGACCAGGTTTAACCTCTACAACATTTTGCAACCATTGTTTAGGATAGTCTACATGTTTAAAATCATCATTCCATTTATCAGACATTACAGCATATACTTCTTGCTCTATAGTTACTTTAGTATATGCAAATGCTTTTTTTTGTGCATTTATAGATGAAATTAATCCTATAAAAGCGATAACAAAGAAATGTTTTATGTTTTTAATCATATTCAATTATTATGATGACTATTATAAATACTTAGCAATTACTTCTGCTACTTTTTTACCTTGCTTAATTTTACCTAATTCGTTATAATGAACGTTTCCTGGTTCTTGTTCCCATTGTTTTCTATTAGGTTTTGTAAATGTATAAAGGTCGTTTATAGCAATATTCGGATGATTTTCTAAAACCTCTAAAGCTGCTTTATTAAACTTAATACTATCGCCAGCAAAACGTCCTTTTGCATTTTCTGGAACCGGTGTTGTTGTAGCAAAAATCAATGTAGCTTTTGGGTAATTTGTATTTAAATAATTACAAACCTCCTCTAAATTTGTTTTATATTTTTCTATGGATGAAACTTGTTTTCCGTTTTTATTTAGATGTTTTCCTTTAAGGTATTTTAAATCGTGTAATCCAACATTAAAATGAATAATATCCCATTTAAATTTCCAACCTTTTTTTAAATCTGGTTGAAACATGGTCTTTTGCATTTTATCCATATTTGGGATAAAATTATGACTAGCTCCTCCATTTTTAAACAACCGAATTACCGTAGCTTTCTCTTCTAAAATTTTTCTAACTGTAGATGAATATCCTATGGAAATAGAATCGCCATAAATAAGTACATTGGGTTTTCTTCTTACAGGATTTACATATTTAAAAGCATCTGTTTTATAAACCTTACCTATTTTACCACATAATTGTTCCCAAGTCTTTTTACAAATCTCATAATCTGTTTTTTTAGCATAACTTTCTGCAAAGACTTTAGGTGTTACTAAAACTCCTAAAATACTTGTCCCTAAAATTTTTGTAAAATCTCTACGTTTCATCAGTAATACTAATTATTTAGACCATACTTTAATTTTATTCTTGCCTAATTTTAAATTATTAAAAGGCCCAACTAAAGGAACCTTAGTCGTTCTTGCTTTTCCAAAATAATCTTCGGTTAAAGTGATAGGCGAACCATCTACATTTTCGAAAGGAGTTTCTGTTTGCAATGCCACACCCATTAATTGAGTATCTACAACATTCGTTTTTACATTTGCAAAACTTTCATCAACAGTAATATTTAAATAATATCCGTCTACCTCTTCCGTTAAACTAATATTTGGGTTTAAGTTTCTATTCTCTATTTTATTGCTATCAATATTAGAGGGTAATGCTTTATTTAAATACAAATTACCATCAATAAACGTCGGAAATTTCTGTTTGTTTGCACGATTAAGACTTCCGTTAAATTTCCATTTATAAGAAGCATCCGGAAAATCATTATAAACATTTAAACCATGTTGTTGGCTACTTTGTAAACTATCTTTATCTGATGCTAAGATGTTATTATAAAAACGATCGTCTCCCAGAATAATCGTCATTAACCCCATAACCTGCGTAGAATGCGGAAAATGATATTGTGTAAATCGATTTCCGGCAGAACGAGTTTGTACTTTACCTGCCATTATATTATTTGCAAACGTAGTACCTTGAGATGCGTTTAATAAAGAAATTTCTGATAATAAAATATTGTTGTCAATAATCATAGGACCATGATTAACCTCTACAAATAAATCTTCGCTTGCATCATTATTATACAATAAGTTTCCAGTTACTCTTGCTCCTTGTGCTTGCCAATCTAGCCAAATACCTCTGTGATTATCATGAATAAAGTTATTTTTGATAACTACATCAATAGCTGCATGTAATTTTATGCCCCCAACTTCCCAACCACCAAACTGTTTTTTAACGTTGACATTGTAAATATGATTATTACTAATTTCACTAAATACACATCCTAAATGACCAATAATTCCGCCTTGTTCACAATCTTTAATGGTATTATTTCTAATAATATGAGAACCAATCATTTCTTTAGACCAACCTAATTGTAATGCTTTAAAAACAACTTCCCTTTCTCTTTGTGTACCATGCTTTTTCTTATCGTTAATCCATAAATTTTGCCCAGAAGCTCTTTCTTTCCCAATACTGATTCCGGTACATTTAGAGTCTGAAATTAGGTTGTTTTCAATGATCCAACCTTTACTCCAATTCGGACCAATTAACCCACCTTGTTCTGCTGTTGGTGGCGCCCATTGTGTTGCAGCATGACTCATTTTAAATCCACGAACTGTTATATAATTTATCCCCGTTACTTTTGGAAAAAAAACGGTGGATCTTACATTTATTTCTACCAATTCTTTATTAGGATTATGCCCTCTAAAATTAGCATAAATTGTAGTCGTTTCTTCATTACTTTTACAAAACCATTTATATTTTGATCCTTCTCTATCTACTGCTCTTTTTAATGGAATTTCTTCAAAAACCTTAGACAAGCTATCTATTTCATACAAAGATTTTCCGTTGAGATATACTTCTCCTAAATGATGCTCTCTTCCGTATTTTTCTGTTAACCAATCTCCTTTTAAAATTTCTTGATAAGGATTAAAATCGCCAAACATTTCGTTGTTTAACACAACTTTCCATACATTTCCTTTATATTTTTTCCACGTTTTTATTTCCTCAGAACCTTTTATCCAAACATCTTCGTTTTCTGCTGCTTGATAAACAATTCTACTAATATTATTAAAACCACCGTTAAAAGGGTTTATTCTCTCTCTATAAGTACCTTTATGTACTGTAATAACATCTCCTGGCAATGCAATTTTAGCTGCTTTAGAAATTGTTTTAAAAGGATAATCAATACTTCCTTTATTAAAATCATTTCCACTAACAATGCTAACATGGTACTCTGTTGCATGCAATAATGATGATATTGTTATTAAAATTAAAACAATTATTTTTTTTAATATTTTCATACTTATTTAATATATTTAAATCTTCTCTATTTTAGCATAATAAGCACCTATTTCAACATCATTATCTAAGGTAAACCAAGTTTCTAAATGCGTTTCTCCTTTTTCTAATTCTACCGTATATTCTACAAATTCTGATGTTAAATCTACTTCTTTAGACATATCTATATTCTGAATTTTAATTCTAGAATTTTTAATAACCAAAGCTTTTCCTTTTTTACTAGCACTTACACTCGTACCTTCTAAAGCAGGACGAATAGGAGCCTTATCTCCTAACGCTAAATGTGATTCTTCTGGCCAACGACGTAATTTTATAGAATACATTGCTGTTTCTGCTACTTTTACACGCCAAAAACCGTTGTTTATTTGTCCTTGTCTAATATGATCTTGTTTCCAAGGTGTAAAAGTATCTGTATGCCAATCATGACAAAATAAAGTAGTAGGGTTTTCTGCTTCATTACCAACAATAAAATATGGTTTTTCTACAAAAGTCGGAGAAATTTCTGCCCACCATTTATCATATTCTGCTTTGTATTTTGCTACTTTTTCTGGATATTGATCTGCAATATTTGTTCTCTGTTCTGGATCTGTATCTAAATTATACAATTCTGTTCCTTCTACCATTCGCCAATTTTTATGCATTAAAGCGGTACGTTTCCAAGGAATAGGATCTGTAGAAAACTGCGTATTTACATATACAATTCTATCATCAAACTTTGAGTTATCACCTTTCATTAAAGGCACTAAACTAGAACCATCAAACTTTAAATCTTCTTTTACTTCTAACTTACATAAATCTATCAAAGTTGGTAAAATATCATAATGAGCCGTTAATGCATTTATATCTTTTCCTACATTTATTTTTCCGTCTTTCCAATGGATAAAGAAAGGGACACGGTGTCCGCCTTCATACATACTTGCTTTTACACCACGCATTCCTGCATTGTTTCCTTTTTCTATAAACCCATCTAATCTGTCTTCTCCTTTTCCCATTTTACTTCCTGCTGAAGAACCATTATCCGCAGTAAAAATTAAAATAGTATTGTCCATTAAATCAATTTCTTTTAAATAAGTAACTAGCTTACCAAGGTTTTCATCAATATTAGCAATCATACCGTAAAAGGCTGGATTAGGTATATTTTCATTGTTTTTATATGGATCTGAATATTTATCATCTACCCAATATGGAGAATGTGCAGCATTTGTAGATAAATAACAAAAGAAAGGTTTGTCTTTTTGATTACCTATGTATTTCTTGGCATTTTCGAACCAAACATCTGTACAGTAACCTTCAAATTGTTCTGGTTTACCATTATGAATATAAGTATCATTAAAATAATCATTATTCCAATAATCCATTGTTTGGCCAACTCCACCTCCGTTATTCATTAAAACCTCATCAAAACCATTGTCTTGCGGACGGAAAGGATAATTATCGCCTAAATGCCATTTACCAAACATAGCTGTATTATATCCATTTTCTTTAAAAATTTCGGCCATAGTTTTTTCTCTTTCGAGTAGTAGTGAACGTCCTTTTATGGTAAAAAACACACCAGTTCTATAATTATGATGCCCCGTCATCATTGCTGCTCTTGTTGGCGCACAAGTAGGACTTACGTGATAATCTGTAAGTCGTGTACTTTTACTTTGTAAAGCATCTATATTTGGAGTTTTAATTTCTTTATTACCCAAGGCAGCAATATCTCCGTAACCAATATCATCTACCATAATTAAAATTACATTTGGTTTTTTACTCTTTTTTTCTTGTACTTTTTCTTTAGTTGAACAAGATAGAAAAGACAAAATAAAACAATACATTATAATACAATATGAAATATTTTTTATCGGTTTTGAACACGTCATTATTAACAATTTTTATTTAAAATTAAAAATACTAATTCGCTAAAATAAAAGCTTACCACAAATTTAAAAATACTCTTTTTTAATCTTTATATACTATACTCAATATTGTTAACTTATAGCCCATTTTTGGTTTTAAGCCTTGTATATAATATAAAAAACAAAAAGACTGTCTATGTCAAGACAGTCTTTTTTCTTATTCAGTTTTCACTGAATTCCCAACAAATAACTAATACTTTATTTTAAATTTATAACTCTAAAATCTCCTGCACTAAATTTCTTTTCTATGTTATTTTGAGTAATTATTACAGGTACTTCATTGTGCAAAAATACTTGTCCGTTTTTTACTTCTAAAACAACATTACCTAAAGTACTTGCAGTAATTATATAACCCTTTGCTTTCAAGTGATTTCCTTTACCCATAAATAGAATTACATCTCCGTTTTTTTCTTCTCCAACCAAAGCATAAGAAGCATCAGAAACCATCCCTTTATAGTTTGCTTTATATTGATTTTTAGATGAAAAAATAAAATCCTCTCTTCCTGATTTACTAGTGATATGTAAACCTACAAATTCTTTATTATTCTTTTCGTCCTCAAAACTTTGTATGCTTTTAATACTTTTTCCTTCTGTTGATGTAAATGGTTCGTAAACAGACACAAAAGGATGTTCCCATGCTTCACCATATTGACGAGCAGTTAACGTTAAATAAGGAGCATTACTTACATCATAAGGTAAATTGTGCTTCTTAAACGCTTTATTTGGTGGCGATTTTAATGAGAAAATCTCACGACCTTCTGTTCCTTTCATCCAAAGATTCATAAATACATCTTCCTGTCCTTCTGGTCTATCAATTTTCCATTGTGCTTGATAATCTTTATCACTTTTAATTGACTTCTTATCCCACTGATAATCAAACGCATATAAATATCCGCCGGCAAAAGCCATTTCTTCACTAGGTGTAAGATCTAAAGGTTTTCCTAAAGCATCCATAACTTGCATACTTTGTCCTAAATTATGATAAAAATAATCGTGAAACTTATCTCCTTTACGTTGTTTTTTAGAACGGAAAATATCAACATAATATCCTGTTGTTTCTCCTGTTTTAATAGTACTTACTATTCTATTTTGATCACTACGTGTTTCTGGCTCTAAAAAATAAACATCAGAAAAAGTAATATTTTTATAATAACCTTCTTTCTTTTCTGATTTTGGATACTCTGCCATTAAATCAAAAGCATGATTACTAAACATTTCTGTGTAAGACGAAACTCCGTCTACCATAACCGTATTATGTGCCGGAAACTGAGAGTAAAACTCTAAATAAATTGGTTGTAAATAACCTGCTCCTTTACCAGGATCTGCACCTTGCACAAAGCCTTTACCATACAACTCTAAGTTAATTCCGTTTGCATGCATGTGGTTACCTAAAGATGCATTTAAAGAAGCCATCATTCCGTTTTTACCACTTCCCATACGTTGCACATGCCAACTTACATTTGGCGCATAAAATGTTTGTGTTATATAATCTTTTATATCTGCAGTTTTATATTTCTTATTTAATTCTAAAGGTTTAGCAGCAAAAAAAGAAGAAATATTAGCTTTAGGTTTCCTTTTGCTTTTCGTTTTTTCTGAAGTATCTTCGAACAAACGATACATTCCTGTAAATTCTTCTTCTAATTCTTTATCACCATTTTTCTGAGCAATACGAATCATATTACTTATTGCTTCTGTGTAAATTGGTCCATAAGTTGTATCTCCAAAAGCAACTATTTGTCCGTTAGGAAATAAATATTGAGGCAACATTTTTACCGCTTTATTTATGGTTGGTGTGTATGGTAAAATATTATGATCGAAAGTGTTATCAAAATCATTAATAAAAGTAGTTAGATCTTTCGTCACACCTTGAGAATATCCCGGGCATTCTGCCCAAACACCTGTTTCTTTATCATAACCAAAATCCATAAACTTGTTAAGAGACCATTGGCGTGCAGACGTAACATTTAAAATATAATTGATGTAATATTCTCGTCCTTTTTTGTCTTCATAGTTTTTATCATCTTGTAAAACCATGGCAGCTTTTAAAATGGTTTTTGCTTGATGAAGGTTCCAGTTATTTTGTGGAACTCCGTTTTTTATAATTTGATCTGTCCATCTTTTAATAGTCTTATCATACATTGCAATATCTTCTGGGTGATTTTCTTCTATATATTGATGTAAAAAATCATATAATTCTGCGATGTTTTTCAAGGTTCCCTCATGAATCACTTGAAAATTAGTAAAACCAACTAATGTTTGAATATGTCCATTCATTAAATCGATTGGTTCACTTCTGTAAGACATTCCTTCCATATAGGTGTGAAAAACATCGTAAGAAAACTTAGCAAATCGCTTATCATTTTCTAACCAATATAAGAATGCTGCATCACGAGATAAGTTAATAATATTGTCGTTAATAGTATAAATTGCTCTACCAGTTTTAGAAATTTCTGCCCATTCAAACGGGTGTCCTTCTTTTTTATTATTTGGTAAATACAAACCACGAGGATCATCCATATATGGTAAAATATCTTCTAATTTTGGTACACCATAATTTGATGTATAATCTCTAGAACCTACAAAACGTACTGTTGGTACTGGTGCTTCTCCATCTGCGTGCGAATAATTAATTCCGTTAACATAAACGTTAGTAGATTTCGTTTTCCAATACATTTGCAAACGAGAAACCATCCATTCTGGATCATTTACATGACGTACTACATGCTCATCTATTCGATTATGAATTCCTGCTAAAACATCAGTTGCCCAAGTTTCTTTCTTAATCGTTTTTTTCAAATCCTTTTTACCAGATTCTGTAACATACAATCTCGGATATCCTTGTTCTAAATTTGTTGGAACCGGTATTGTATTATTATTTTGTGCGTGTAGTTTAGTGATAAAAACTAAACACATAAAGAAAATTATATTTTTCACAATTTTACTTCTCATTTTATTTTATAGAATAAGATGTTATTATTTCCGTTATACAAAATCACATAAATATAAAATTTTATTGTGATGTTGAATACTATTTATTTAATTGCAATGTAACTAAATAGTAAAATTAGCACTATAAATTATGGGGCAATGAGTGTAAATTATGCTCTACTCTTCAATATTTCATAATTTTATTTTACTTATTCTTTTAAAGTTACGTAATTATAATATACAGCTCCTTCCATTTCTCCTGATGCATTATAAAACCAAGTTTGAATAAATGCTGGCCCTTTTGGTAAGTTCTTTAAAGTAAATTTTACTCCATCTGCATTTGGGTTCGTTTTTTTAGTTTGATCAACATAAATAGTATCACCATTCCAAATTTTAATACGCGCACTTGCTATTGGTAAAGCAACACCAGAACCTGCTGAAGTTAATGTAGTTTCGTTTTCAATTTCTTTTGGCCAACGACGTAAATCAAAATTATAAGTTCCCGTTTTATCAAATTCAACGGCAATAAAACCACTTCCTTTATCTCCTTTTTTAACTGCATCTTGCTCCCAAATTATGGTTCCATGAAAATCCATTGCATGTAAATCTGTTTCTGGTTCTGCATCGTTACCTAAAACAATTCTAGTATATTCATCTGATCTTTCATCTACAAGTTGCCACCATTTTTCATATTCTTCTTTTAATTCTGATACAATGGCATCATTAGCGGAATTATTAATTACATCTACTTTTTGTTTTTCATCAACCAAAACATCATATAACTCCCAATTAGAATCTGCACTATTACGAATTAAACGCCATTTATTGGTAATTGTATTCCCATCCCAAATATCTTTTTTAACGGATAGTTTTTTATACTTTTCGGGAAACTCTGTCCACATATCATTAATAATAACGGCTCTGTTTTTATATTCTATAGGATCGTTTGATGAATCTTTATCTAAAAAAGGTTTAAAACTTTTCCCTCTAATTTTTAATTTTTCTGGTCTGTTAGGTACATCTTTTAAATCTAAAATATCCATAAATGTTGGTAGCCAATCTATATGCGCTGTAAGTGGTGTTACTTCTCTAGCTTTCCCTACTCCTCCAAGTCCACCTTTTTTCCATCTTACAAAAAAAGGTACACGAGTTCCTCCATCATAATTAGAACCTTTTCCTCCTCTTAATTGATCACTTCCGCCACCATTATCTGTTGTAAAAATAAGTATGGTATTATCTGCAATGTCTCTATCGTCAAGATATTTCATTAAACGCCCCATATTTTTATCAATATTTTCTATGGTAGCCGTTTTTGCACTAGCTCCTTTTCTTGCATCTGGTGGTGTTACATGTGGTGCATGTGCTGTGCCTAAAGGAAGATAAACGAAAAATGGTTTTTTCTTTTCAATATTATCATCCATAAATTCCATGGCACGATTAAAAAAGAAATTATTAGTAAAAGCACCTTTTATTCCATCATCTTCATCTGTCATTTTAACCAAGCTATCATTAACCCAAATATTTGCATTATTATTGGTATTGTCCCAATAATCTGGTTGTTGACCTGTTCCTCCTCCTTTTATCCAAGCTACATATTCGAAACCTCTATCTTTAGGTCTAAAAGGATAATTATCTCCTAAATGCCATTTAAAAAACAATCCGGTTGCATATCCATTTTCTTTAAAAACATCTGCCATAGTAATTTCATCAGCACGCATCATATTTCTACCATTAATAGTATGCCAAACGCCCACAACATCACTTGGTCTTCCTGTTAAAAGTGCTGCTCTTGTTGGCGAACAACTTGGTGAAACATGAAAATCTGTTAAACGTACACTCTCATTTGCAAGAGCATCAATATTTGGAGTTCTAGGTCCATTTTTTTTGTAATATGAAAAAGCATTGTGGCTTATATCATCTGGCATTACAAAAATAACATTGGGTCTGTCTTGGGCTAAAGTGCTAACTGTTAACATCAACAATAAAGTAAATGTTGTTATTATTTTTATGTTCATAATATTTAATGATTTTTCTTAATTACTTTAAATGAGAAAGTATAAAATTGGTTACATACTGACTCAGCTCTTGAAATGATGGGGAAATATTAGATCCACTAAAACTATGTCCTGCATTTTTAATCGTCAATAATTCTACATCGGCTTTCTTTTCTTTCGCTACTTCTAGCATATATGTTGAATTAATGATTGGTAGTACAATATCTTTCTCTCCATGAATAAGTAAAATTGGAGGACTATTTCTTTTCAAGAGTTCCGTTGGACTAAGTAATTTTGCTAATTTTGGTTTATTTTTTAAACTATCACCTAAAATTCTATTATAAGAATCTTGTTTTTCAAACAAAGAACCAGGTACCAACTCTGGGTTTAATAGCGATGTAGCAGGAAAATAAGAAGCTACACATTTAAAATTCGGAAAATAATTAGTCAACGTTGTATCTCCCTTAAACTCAGTATTCTGCCCAAGAGCCGCAACAAGACTAAGATGTCCTCCTGCAGAACCACCCCAAATACCATATTTTTTTTTATCTAATTTATACTTTTCAGCATTTTTTAAAAGGTACCTCGCAGCATCTTTTGCATCTACTGCAGCTTCATATGCTGTAGAGCCTCCTCGTGTTTTTCGATACTCTATAGTAGCACAAACAACACCACTATCTAATAAAGATTTTAAAGTAGTTATAAAAGATTTTCTAAATATTTTATACCGATCTCCTCCTGCCCAACCACCTCCATGAACATGTAGCATCCAAGGATTATTTTTTTTAATTTTAGAGGAATCAGGATAATAAATATCCATCTCTAAACGCTCCCCATCTACAACTTTATAAACCACATTTTTTTTGTAATTAAAAGTTTCTAAAACTTTTAAATCTGATAGTTTTTGGCCATAAATAAATGAATGAAAAACCACAAAAAAAACTACAATTAAAGGCCTATTAATTCTAAACTTACAAAAACTCATAACCTTCTTTTTTTTTAAAAATATTATTTTTTAAATACAAAAGCACACAAACTTTGCTTAGGAAGTTCTACTGTATAACTTTTACCTGCTATTTCTATATTTTCTATAGAAATATTTTTCTCCATATTTTCTATAAAAACTACTATGCGATTATCATTTTTTACAGCTATTGCTTTCTTTTTATTTGGTGTAACTACTTTTATACTTTGGTCTCCTGGACGAATAAACTGACTCATTAAAGAAATTGGTGCATAGTCTGCATTATAGGTTACTTCTCCTTTTTCTCTATTAATATTAATAAGACTATTTTGTTTCCATCCCCAACCACTTGTACTCGTTTCATTTAATATAATATTCCAATAACAGTAATTTTCACTACCAGAATTTAACCAATCTGACACCTCAGAAAATCTTTTTCTAGCTTGTTTCATAGAATTATCGCCGTTTTCGCAACGACCTTCTGTATGCATAATTTTTATGTTGGGGTGTTTGTCTAACAACTCTTGCATTGTTGATGGCGGACAATATTGTAAACCAACTCCTGTTACATTTTTTGATCCCTCTAAAGACATAAATTTTTGTGCATCTTTACGTTTTCCTCTAAAGCTTCCTGCCCAAAGTTCTGTATCAAAATCTGATTCTTTAAACTGAGGAAGTATATAATTTGATACCAATTCTTCCATTTGTTCTGGTTGCATATCATTACCAGGATATTTAGGATTCATATCAGTTTCATTCTGAATAATTAATCGGTTTATACTGATACCATTTTTCTGATAAGCTTTAATATATTCTGAAAAATATAATGCATAAGCTTCGTATATTTTAGGATCATTTTTTAAAACATTTTTCTCAACACCTTTATTTCCTCCATCCATTTTACCAGATTCTTTCATCCAACCTGGAGGACTCCATGGAGAGGCAAACATTTTTAATTGATGATTCTCTTTATATGCTGCTTGTAAAAACGGAATTAAAGTTGATAATTCTCTTTCTATAGAAAAGTGTTCCATTTTATAATCATTAGCTGTTTCACTATAACTATACGCACTTAAACCAAAGTCTGAAGCCCCTACAGCTGTTCTACAATTTGATAAACCAGTACCATTTGTAGTATTAAAAAGTGCATATGCTAACTCTTTTTGATCTGTATCTGACAAGCTTACAAAAGCTTCTCCTCCCATTTCATTAAAAGCACCACCAATACCACTTAAATTTGAATGAATAACACTATCCAATTCAACCTTAAAACTAGGATCTTCTTTTCTTGTAGACTTTAAAATTACAGCTTTACTTTTAACTGGCTGTGCAGTAACTTTTGTAACATCAGATAAAATTACATAGTTCAATTCTAATTCATAATCGTCAGATTTTTTACAACTAGTTAACATTAAACTAATAGCAAATGAGAGACTTACTAATCTTAATATATTTCTTTTCATATTTCAATTTTATACCTCAATTAGAAGTAATGCTCCTTTATTTTTCTATAAACTAACTTTGTATTAATTCTCCAAAAATCATTTAAGAACCCTAATTTAATTTGTGATATTATTTTTCTTCGTCTTCAAAAAATTGCTCTAATTCTATGTAATCAATTGCTAATTGTCCTTTTGATGGTTTCCAATCTTTTTTGAAAATACGAACTAAATTATCTCCTGCTTTTAATTCTACAATTCCGAAATCTATTGTTGTAAATTCTTTAGACTGAGGAAACGTAAACTCACTATACTTATGACTATTTATTAAAATATCATGATTTGATTCTCCTTCTGGCGAAGCATATCTTACTTTAAAACGATATTTTGATTTTTTTGCAACTTGTGCCAACACATAAACATGATCAAAAGGATTATCAAAATTAGTTACATAACCTTTACCGCTATAGCCTTTTATCCATGTATCAACAATTACATTATATAATTCTCCGCCAGCAGCAAAACCATTTTCTGCTTCTAAATGAAGTGTTGTTCTTGTACGTTTTGCATTTCCCAATCCTTCTTTTGAAGGAATAATAGGAATGATATCTCCATTTTTATCATAATGTAAATAATCTGCCATTACATTTCTGGTTTCACTTAATCCTCCTGATAACCAAGCACTGTGATAAAACATCATATCTTTTCCTTTAAAAGTAACAGTCCCTCCATGATTTGTACCACTCTGTCCTTCAAAATCATCAATAAAAACACCTTTATATTCATAAGGCCCTAAAGGATTATCTGCAACGCCATAAAACATTTTTTCTGGCCATCTTCTTGGTGTTAGACCAGGATATGTTAAGTAATATTTTTCATCTTTTTTATGTACCCAAGGTCCTTCAAAAACATGTGTTAATTGTTTGGTTAAATCCACATAGGTTTCCGGTTTTATAGACATTAAATCTTCATTTAATTCTGCTGCAAAACATTTACGATCGTGTCCCCAATACAAATACGGAGTTCCGTCATCATCAATAAACAATGCAGGATCTTGACCAAATTCAACTCCTTTTACATATCCTAAATCAGTAAAAGGTCCTCCAGGAGTATCGCTACGCGCAATTCCGGTTCTAAAAAGCCCAATTCCAGCTTCTTTCATACAATAGATTAAATAATATTTACCTCTATAATACACTGCATCCATAGCCCAAGCATGACTCTCTGCCCATTTTACATTTTCTAAATGTAAAATACGCCCATGATCTTTCCAATTAACCATGTCGGTTGTAGAAAAAGCATGGTAACCTGTCATACCATAATGGTTATTAGAACCTGGTTCATCATGACTAGTATACACCCAAAGTTTATTAGGATTATCTGGCCACACATGTGGCGATGGATCTGCAGTAAAAACGTGCGTAAAAACTGGGTTTTGAGCACTAATACTAATTGAAGTAATTACTGTAATTAGAAATAAAACTCTTCTAAATTTCATACTTACACTTTATTTTTTGATTAGTTTAGATTATTTTTTTTAATTAATTTATCTTTAAGTGATAAAAATAATTAAAGTAGAAATACTTTGTTATAAAACATGGTTCTTTTCATATAAAACAACAACCAAAAAACCAGGTAAAACAAAGTACATGTTCTATCTAGTTTTTTGATATCTCTTTTTTTATTTAGAACTATAATACTACTTTTAGATCTTTACTTTTAAAAAAATCCATAGAATTTTGATTAAAATGTATAGTATATCAGTTTCATATTTTAACTAAAGATACTTTTTCGATTCAGGGTATTGTAACTCTATTTTAGAATTGTAGTTGGTGTACTTCCAAACCAACCAACATTTTATTTTCGTTAATAATTTCTATTTTAATAACCAAACGATCTTGCTAAACCCTTACAATATTATCTAATTTTTTAATTTTATGTTTATAAACAGATTTACAACCAAAAGCTGTAAAATTAATAAACAAATAAAGGTGAGCGTTTGTAAATTTCTCATGAGTTAAGTTAATCTATTAATCTTTTTTGAACACTACTTAAAGTTTAAGTAAATGATACTGTGACAAGGAATACAGATAAGGTTATTTTTTCTTCTAATTATGTTGCCTTAATTCGTTCACTTTTTTATCGGCATTATTTTTAATATGTCTATTATAATCTTGTGTATACAATGTAGCTACGGACCTATATTTTTCTGGCAATTTGTTATATTCTGCCCAAGATTTATCGTAAATTTTAATCCATTTTACAATTCCTTTTTTATCACCTTTGGCTTCTGCATCTGACAAATAAACAAGTGCTCTGTATATTTTATAGACACCCAACCCATATTTAGAAGAAGCTATCGCATGCTTTCTAGTCTCTTCACTATCCCAATGAATAGATTTAGCCAACTTAACAATCTCTTTCCATTTTGCAATAGATTCTTCTTTTTGTTCTAAATTTCTACTTTGACCTACAAGATCTTTTGCAGGAGCTGGCCAACCAATACCTTGGTCTCGAGTCCACCAAACATCACTAATATCATTATATGTTGTATTTCTACCTCTAATTACTGCTTCTGCAGATAGCAAACACAACTTTCTAAATTTAATAATATCCTTTCCTTTTAAATGTAACCGTTCAGTTGCATATCTATTAAAAATAAAAGCTTCACTTTTTTCTGTATTTTGTCCCCACTGCGCCATCACCCAAGCATTTAGATCGCACCACATTTCATTCTTAATATAAGGACCGTCCCATCCACCACCGCGAGACCATGTCCAAATACCAGCATACAGGTCTGGTCTTTTCTCTACAAACTCACTTATACTATTTATTTCTTCTTCTGGCATTCTAGCATGTTCTTCAAAACCTTCTATTACTCCATTAGCAATATAATTAGGATACGCTCCTTTGCCTTCATATTCTCGTGCGGCTTGTACTTCTATAATTTGACGATGGCGACCTTGACCAATTAATTTACTAAATGGACGTGCTCTATGAAAATCGCCTTCACATTGCTTTATACTAATTATTAAATTTTGATGTGGTTCTATTGCATCATTTACTTTTAAATATGTTTCCATATCTCTATCAAAAGCATTCCAAGTTCTAAAAATGAGCTGTTTATTACGTTTTACACAAATCTCCTCGCGTAAAATTTGCATTAAAGGAATGATCGTTTTTTTAGCATTACTTTTATCTTTTATTGCTCCTTGATGAAAAGGTGCATCATGTAAATAGGTTTCTCCAATACGAACTACCAAACCATCTAAATCTGAAAATTGGTCAAACATTTCATTTATTTGAGCTCTGATAAACTTTTCTGTTTGTACATTATTAGGATTGCCAAATGTACTCTCTATCTTATATTTTTTGATTAATCTCTTTGGAAACAATACTAAATCAGACATAGCATAAATTGCCATACCTTGTGCTTTACTAGCGGCATGCATCTTTTTAATTTGTAATGCTTTGTCATCAACCCATTTTCGTTCTTCTGATCCTTTTGGAAGAATATCAACATCTACAGATTCCCAATTTATTGCTAATGCAGGCGATTCAAAAAGAAAATAAACCTTACCATTATACCCCATTTCCTTTATAACTGCCGGATCATTATATACCGATTTATAAGGTATTTCACCAGGATTATGATGTACCATATCTAAAATGAGCGGAGCATTATTTTTAACTTGTGCTTTTATATGAATACTACAAACACAAGAAAGTAATACAATTATATAGGGTAATACGATATGAGTTTTTAATTTTATCATTTACAAAATATTAAATTTTTCTTTTAAATGGATATCTACAGACGAGCTACCAACAAGAATTTGAAATGTTCCTGGCTCTACAGTCCAATTCATGTGCTTATCTAAAATTTCTAAATCTTCTGGTTTTAACTCAAAGTGAACCGTTTTAGTTTCTCCTGGTAAAAGATGAACACGATCAAAACCTCTAAGTTGAGATTCATACGTAGTAACGCTACTTATTTCATCTTTTAAATACAACTGTACTACTTCATCTCCAGCAACTTTACCTGTATTTTTTACATCAAAAGACACTTTAATATTACTTTGAGATTGCTTTGTTTGTTGGTTAACCACTAAATTACTATACTTAAAAGTAGTATAACTTAATCCGTATCCAAAAGGATATAATGGACCTAAAACTCGTGTATTGCCATACCCATTTGGACCTGCTCCTGGTTGTCCTGCTTGAGAACCGG
Source organism: Polaribacter sejongensis (assembly GCF_038024065.1). Classification (NCBI taxonomy): domain Bacteria; kingdom Pseudomonadati; phylum Bacteroidota; class Flavobacteriia; order Flavobacteriales; family Flavobacteriaceae; genus Polaribacter; species Polaribacter sejongensis. Next base: position 207,914 of record NZ_CP150667.1, on the reverse strand, counting down.
GTTTGTATGGAAAATTTAAAGGAATTTGTCCTACAGCTTTTGGAAATGTTACACTTAGTTTTCCTCCTGGATTGTAATCTCCAAATAATGTTTCTGCAATAACTTCTCCTGCCGCAGTACTCGGAAACCAAGCTTCTAAAATAGCTGGTAAAAATTTATTTTCCCAATTAATTGTTAGTGGCTGACCATTTATTAAAACTAAAACCACTGGTTTTCCTGTTGCATATAAAGCTTGTACTAACTGAAACTGTCTACCAGGAAGTCCTAAACTTGTTCTAGATTTAGTTTCTCCTACTCGCTTTTCGTCTTCTCCAACTACGGCTATAATAATATCCGACTTGTTGGCTTGTGCTACAGCTTCTGCAATACTTTTTTCTTCGATCTCTGAAAGTGGTGTTGGAATAATTTCACTCCCAGGCCAATCTGGATCTACAATATCACAACCTTTTACATAGCTTACTTTCGCTTTGTTTTTTGCATAATTTTTAATCCCTTTAAATACTGATGTTGATGGATTATTAGCAGGACCATAACGACTATACGTAAAACTTACTTGATCTGCTAAAGGCCCTGTAACTAAAATATTTTTAAGATTATTAATATCTAATGGAAGTAGGTTATTTTCATTTTTTAAAAGCACTAAAGATTCTCTGTTTATTTGTTTAGAGAAAGCTTCATCGGCTTCTGTGTGAACTAATTTATCTGATTCTTTTGGGTTTTCTACATATGGCTGATCAAATAAACCTAACCTAAATTTCACTTTTAATACTTCAGAAACTCTTGTATCAATTGTTTTCATAGAAATTTTGCCTTCATGTATCAATTCTCGTAAAGGTTCTATATAAGATTCTGGAGTTCTAAATGTTGTACGTACATTTAAGCCAGCTTCTACAACTTGCCTAACCGCTTCTTTATAATCTTCTGCTACTTTATGTTTTTCTGACACATATTCTACAGCTTCACTATCTGAAACTACATAGCCATCAAAACCATATTTTTCTCTTAATAACTCTGTTAAAAAATACGGACTTGCAGTAACCGGAACACCATCATAATCATTATAACTACTCATAACGCCCATTGGTTTTGCTTCTTTTATAACACGTTTAAATGGATATAAATGAAGTTGATGCATTTCTCTTGGTGCTACATGCGGATCTGTACGTGCATCGCCATCTCTTGCTCCTTTTGGTACGCTGTAAACAGCAAAATGTTTTAACGTTGCAGCCACACCTTCAGACTGAATACCTAACACCATTTGCTTTCCCATTTCTGCAATATGAAACGGCTCTTCTCCATAACATTCTAAAACACGTCCCCAACGTTGGTCTCTTGCAACATCTAATATAGGTGCATATACATTGGTATAACCTAAAGCTTTTGCTTCTCTCCCAACAATAGTTCCTGCTTTGTGTACCAACTCTTTATTCCAAGTACTACCAATACCAATAGGTGCTGGTAAAGGCGTTGCTTTTTTATGACACAAACCATGTACTCCTTCGTTTGTAAAATCTACCGGAATCCCTAAACGTGTTTCTTCTATAAACCATTTCTGTACTTTATTTATAGCCTCTGCATGTGTGCTGTAAGGATAAGAATAAGATGTATGCGTTTTTTCTTGATTCCATATTGTATTTAAATGTTCATCAATATTAGCAATACCATCTTTCCAAACTCTATTTTTCCATTCTGGTGTAGGTAACTCATCTTCTAAAACACGTGCAAAACCATATAAAGTAGCCATTTGACATGTTTTTTCATTAACATTCATTAATGAAACTAAATTAGAAACTCTATCGTCAATATGGGCTTTCGGATCTTCGTAGACATCCTTTATACCATTTTTATTAAAATCAATCCAATCTTTAAAATAAATACTCTTCTTATCACCTTTAAAAGAAGACAAGAGAAAAACACTTACTAAAATAGCTACTAATACTTTACTTTTCATTCTTAAAAAATTTTATTAAATTAAACCTATTTTTAGTTATTTATCAAAACAACCTCTTGCCCTGCTATTGTTTCAATAGTATATAGATAAGATTCTTTTAAAACTACCTTACTTAAATTTGATGATTTTGAAATTATCGTTTTTTTCAATTTTGGTACTTGATAAAATGTATTCTTATTATCACCTTTTGCTAATGAAAGACTTGCATTATCGCTTAATGCTAACTCATTATAAGAACGAATACGAAGCTCTCCACCAATGGTGGATTTTATTACAGCTTTTACAACTTCTCCATTTTTCCATTCTAAATCTACTATTTCAAAACCACCTCTAGCACGAAGTCCTTTTACTTTACCATCTTGCCAAACGTCTGGCAAAGCAGGAATTAAATGAATAGCGCCATCATGACTTTGTAACAACATTTCTGTTAATCCAGATGTAAATCCGAAGTTACCATCAATTTGAAATGGTGGATGCGCATCTAACATATTTGCATACGTACCTCCTCCTTTTGGAGAATCTGGACGGCCAACTAACTTAATTTGATCTCCCATTAACTTATACGCATGATTTCCATCTAATAATCTTGCCCATAAATTAATTTTCCAGTTCATAGACCATCCTGTTGATGGATCTCCTCTTTGAATTAATGTATTTTTTGAAGCTTCGAATAATTCAGGATTATGATAAGGTGAAATTAAATTAGATGGGTATAATCCATATAAATGAGAAACGTGACGATGATCATCTTCGGGATCATCTAAATCTTCCATCCATTCTTGAATTTGATTGTATTTTCCTATTTTAAAAGGTGCTAATTTCTCTAAAGTTGACTCCATTTTAATAACAAAATCATCATCAACATGTAATACTTTTGCAGCAGCAATTGTTTTGGTTAACATATCAAATACTAACTGCGTATCCATAGCAGCACTTTCTACAATATTTACACTTTTCGGACGACCTTTTGGTGCGTGTTCTGGTGAAATTGTTGGCGAAATAACCAAATATCCATTCGCATCTTCTGTTAAAAAACTGACACAAAACTCCGCAGCTCCTTTCATTGCCGGATACACCGTTTTTAAATATTCAATATCACCACTAAACATGTATTTTTCCCACAAATGTTGCGCTAACCAAGTTCCGCCTGTTGTCCACATTCCCCAAGTTGCGCCATCTACAGGGCCTGCAATTCGCCAAAGATCTGTGTTATGATGCGTTACCCAACCATCAGCTCCGTACATTACTTTTGCCGTTTCTTTACCAGCTACAGAAAGTTCTTTTACAAGCTCAATTAAAGGATCGTGCATTTCAGATAAATTAGTTACCTCTGCTGGCCAATAATTCATTTCCGTATTAATATTAACCGTGTAAGCACTTTTCCAAGGAGGTGTTAAATCTTTGTTCCAAATTCCTTGTAAATTTGCGGCTTGTCCTCCTGGTTGCGAAGAAGAAATTAATAAATATCTTCCAAATTGAAAATATAAAGCCGCTAAACTAGGATCTGTTACCGAACTAAATTCTCTAATTCTAACATCCGTTGGTTTGTCTTCGTGTATCGATTTTCCTAAATTTAATGAAACTCTATTAAAATATTTTTGATAAAACGCAGCATGGTTTTTTAATAATTGATTGTACTCCTTATTTTCTGCTTTTGTAATATAATCTATTGCTTTTTGATGCGCATTTGCACTAACGTCTTTATAGTTTACAAAATTAGTTGCAATAGAAATATATAATGTTACGCTATTTGCACTAGCTACTTCTAGCTTGTTATTTACTGATGAAACACTCCCTCCTTCATTAACTATTTTAACTCTAGATTGAAATTCTACTTCTCCTTTTATTGGGGCTGCATTCCCTAATCTTTTATTCAAATTATCGCTTCCGAAACCAATCATTTTTAAAACATTGTTTCCTTCTGTAGATACGGTCACTTTTGCAGGTTTTGGTCTGTCCATATCTGCCGTAAAGCTCAATTTACCTTTTTGATCTGCCGTTAAACGCATTACAATAACTTGATCTGTAAACGACGTAAATATTTCTCTTTTATAATTTACACCATCCGCAGTATAAGTAGTTCTATTTACAGCGTTTTCAATATCTAAAGCTCTATAATAATTAGAATATTTCCCCTGATTTAAAAAGTCTAATCTTAAATTACCAACAGTTTCATAAGGCATTCCATGAGAAGTCTTAGAAATAATTTTGGCATTTGCTAAATTATGTGCCTCTTTATATTTACCATCAAATAACAACGTTCTAATTTCTGATAACACTTCCTTTGCAGCTGGGTTATCATTTCTATGAGGTCCTCCAGCCCATAGTGTACTTTCATTTAACTGAATGTTCTCATGTTCTGGCAATCCATAAACCATAGCTCCTAATCGTCCATTTCCTAACGGCAAAGCTTCATTCCAATCTGCTGCAGGAGCATCATACCAAAGTTTTAAATTCTCTTTTTGTTGCCCTAAAGCGCTTTCCATTGTTAATAGGAAAAGCATCATTACAGCAAGAATAATATTCTTTTGACTCATATTTTATCCTTTTATTTTGATGACAATATTGGCGTATAAATAATTGTTATGGCTCCTTTTTTAAGTTTGTTTTCAAAATCGATACCAATTCTCTTAGCATCCTTTCCTTCTCTTAAATGTTTAACAGGAACAGGTTCTGGATTAAAAGTAACTTTACCACCAGTACTTTTTATTTCTACTTTTACTTTTTGACTTTTTCCTGATAAAATTAATGTCGTTGCGTTTAGAATTTTGTAATTAGAATATGTCATAATTGCGGTTCCGAAATCAACATTTTTAGAAGCTACAAAATCATCTTTTATAGTTATAATCCCGTTTGCTGACTTATCATTTATCACTATTCTTTTTAAAGAGTTTAACATCGATAATTCATAAGCAGGTTTTAAATCCATTACAACTTTATCCGAAGTTTCGCTAAAGACAGTTTCTATAATTTCTCCCTTAAATTGAATTCCGTTAGATTGTAACTTTCCGTTAATTCTAGGTACTGGATGTCCCCAAGAACTTCTTGCTTTGTTATGCGGAGAAAAAGAACCTGCTCTGTATGAAGGAGCCCCGATATCACCAGAAATTAAATCTTCATCTAACACCAAAATATACGTACCAACATCACTATGATTATGATTCTCTGCATTATGACCTGCTTTTACGGCTATTGAAAAAGGTGTTTTTTGTTTACCTCTAGAGATGATCATTCCAAAATCTTCAAAATAAGTATGATTTTCTAAGGTTTTAGTTTCTGAAACTTCTGTATTTGGACTGAATAATTCTGGATTATTCCACGCAATAATTTGTTCTACGGCTTCTTCAAATCTAATTTCAGTAGGTTTTATTGCTCCATAATATTTTGAAGACAATACATTTGCAAAATTACTTCCTTTACTAGATGTGTGCGAAACGCCATCTGCAAAAGGTGCGCAAGTTCCGTTTTGAATTTCAAAATGCTCAGGAAAATTACCAACTCTTTTTAATTTTCCGAAATCTTCTCCTTCAAACATATTGACTTTTCCATCAGTATATTCATGTATAATTTGTGCTAAATATAAATAATGACTAAAACCATACCCCCAATATCCTAAGCCTTCAGAACAATAACCATCATCACCAAAACCACTTAAATAATATTTCATTCCGTTTATTGCAGCACCAACTGCTCCCAAACGTTCATCATAGCTTTTAGCATTGGTAATACTTACAAATACAGATCCACTTGTACACACAGAATTCCAGTTGTTTGTTCCATCAATCCAAGTATTATTTTTGTCTAACCTTTTGGTACTTTTTAAATAAGAATCTGTAATTCTTATTTGTAATTCTGTTGTTATTTGAGTTTGCATTTCTCTAGAAAGAACGTCACCTAATAACGATTTTGCTAAAACCATCACAGAACCAAATTTTCTTGCTCCTAAATCTATCGTCATTCTTTTTCCTTCTAAAACAGTGTTATTTCTATCGTCATGATTAGGGTGTAACCACGATTTCATATCCATAATAGCTTGTACATAGGTATTTATTTGAGGAATAAATTGTCCTTTATTTTCGATACATTCAGCCAAAATAAAATGCTCTAAACGATCCATCGTTCTGTAATATCTCGGTTTATAAATTTGTCTGTTCCCTTCTTTATTTGCTCTTCTGTAAATTTCGTCTGTAATAGGTACTTCTGGTGCTTTTGGTAACAAAGAAATTGCTTTTTCTAAATAAGATTTTCCAGATGGCATTCTAGCTATTTTATCCCAATATTTTCTGTCTGTTATAGATGGAGCTGGTTGAAAAGCTTCTTTTGGCATTACAGCTTTCAATATTTCTATTTGTTTTTCTGATGGATAAATTTTATTTCCATCAGCATATTTTAAAAACGATGCTATATCTAAAGATCCTTTTTGGTTCGTTGTTTTTTTATCACTATCACAAGCAGCAAATACAAGTACTAAAATTAACAGCCAAGTTATTTTTTTTTCAAATCTCATTTTTTATTGGACTTTATATATAACATCAATTTTAAAGAAAACTTTCTGATTTTTATATGAAATATGATTCCTTTAATTATACATATTACCCTTTTAGAAGTTAAAACGATTGTAAACCCTACATATATTAATTTTAGCAACAGCTATATAAAAAAAGCCCAGAAATAATTCTGAGCTTTTTACGCTTATAAATAATTGCACTTTGTTTTATAAAATAATTTTTATATTTAAACTGTTTTTCAATCAATTTTTCTAACGGAATAACTTTATCAAATTCTTTAATTTCTATAATAAACCTCAGCAGTTTCTGTTTTAAAACCTATTAGTACTTATAAAGAGTTTAAATTAAATACTACCTCTTTACAAATCTTTTTACAGATTCGCTATTTCCACTTTTAACCCTAATAAAGTATACACCAGAAGTTAACTTAGAAATATTAAACTGATTCTTTGTTGTCTTTAATAAAACGCGACCATTTACATCTAAAACGGTAACATCTAGATTTGTTAAATCTTTACTTTTTATAGAAATGGCTTCATTTGAAGGATTAGGATAAATACTAAAATCTAAATCTTTCTTTAAACTTATTGTACTTAATGTTGTTGCATCTAAAATTGTCATATTTCCCCATATAGGCGCTGCCTTATAAATAGCTAAACTAGCGCTAGGTACATATGCCGTTATATTTGCTGCGGTACCAGCCCAAGCTGAATTAATTATTGCAGGTGTTGTTCCTTCAACTATTAATTTTGTTATACCAGAGCCAGTCCAACTACCTTCATCAAAGGTAGTTATTGATGCAGGAACCGTTAATTCTTTAACTTGTGTTTGATAAAACATGCGATTTGTTATTGCTGGCATAGAACTACCAAGTGTAGCGCTAATTAAATTATTAGATGAATAAAATGTATGAGTACCTACAGATGTTACAGAACTAGGAAAAACAATATCTGTAAGCCCAGAACTGTGCCATACTTGATCACCAACAGTTTTTATAGAATTTGGAAGTGTAAGACTTGTTAAATTAGATGCACCTCTAAATGCACGAAACACAATTGTTTTTAAAGAATTAGGAAGCATAACACTTGTTACCGAAGAACTGTTAAATGCATTTTCTCCAAGAGTAATTACCCCATCAGGAACAACAACAGCTCCAATACTTTTATTACTTAAAAATACATTTTTACCAATTTCTGTAAGGTTATAAGTTGTAGATGTTGCTGAATCTGTAGCAGATGCTGGTATAGAAAAACTTCCGGAAGCAGTACTACTTGTTAATTTTATCTCGTTTGGAGAGGTACCTGTTACTATATAACTAAAATCGCCAACGGTAAAAGTATTACCAACTGTTTGCGGCCCCACTAAAGGTAGCAATGTGTTATATAAAAAACTTGGATAACGGTTTGTAATACTATCACCAAAACATATAATTTTAGTAGTAGAAAAACCTTTATCAACAAAAACGTCATACAACAGATTTGCTATTTGTTGAGAACCTGCCTCTGTTTGATGTACACCATCACTAGAGAATAAACTAGGCTTATTATTAAATAGCGTATACAAATCTACAAGTACAATATTTTTTTCAACTGCAATTTTTTTTAGAACTTCATTACCCTGAATAATTAGGTTGTTAGGACCATCCGTCCATAAACTTTCGTCTTTATCACTTAAAAAAACCGATTCTATAACAGGAGGAATTGTCATTAAAATTAAATTTCCACCATCTGCAATGATCTGATCTACAATACTTCTTATATTCGTTTCAAAAACATTAACCGAATTAAGTTTACCAATATTAGTAAAATCATTGGTACCTCCCAAAACAATTGTAGTTGTTGGATTGTTAGCAAAAACTGACGAATTTATTCTGCTTAGCATTTGCCCAGTTGTATTTCCTGCAGTACCTTCTTCTAATACCTGAAGGGTTTGTGATTTAGCTTCAAACCCTATAAATAGAAAAGCTATAAAAAATAGTGATGTTAAAAAAGTAGTTTTAAATTCATTCATATTCTTTTGTGTTAGGTTTTTATTAATATCATAACCATAAACGATGATATTGATAAAACAACATCAGCAATTAATTTATATGACCTTTTTATATTGATACAATTTTAATATAATCTTGTTAAAGGTTATATTAATTATGATTCATATAGCTCTAATTAAAACCCTTTAATACACTAAATTTTTCCATTCTTTAAAAAGACTATAACTAGATGTTAAAGAGTTAATTATTAGACCTAAAAAAAATCGATTCAAATAAATGAACCGATTTTTAAACATTTTAACAGAATTACTACTTTTATTGCTGATAAAGTTCTTCTATAAATAAGAATAATAACTACTTGTTCTTTTTAAAAATATAAAAAAGAATGATAACTATAAGCTCTATTTATTATCTCTAATTAATACTTTTATTATTTTTTTAGAAGCATTATAAGTCCCCTTTTTAGCAGCACCATTTAATTTTAAATTATTGATATTTTTAGGACTATAAAGATTTACTGTTGCGTTTGGTTGTCCTTGAAAATTAATATTCGGATTCTCTCCAAAATTTTCTACTAAAGCAGTGTACTTAGATAAAGCATGTATTAATACTTGTCCGTTTCTTCGCAAATAACTTCCGTGTGTTATAAAAACCTCATTAATATTGTTGATATTGGTTTTATCAACTCCTTCATCAAATTTTAAAACAGTAATGTATGCATCCGTTTGCCAACCATCAATATTTATTAAACTGTTTCTATGTTTTAAGCGACCATCTGCTAATAGATTAAAATAAACTTCTGTTGTTTCTCCTTTTTGAGTTATCGAAACTTTTAAATAATCTTTACCTTGCTCTCTAGTTATTATGGGTAATTTATTTTCATTTTCATCTGTTTCTAAAATTATTGCTGAAACAAATTTAGTTCTCGCTGTTTCTTCAAAATGACTGATAGACCAAAATGGTTTTTCTTCTTCTGGATGATGATCTTCGTGCCCAATTTTTTCTGTTAACAACATGTGCTCTGGAAAATCGTGAGGACGCTCTCCTCCTGGAGGAAATGTATTTGGAAAAAGAGGACGAACTCTTATTTTTGCATCTTCATTTTTTATGGTTAAATCGATACCACCTTTTAATTGAGATTCTCCATTGTAATGTAATAACCATTCAAACTTACCTGGTTTAGAAGCTAACAAATCATCTATTACTAAAATTACATCACCAACCCAAATAAAGCTTCTATAATTACGCTCTAAAATGTGAGAATATGGTCCTGTAGCATTTGCTAATAGATATTTAAAATCTTTTCCTTCTACCAAATTATGTAAAGATCCAGCATTAACAGTTCCAAAATAAGGATCCTTTCTATTCTGAGCTTTTCCATCAAAAAAGATAACATTATGTGCTTCACTTTGGCAATAAAACTCCGTGTACAACGGACTTAAATAACTAGCTCCACCAGAATCTATAATTAAATTTTTACCATTATGAAATAAAATATACGAACCCGCATCTGCATGCGCATGATTCCAGGTAAAACCAGATTTTACAGCCAACATCGTTTCATTATCATCATAAGAATTTCGCATAGTTGCCCATCCCATATCTTTATAAAGATGAGATTTAGGTCTAGTTGATGAAAAAACTGAATCTTTAGATTTAAAATCAGGATTTAAAATTAAAGCTTCTGCAGCGTTTGAATCTTTATTTTCTCCGTTAGATAGATGATTTATATAGTTTTGATATCCTGAGTTTTGATACCCTAAATTCCAAAGTAATCTAACAATTCTATCTCCATTGGCTATTATGCCTGCATCACCAAAATTAACAGCAAGGTCTTTTCCTCCTTTAACATAATAAGTTGTGTTTATAAAAAAATCGCCAATTTTATTAAGTATTGGAGATTTGTATGTAGGTTCATTAGGCAAAACATTCTCATAAGCATAAATAAATAGAAAATATTGAGATGCGGCATATGTAGCATAACCAATACTCTCATAAAAGCCGCCATCTTTATCAAAAGTTGGTGGTTTATTTTGCAATACACTTCCTGTATAATTAATCCACTCTACGGCAGATTCTTCAATTTCTTTAGCCCATTTTATTGCTTCCGGAATTTCATTTCGTACAGCTAAAGAAGTTAATCCCGACATATACACACAAGCACTCCACCAATTATGCCCCATAGTGTCATACGTATGCATATTTTTTTCTGGCTCTAACCAATCTTCTCTTGCCGGAATGATGCCTAAACGCACAATATCTACTGCAATTTCTTGTCTTTCTGTTTCTGATAAATAATTGTAAATACAATCGAACCCTATAGCAATATCATAACTTGTATGAGAAGTACCTAAACCACCTCTCCAAGCGGGTGTTCTTTTTAATAACGTAGCTCCTTCCCATGTTGTCTTAGCAGTATAACTAAGCAGTAATTCTTTTAATTTTTTAGCGAATTTTTCTTCGCCAGTCATTCTATAAACTAAACCTAGTAAAAGTCCATCTTTAGATTTTAATTTATCTTTTTTTAGTAATCCTTTGGCTTTTTTATATTGTTCATTCCAACTATCTTTTACAGACTTATTTGTTGAAATTTGATTTTTTAATTTTGAAATATTAACATCTGTATATATTAAATAATTTCTTTTTTGAGAAAATAATGTAAATACTGACAGAAAACAAATAACAAGAAAAACTCTTTTTTTCATATACTTCTAAATTTTGATGGCTTTTAAATTCTTTCTAAAAAAAAATAACATTGAAAACAACATAATAAATGCTGTAACAATGTTATTTATTTTTATTTAAAACCTTTTTAAACCATGGTTCAATTACTATAAAACATGATCTTATAAATCTAATTTAAAACTACATAGCTTTCTTTATAGCCTTTTGCACTAACGGTTCCATAATGTCATAACCTGCAGCATTTGGATGTACAGTATCTCTACCTAATTTTTTTATCAACCCTTTATTTTCATTTACCATTGGTGTATAATAATCTAAATAAACAATCTTATTTTCTTTAGCATATGCTTTAATTAGTTTATTTAATTCGATGATTTTATCTGCTGGTTCTACAGACGGACTCCAAGAATAACTGCTAGCTGGCAATACAGCAGCTAAAACAACTTTTATTTTATTTGCTTTTGCTAACTCTGCCATAGAAAATATATTAGCAGCAATACGGTTAATAGCTATATAACCTCTATTACCTGCAATATCATTTGTTCCTGCAGATATAATAACAACTTTTGGTTGTAACTCAATAACATCTGGTTTAAACCTTAACAACATTTGTGCACTTGTTTGACCACTGATACCTCTATTTACATACGTTGGGTTTGCTTCAAAAAACGAACCATGATCTCTAGTCCAATTATCTGTGATAGAATTACCGATAAACACCACTCTTTTTTCTTTTTTAGTAGGGGCTTTTAATTGAGAATTTGCGTTTCTATATCGTTTTAAATTTGCCCAATCTTCTGTAGGTGTTAATTGTATCTTTACAACTGTAGCAATCTTATTTGGCGCTTCTTTAGGTAGAAAAACAGTTAAATTGCCGTCTATTAATTTTGTTTTTAACTTTTTATCTCCATAATTTAAGAAAGCTGTTCTTACTTTTATTTCTCTATCAATAATCAGTTTTCCGTCTTTTGGCCAATCATAAACATGTGCGTAAACAACATCTCCTTTTTGAGTATAATGACCCCAATTAGGTTTTTTAAACTTACTCTCTGTTGTTGCGTAAATAGCCTCTTTGTTTTCTTTCTTCCACACTGCCATTTCTTTAAGCTCTTCATTATCAGTAAGCTTTTTTACGTCTAAATTTTCTTGAGCAAAACTAGTGTTTAAGTTAATTATTGCAATAAATGCTAGTATTATAGATTTTTTTAATATTTTCATTTTATATAATTTAATAGATTTTATTTTATGTCTTTTTTAAACAAAAAAAATAACATTGCAGACAATTTATAAGATTGATACAATGTTATTCATTTTAATTAAAATTTATTCTAAATTATAATTCAACTTCTCTAAACTATAACTTATTTTAATTCTATTTTTATTACCGTTACAGTAGCATCTGGAGCTAACATTGGTACATCCACCAGGACTTCTCTAGAAGTTGCTATTGAACTTAATTTAGTCTTAGCATCTGTTAAAACTGTGGCTTTTTTAACTTTAATTTCTTTGTTCAGTTTTAATAATCCATCTTTTGGCCAATCAAAAACATGTGCATAAAGTATGTTGTCTTTAATAGTATAACGTCCCCATTTTGGTTTTTCATAAGGACTCGCTTTTGCGCCGTAAATAGCTTCACCATTTTTCTTCGTCCATTCTCCCATCGCTTTTAAACGTCTAATACTTTCAGCTGGAAAACGGCCAAAACCATCAGGACCAATATTCAACAAGAAGTTACCTCCTTTAGATACAATATCTACTAATTTTTCAATTAAATCCTCACTACTTTTCCATTTATTATCCGAAGGTTTGTAACCCCACGTTCCGTTCATAGTCATACAAGCTTCCCAATCAGTATCAATTCCAGTATCAGGAATTTCTTGCTCAGGTGTACCAAAGTCTCCCGCAAATTCTCCTGGATGATTATTCATTCCGTCCATTCCCGTTCTTCCTTTATCAACTCTATTATTGACAATTGTGTTCGGTTGAATCTCACGAATGTATTTGTACAAATCTTTTCCCATTTCTGTTGTGTAATCAGAAATCCAATCACCATCAAACCAAACAACACCAATATCTCCGTAATTTTTTAATAATTCACCAACTTGAGGCTTCATATATTTCTCATAATATTCCGGAAATTCTGGATTTACAACCGATGGATCATCATGTTGAGAAATGTTATAATTTGGATATAAATTCCCTTGTGCTTGTGGATGATGCCAATCTACAATTGAGTAGTAAAAACAAAATACAATGCCTTGTTTTTTACAAGCTTCAGATAATTCTTTTACAATATCACGCTTAAAAGGTGACGTATCCATTACATCATAATCAGACACTTTAGAATCCCATAAACCAAAACCTTCGTGATGTTTAGAGGTAAGAACAATATATTTCATACCTGCATCTTTGGCCATTGTTACCCAAGCATCTGCATCAAACAAAGTTGGATTAAACATTTCTGGAAATTTCTCATAATCATCAATCGTATAATCTAATTTGTCCATTGCCCATTCTGCACCACCACCAGCAATTTTAGTTCCTCTTTCTCCACCAATTATAGAGTATGCTCCCCAGTGAATAAACATTCCGAATTTAGAATCTCTCCACCACTCCATTCTTTCATCGTCAGATAATTTCTTGACTTTCGATTTTTTTTGTGCGTTTACATTTCCTAAACAGAAAATGGCAACAAATAATACTAATAATGATTTTTTAAACATTCTTATTCAGTTTTAATTTGGTTTTCATTTTTGTATCATTATAAATAAATAGCTACTTTTTATTTATACATTAAAAATAATATTATAACTCATTTATCATGATGCTACAATGTTATTCATTTTAACTTTTATTCTCTTTAAATAATGGTTCATCTTCTATAAATTATGGCTTATAACTTGCATTTATTAGCTTAAAAATCATTAATTGATGGTTTTAAAACTAATAAAACTGTAATCTATAACTACTTTAACTACTTCTTCTAACCTTTTAAAATGATATCAAAAAAATTCTAATGCTATCTTATTTTACCCTAATTCTAATTTCTTTTTCAGCTTGATTTCTCATCACCACAAGATCTAACATATCTGTTTTATTTTCTACATTTATTTTGAAAAAATCCTGAATATTTTTTACTTTTTTTCCACCTGCTTTTAAAATTACATCTCCTTTTTTAATTCCGTTATTTTGTACTGCTGGACTCGGTTTCCATATTCTTAAAATAATTACTCCTTCTGCAGAATTCAATCCGTAAGCAGACTGTTCTTGTTCTGAATCTACACTTTTAATATTGTTACGTAACCAAGCTACAACTGGACTACTTTTGTTTTCTGATAAATCTTTAATCACAGGAACTTCTGGAGTTTTAGCAATCTTTTTTAAACTTTCTTTTTGAACTCCGAATTCATCCATAGAAAAATTCTTAAAACCTATTTTTAATGCTGGTGAATTTTCTGAAACCGTAAAATCTAATTCAGACGGGTTTTTAAACATCGGATCTCCATAAGTACTATGCATATCTCTATTATAAATTTGAGATTTCATCATCGATTCTTCATTCGGAAATAAATTATAATCTAATTCTTTTCCCCATCCTAACAAGCCAACATCTTGGTACGTATCTGCAACAATATTATGTTTAAAAACATCTTGACTATTGGCAAACCAAACATGCGGATGCAAAGAATTATTAACCATAATGTTGTTTTCTGCTACGCGATTAAAGCCTTCTCGCAGTTTCAATCCGCTATTTAGCAGTAAATTATTATAAATATGATAGTTAGAAGAACCATCATCTAAATCAATATCCCAACCATGGTCACAACGAAAACGATTGTTTCTAATAATGGTAGTTTTAACAGCATCCCATGTATACATATCCGGAATTCCCATCGTTAAACTGTCCATCACATTACGTTTTGGTAACCAAAAACGATCTCTTCCCCAAGAATTAAAAGAACCATGATCACTGGTTTCTAAAACTGTATTAAAAACATCGTTAAATTCTAAAATATGACCTCCCCAAGTTCCATCTCCAATATTAATCCCTGCTCTTGGCACATCATAAATACTGTTATGACGTACGGTAATATCCATTGCCATAGAAATCTGTACACCTGCTGTTTGTTTTTCTACACGACCAATTCTATGAATTAAATTATTTTCTACCAAACATTCTCGTGGATACAATTCATTTTTAGGTCCGGCAACGGTATCTAATTTATTTGCATCAATATATTGTCCGTAATTAAATGATGGAGAACGCACTGCAGAAGCATCACCTATAAAAGAAATAGCACTTGCGCCAGCATCGTGAATGTGATTTCCTGTAATTTGCAATCCCTTATTGTATTTGCTAGCCATAATAACGTTTCCGCCAAGATTGGTAAATTCATTATCTTCTACTTTACAGTTTTCTGTTCCTTCAAAAAACAGAACAGCTCCTCTATAGATTGTCCAATCGCTTCGTAATAAAGGTTCAAATTCTTCCATAAAAGTACGTTGCGTATTCTGGAAAGAAATGTTAGAAATAGTAATATTTTTTACAGGATTTTCTAAAGTACCCACAACCTGAATTAAATCTTTAAGCACAGAAACCTCTACTTTTGCCGTTTTTAAATTGGTGTTTGCTAAAGGCCAATAATACAATTTGTTCTTTTTTTTGTCTAAAAACCATTCTCCAGCACTATCTAACTCTTCCAAAACATTCTCCACCATTCGGTATTCTTCGTGTGGTTTAGACCCTCTGTTATTTTGTTGACCTCCTTTTAAAATTGCAGTTCCGTCTTCGTTAACACCTGTTATTACATAATGAAAACCGCCCCATTTACCACCATGTAAAGCATTAAAATAAGCTCCTTTAGGATTTTTCCATGTGGCAATTCTTTCTTTAGAAATAGCATCTGCTGCAAAACCTTGCCAATAATGAGCAGTTTCATCATAATTAGGGTAACGTGCTAAAATTTGTGGTTTATTATTGATGACTAATTGATCAAAATCTAATCCTTCTTTAACATCGGCTACAAAAATAGTATCATTCAATTTACTCCAATCTAAGTTTAACGGAACAGATCCTTTTAAAGTAACATCAGAAGTATTTCCTGTAATCGTTAATCCGCTTAATTTCGGAGTAATTTCTATCGCTTTTTTTAAGTAATAATCTCCAGAACCTATTTTTATTTCAATAGAAATATTTTTATTTTTTTGTTTTAATTCTGATGCCTTTTTTACTGCATATTCTAGACTAGAAAATGGATTTTCTTTACTTCCATCAGCTTTTTCTACAACATTTTTAGAAACATATATTTCTTTAACCTCAACTGTTGAAGTAAAAGAAAAACAGCATAAAACTATCAATGTAATTATTAAAATAGAACTTTTTTTCATATTTATTAAATGCTTTTAAAGTGTTGCTTTCCCTTTTAAATAGCCTAAAGATTGTAAAAACAAATCGGTTTCAAGCAATGTTATTTTAAAGTATTTTGGACCTTCTTTTTTCCATTGATTAAAAAAACCATGTTCTTGTCCTTCATAAATTTTTACATCACATCTTCTATTAACTTTTTCCATTTTTTCTTTATATAAATAGGCTGTAGAAACCGGAATATGTTTGTCTTTACTACCTAATAAAAATAAAGTTGGTGGTGCTCCTTTTGTGATATTATGCATTGGCGAAATTTCTAAATACCGTTCTCCAACACGCTTGTACCCATACCCTTCTTTACTATTATCAATTACGGGGTTAAACAAAACCAACGCACTTGCTTTAGAACTTACCGATACATCATCTGTAATTTCATTTAAACCAGAAAGTAAAGATGTTGCCGCAGCTAAATGACCACCAGCAGAACCTCCTGATGCAACCATTTTTTTAGTATTAATTCCAAATTCTTTTGCATGAATTTTTAAATATCGCATTGCAGATTTAGCATCTTTTACAGACTCAAAAGGTGTTGTATTTTGTCTATTTTTAACTCGATAATCTACAACCACAGAAACCATACCTCTAGATGCAAAATATTTTGATTGATCTTCAAACTGGCTAATACTTCCACCATTCCATCCGCCTCCAAAAAAGAAAACGATGGTTGGATATTTTTTTCGCTTTTTAAAATTATCTGGAAAATAAAGACGAAGCATTAAAGAGTCTTTATTAACCACTTTATAAATTACATCTTTAGTTAGTCGTTCTTGCTTTTCTTGACTATAAGAAGAAGCAAAAATAAATAACCCCAATATTGTTAGAATAATTTTTCTAAACTCCATATTACATGTGTATTTATTTTTTATCAAATATAATTTCTGCTTTATCATACCCTTTTGCGATTTTAAATATAAGCTGATTTGCATTATTCCTATTAGTTGTTCCTTTTCTACTCGCTACAATTTTTCCGTTTTCATAAAGTTTTAAAGTTGCCGATTTTTCACTTTTTAAAACAGGCATATTTATAGTGATTGGTTCATCTGTTTGAAACCTAAAACCTCTTTTTATTTTTTCTATTGAAAACGTAAAAGGATTACCTGAGGATATGATATTCCATCCAAAATTTTCATATTTATACATTCCAGAAAGAAAGAGAAAATCTAATTCTTCATCTAATTGACGTGTAATAGAAACCAATCCTTTTTGGTAAAATGATTTTTCTACTGTTACATCATTTTCTGATGCATTTAATACAATTCTATCCTTGGTAAGATTATTATTTAATAAAACATTTATAATTTGAGAATTTGGATATTTCTCTATGGAAGCATAAGAAACATTCTTAATAGGGTTTTCTTCTCCTTTTATAAAAGGATTAAAGACCAACGCAAATGGATTTTTCCAAGAAGCATATTCTCTTTTTAAAATTAAGGTTGGAAGTTGTTTTTTTAAAACTTCTTTAGGAGCAGTTCCTTTACTAATTGCATTAGATTTTGGTGATTTAACGCTGTATATCGTTTGGTTTTCTGCGCCTTTAACCCATAATTTCATTAAATTATCTGGCTTATTTTCACTTTTTAAAGTAAACAATGCCGTAATATCTTTTGATGATTGTGTTTTAAGTTTATCTGTAAAATAATCATACCCTTTTAGATCTCCTTTTTCAGCGCTTAAATCATCAGTTACAGATAGTTTTAATGGATGTTCTTTATCATCATAAATATCTAAAGATTGACCTAAATTATGATAAATATACTCATGCTTTTGTGTTCCTTCTTGCTGCTTTTTAGATCTAAAAACATCAATAATATAACTCTTTGCTGAGTTCGATTTTACAATAGCTGTAAAACGTTGTTGGTCGGAAACTGTTGCTGGTTCAAAAAAGGATACTTTAGAAAATGTAACTTTATCAAAAGCTGGTTTTTCGCCAGAATTAGGATATGCATTGTCTAATCTAAAAGGATTGTAAGAACGCATAGCGCCATAGTCTGATTTTCCATCTACAACAACCGTATTGTGTGCCGGAAACTTAGAATAGAATTCTTTAAAATCACTATGCCAATAACTAGATCCTTTTCCCATATCTGGCCCAAGTGCATAATTATTTGCAAAAAGCTCTATAGAAAGACCATTTGCATGTGCATGATTACCAAAAGAACCAACCGTAGAAACCATTACTGCATTTTCTTTATCTCCCATTCTTTGGTTAAACATACTTACGTTTGAAGCATAAAATGTTTGAGATGTAAGATTTTTAATACTTGATAAATTTTGTTTTTTATTCGATTTTAATATGTCAGCATAAAAGAAAAGTTGAAAGAAGTCATCTGCTTTTCGTGTATATAAATCATCAGAAATCATTTTAGAAAGGATGTCAGAGATTAAAGTTTCTTTTGTTGTTTTATCATATTTTTGATAATTAGAAATTAGAAGTTCAAAATTTTCTGGCGGCAATATTTTATGATTTGCATCTCCAAAACCTATTGTATATCCGTTTGGAAATAAGTATTGAAATGATGCCAAAGCCGCTTTTTCAACTATCGGATAATTTAAAAATTCGTCTTTATTTGTAGCATGATCTAAAAGAGTAAAAATGCGTAAAAGTGTGGTAATTACGTGTACAGAATATGATGGAGATTCTGGCCAAATACCATTTTTATGATCGTAAACTAATAAAGATTCTTTTATAGATAATTGTCTATCTGTTGAGGTATCAAAAGTATGCTCTAAATAATATTCACTTCCTTTTCCATTTTTGTAGGTAGCATTATTTTCTAAAACCAAACCTATATACGTTAAAAAACGTGCTTGAAATAAGTTCCAATTATTATCCGGAATTCCGTTTTTTATAATTTGATCTCCCCATTTCTGAAACACCGCAACACTTGTGTCTAAATTAGTTTTATTGGTTTTAAAATAATCGTATAAAAAATCATAAGTAGTTACTAAGGAAACTACAATGCCTTCATGTATAACTTCAAATGTAGCCAAACCCGAAATATATTGTTGATTCGATTTTTCTAAATCAACCGGAGCTTCTCTATAATACATTCCGTTTATGTATTTAGAATACACAGGTGCTGCAAATTTTGCATATTTTTCATCACCAGTTAACCAATACAAAAAAGCAGCATCTTCTACTAAAGACATTATTTGTTCGTTCAGTTTCTCTATTCCTGTCCCCGCTTTAGAAGGATGAATCCATTCTTTTTTACTTCTTTTCTTATGTTCCCAAAAAAGTCCTCTTTTATCATCAGAATAAGGTTCTATATTTTCTATTTTTGGTCGTTTATAATCTGTAGCCCAATCTCTAGAACCTGCAAATCTAACAGTTGCTACCGGAGCAGCATCTTTAGAATACGCAAAATCGCCTCCTTTTAAAAAGACTTTTTTATGCTTGGTATTCCAGTTCATTTGTAATCTTGAAACTAACCAATTTGGATCTTTTTCTACATATTTAAGATATTTTTCAAGATTTTTCTTTTTCTTTTCTACTAAACTTTTCTTCCAAGAAACACTTTCTAACGTTTTAATAAATGCTTCTTTAGATTCGTTATTGGTATAAATTCTAGGGTGTTTTTCTACTTGCCCAAAAACAGTAAATGACAACATCAAAAAAATAAACGAAATATAAAATTTTGAAAAATATTTTTTCATATTAATTATTTTATTTCAACATTATAACCTGCTGGGTATTCTTTTAATTTTCCTTTTTTAAGCTGAATTAAAACAGGTTTATCTGATGAATAGTAATATTTACCATTTTTGTATTTTAACTCTGCTGAAACAGCTTCTTTTACGGCTGCTATTTTAAAATCGTCTTTTTGTAAACTTTTCCCTTTTCCTAAATACAAGTATTCAAATTCTCCGTTTTTCTCAGAAGCAATTCCAAAAATCCCTTTAAAAATTATATTCTTATCAACTTTATAAAAGACATCATCAATAGCGTTACATATATATTGTTTGCTATTTTTTGAAGTAACTAAAAGACTTATAAAATTTTCTGACGTTTTTAATTTCGATATATTTTTGATGGATTTATCACCAGTTTCATACGTTTCAAAAACAGCTACAAACGGATGTTTTTTTCCATTGATATCATTTTGTCTTACAATTAAAGTAGGCGTACTTTCTGGACTTTTATTGACTTGACCTGGTGTAATATCGCTTCGTAATGTGGTTGGTGGTGCATCAACTACATACAAATCTCGGTTATTTTGCCCCATCATCCACATGTTTGTAATTAATGCTGGTGAAACCGCTGTTGTAGTCCAAGTTGCATTAAAATCATCTGCGTATTTTATCTTTTTCTGATTTTTGAAAAAAGCATAATTTTTATCATACTTTGTTCCTAAATCATTTACATTTTTTAAACTCAATGTTTTATTCACATCATTTTTTAAATCCATAGAATTCCCTAAATTGTGATGTATATAATCGTTATCTAATTGATCTGACCTAAAAACGTCTACATAATAACCTGTAGTTTTAGAAGTACGAACCATGGCTACCAAACGACGTTTTTCATCAGCAGAAACATCAGTAAAAGAAACATTTTCTGAAGTTTCTGAAGTATTATACAACCCAGAAGTAGTATCTACAAATGGATCCATTGCATTTACAACAATATCTCCGCTACTATAACCTGGTACAATGGTATTTGATCCCATAATGCCCCTATGATAACCTGCATCTTTAGACCAATAAGATTCGTAAGCAGAAGCATCTGGTGCCATTGCCCATCCTTGTCCGTAAAACTGCATTGCTAGTCCGTTTTTAGTTAAATGAGACTTGTGTTTCCCTCCATATAAAGTAAACATCAATCCATTATTTTCATCGTTTCCATTTTTCATAATAATGTGTTTATGAAACGGAGAATAAGCGGCTTTATGAAACGGTAAATCACTACCAGAACCCAACAAAGGTTGATTAAAAATAATGCTTTGCCAGTCTGAAGCATTTCTATCATACTGACCTGATGCAATATTTTTACGGATTACAGTGGCCATTTTTTCAGCAGTTTCTATATCTCCTTCCCAGGTTGCATACGTTAATAGCGATTCGAAAGAAGAAATATTAGCGGGTCCACCACGCATATCACCAAAAACCACTAAATTACCACGAGCATCTAACCATCCTAAATTTGCCAAAGCAGCCTTGGTTATAATAGGGTTACCTGCCAAAGTATTTACACCAGATTTATATAACTTTACGCCCATTTCTAATACCAAAGGAATCATGCTAGAAGCATACCCTGGAGATTCTGGCCATAAACCTGTTGTTTTATTATAGAACTCCATGATTACAGGCAAACCTGCAAAATGATCTGACGCTTTTACTTCTGTATAAAAAGGGATGTAATATTCTCTTCCTTTTCCATCTTCATAAAAATCATTAGACTCTAAAACAAGCATACTATTTAATATGTTTTTATATCTATTTACGTTCCAATTACCAACTTTACCTCCTCTTATTAAATCTATTTCTATAAAACGTTTAAACACATTACCAGCAACTTCTGTGGTGGTTTTGTTTAATGTTTTTAAATGAGGATGTGGATTTGCATTTAAATAATTATACAGAAAATCGTAAGTAGTAGCCGCAGGAATTTGTCTATCGTCATGGATTACTTCATAATCATAATATCCCATAATACCACCGGCTTCATAACCTCCAGGTCCTTTAGTAGATTGCTGAGGATCTAAAGGTGGCTGCATATAATAGGTACCTAATAACCAAGTCCATAAAATATCCGAAGAAAATTTAGCATATTTTTCTTCTTGCGTAATATAATAGGCAAAAGCCGCTTTTTCTGCTAACTTTAAAATTTCCATGTTGTTTGCACGAATCATGTGTCCGGTTTCTTTATAAGGAATTAAAACAGGTGTTTTGTCTGCGCTAGATCTGCTAACCCCTAATAAATCTCCAGATTCGTTATACGGAATCCTATCTTCTAAAGGCACGTTTAGATAATCATTCCAAGTACGCATACCGGGTAATCTTACTGTTGGTAAAGGTGCATTTCCTTCACCATAATCCCAATTTTGTTTCTTAATATAACATTGTGTAAAATGTTCTCCATCTTTCCAATACATTGCTAAACGCGATACAATCCATTCCGGATCTTTAATATGACGCGTTACATAAGGCGTAATTTCTTCTTGTAATTTTTTCCAAGATGCTTTTGCCCAAACTTCACTTTCTATTTTAGACAAAATTTCTTGCCTATCAGATTTATCTGCAAAAACTCGAGGATGATCCCCTATTTCTTGAGCGTGTATAAAACTTTTTGTTAAAAATAAAATGATTAATAATGGAACTAATTTTGATAATTTCATCTGGATAAAAACTATTTTATGACTATTATTTTTAATTACTTTTTAATGAAGCGGAACTGTTTCTATATCTGGATTGTTCTTTGCTTCTAAATATTTTCTTAATATTTCTTGATCTAATTCTGAACTATCTCCATATTCTTTACGTAATTCTACTAATTGTTTTTTCAGTTTTATCACAACCTCTGCATACGCAGGATCATTAATAACGTTATTCATTTCGTTTACATCATTTTTACGATCATACAACTCCCATTCATCTACATCATAATAAAAATGAGCCAATTTATACTCTTGCGTAATAATAGCATAATGTCTTTTTACCATGTGAATTCCTGGATATTCGTAGTAATGATAATACACGGCATCTCTTGTCCATTCTTCATTATTACCTAATAATAACGGAATTAAACTTTCCCCTTGCATGTCTGAAGGTGGCACAATATGCGCTGCCTCCAAAATAGTTTGGGCAAAATCTAAATTCTGCACCATTTCTGTATTTGTAGTTCCTGGCTTTATTACGTTTGGCCACTTTATTAATAAGGGTGTTTTAAAAGATTCATCATACACAAAACGTTTATCGAACCAACCGTGCTCTCCCAAGTAAAATCCTTGATCTGATGTGTATATAATAATGGTATTTTCATCTAACTTGGTTTCTTCTAAATAATCTAATAAACGTCCTACATTTTCATCAACCGAAGCAATACAACCTAAATAATCTTGCATATAACGTTGGTAACGCCATTTCATTAATTCGGTTTTATTCATAGAAGGATATTTCTTTTTAAAGTCTTCCATCATTGGTCTATAAACCGAATCCCAAACAGCTCTTTGTTCTTTGTTCATTCTACCAACTTCACGCTCAAAAGCTTCTAAATCCCAACCAGACATATCTTTTATGCCTAATTCTGCCATCATTTCTGGATACAATTTAGAATCTCCTGCCCAATTCATATGTGTTAAAAGGTTCATTTCTGCTGTTTTAGCAGCAGTTCCTCTTCCTTTGTAATCATCAAACAACGTTGCTGGTTCTACAAATGTTTTTTTTGTGTATTCTTTAAAATGACGAGGAGCTGGCAACCACTCTCTATGTGGTGCTTTTTGCATAGAAAACAACATAAAAGGTTTGTCTTCTTTTCTGTCATTTTTTAACCAATTTAGGGTCATATCCATAATGATATCGGTTACATAACCTTCAACTGTAATTCTACCATCGTTGGTGTTAAAATCTGGATTGTAATATTGACCTTGACCCGGAAGGATTTTAAATTCGTCTATTCCCTTTGGATTATTACCGAAGTGTAACTTACCAAACATTGCTGTTTGATAGCCTGCCTTTTGCATCAATTGTGGAAACGTCATTTGAGATTCATCAAACGGAAAAACATTATCTACCTTACCATGAATATGTGTATGTTTTCCTGTTAAAATAGTTGCTCTTGATGGCGCACAAATAGAATTAGACACACAAGCATTGGTAAACTTTACACCCTCATTTGCAATACGATCTATATTTGGAGTTTCAATTAAATGATTACTATATGCACTTATTGCCTGATATGCATGATCATCAGACATCATAAAAATGATATTTGGTCGTTTTTGTGGTAACTTTTTTTTCTCTATTTTTTGCTCTGTTTTACAGGATATCACCATACCTATAAAAAGCAAAAGTGATATTTTTTTAAAAAAAATAATTCTATTTCTCATTTTAATATTTTATGGTGTTTATATTTTTACAATATGAATTACAAAACCATTATTCTTTTTTATGGTTAAATTTAATTTTGAGGTATTATTTATTTCAATTTCCTCTATTTTAACATGTGTTCTCGTTTTTACCGTTTCATCATCGGTATATACTTTTGCTTTATATGTTTGATGATCCGTTAAAAAAGAAAAATCTAAAGCAACCTTACGTTCTGTATTTCCATTGATTCCTCCAACAAACCAATCATTTCCTTTTCTACGAGCTATAATTCCTATTTTAGTTATTTCGACCTCTAACACTTTGGTTTGATCCCAAGTGGTAGGTACTGCATTAAAAAACTCTAATTCAGGTTCGTTTCCTATATGACGCGTATCGCCCCATAAACCATCTAATTTTTCTGGTGAAGCCGCTGGTTTATCATACCAATATAAAAATTGTAGTGGACTAAAAATACAAACTGTTTTTGCTAATTGAGAAGCTCTAGATCCCATTTTATCAACTCTACTACTGTAATAACAAACCGTATTATCTGAGGCACCTGCAAGATTTCGTGTAAACATGCTAATTAAAGTATGTTCATTTGGTACTGTTTCCTCGTCTCCACGAATACCTTCTTGAGTTAAAAGATTAGGATACGTTCTTGAAAATCCTGTTGGCCTATATTCATCATGTACATCTACAATTAGACCGTACTTGGCTGCTTTTTTTATAGCCTCATGCATCCATGTAGTTGCGTCTTGATCTCCAACACGTACAAAACCAAATTTAATTCCTGCTACGCCCCATTCTTTAAATAAAGGCAGTAATTCGTCCAATTGTTTTTCTAAAGATCTACGGTTTACGTATAAAATAAGTCCTATTCCATTCTCTTTTCCATAAGTAGTAACCGCTTTCATATCTAAGGGACCTTTTGATCTTTTTAAATCTAAAGTAACAGTAGTGGCATCCGAACTATTTTTCATTTCATCTCCATACCAGCCTGCATCAAACATAATATATTGCATATTGTGTGAAGCGACAAAATCTATAGCGGCAAAAGCTCCTTGGGTTGTTAATGTAGTTTCTCTTAAAACTTTTCCTGGTTTAATCCAAGATTCGTCAGCAATTTTAGATGGATCGTTTAGGTTTTGAATTATGTAATTATTTTCTAAAAGTTCACCTTCATTTTCCCCCATCATTACTACTCTCCAAGGAGATTGAAAAGGCAGTTTTTTATAAATGTTTAAACCAGTTTCTCTTTCTGCTAAAATAGCACCTGTAATAGTATCTTGTTTTTGATCATTCATTTTACCATCTAATGTTGATAAAATACTGTATTTAGAAGAAGTCCCTTTATCAAAACTCAATCTTGCATAATCCACTAGTTTTGCTTCTGCCAAAGCAATCATTAAACTATCATTTATTTCGATAACTAAAGGTCTTTCGGAACCTACTTCTAACTCAGTTAAAGGAATTCTTTTATATTCTCCTTGTGCCGTTAAAACACCTGGACCTCTTTTAGGAGTTGACCAAAGCTGATGGTTTTCATTAAAGTTATAATGAATTTTTTCTCCTAAACTTATTTCTGTAATATTTTGTTGATTCGGAATTTCATAAGCAAAAGCAATTCCTTCGTTATAAGCTCTCCCTATAATATTAAGGTAACTATCACCTAATTTTAAATATATTTTAACTTGATTGTAATTATCTGGAATAATACTTAATTCACTAAAATTAGAGTTCCATTCGTTTTCTACTGTAGACTCTTCTATATTTAAAACGGACACTTCTCCTGAAAAATCTATTTCTTCAGAAACAAGCTCTAAAACAGAGGGTAATACTACTTCTTTATTTTCGTATTTTATAGAAAACGAAAGTTCGTTATTTTTCTTATTCTCTAAAAAAGTGATTTTTTTAGTTTCATCTGGAGACCTTAATTCTATAAATTTTGGCTTGTTACAGTTAAATAATAACAAGAAAATTAAAACAATTACATACTTAATTGATAAATTATTCATATAATCTTATTTTTTTTAACATTTAACACCAGTTCTATATATTTGATATAATTAAAGAGTAAATATCAATTTTCACGCACCCAAACATGACTTCCATCTAATAATTCTTTATATTGAATTTCGAATTCTTTTTTAATTTCATTAAAAACTTCTAATTCTTTTAAAGACAAGTCTTGTAATTCTTTTTGATCTTCCTTCATATTAAATAATTGAAAATCTGTTAGTTTAGCACTTTTTACAAACGCTTCGTTACCATCATATAAATTATGAATATTTGGTAATGTTTTATCATCAACTTCTAAACGCCCCATAATTTTCCAATCTCCCATTCTCATGGCAACTCTTCTTTCATTTAAAGCATCGTAAAAAGCCCAAATTAAAGGGGTTGTTCTATCAAAATCACCTGTATTTAAAAGTGAGTTAAAAGATTCTCCATCTAATTTTCTATTTGGTAATTTTGCGCCTGATAACTCTGCAAATGTTGGTAAAAAATCGAGTGCAGAAACTACTTTATCAAATGTACCTGTATAAGTTTCTTTTCCAATCCATTTTACAATTCCGGGTACTCTAAAACCAGCTTCGTTTGTCCATAATTTCATTCCTTTTAATTCTCCAGGAGAACCGTAAGAATGTATAGATTTTGGGGTTCTATTTAATGTTTCAGGACCATTATCTGAACTAAAAACGATTAAAGTGCTCTCTCCATAATTTTTTTCGATATATTCAATTAATCGTCCAACAGCAATATCCATATTTTCTACATTGGCAAAATATTCTGCTTGTTCTCTATTTTTTGATTGCGGTAAATATTTTTGAACCAAATCTTCTGGAGATGCAATAGACTCATGTGGTTCATGAAAAGCAACTTCTAAAAAGAATGGTTTATCTGTGTCTTTTTTATTTAACCAATCAATCGCTTCTGTTACTACAATCTGACTACTAAAACCTTCCATTTCTCCTACTGCTACTCCATTTCTAATAAAATTTTTTGGGTTTTTATGACTTGGTGAAGCATTGTTGTGTGTAGCCATCCAATGATCGAAACCAAAATCGTTTGGTTGCGGTTGTTTATCAGAATTAAATTGAGAACTACAATGCCATTTACCTACCAAGCAAGTTTCATATCCTACTGATTTTAACATTGCAGGAATTGTTTCTTCATGAGCCTGAAGATGTACTAAATCTCTATTATCTTCACTTTTTTTATGACCAGGAATAAAGTCGTAAACACCTGCTCTATTAGGGCTTCTACCTGTTAACAAACCAACTCTAGAAGGGGAACAAACTGGTGCGGCCGAATAAAAATTAGTCAATTTAATTCCGGATGAAGCTAATTTATCTAAATTCTCTGTTTTAATAATAGGATGCCCAAAAGAGCCCAAATCTCCATACCCTAAATCATCACATAAAAGCACAATAATATTTGGTTGTTTTACGCTTTCCTTTATAGTAATTTTATCAACAGATTTTGATGTTTGTTTTGATTTACAAGAAATACTTATTACAAGAATAATGAGTAATACATATTTTAATTTGTTCATCATCTTTATTTAATTATTAAAGAAATCGTTGAAAAATAATAGTTGATATTTTATAGAATTACTCCAATATTTGTTGGTATGTCCACCAGGTCTTTCTATATAATCATGCGGAATATTTCTTTGTAATAACTTTTTATGAAGTCTTACATTAGCATCATAAAAAAAATCATCTACACCACAATCAAAAAGAATTTTTAAACTGGTTTTATCTAATAAATACACCATATTTATTACCGTATTATTTTCCCAAGTTTGTTTATTATCAGCATAAACACCCAATCTTTTTGAAAGATCCCATCCTAAAGGAAACGGTCTAATATCTACACCACCACTCATACTTGCAGTTGCTCCCCAAATATCTTGATGTTTAAAAGCTAAATACAAAGCTCCATGACCTCCCATAGAATAACCAGAAATTGCTCTATTATTTTTGTTGATAATTGTATTGAACGATTTGTCTACTTCGGTAACTAATTCTTCTGAAATATAGGTTTCATATTGCATAGTTTTATCAATAGGACTATTAAAATACCAACTTGTTTTGTTTCCGTCCGGACAAACGATAATTATATTATATAAATCTGCATATTTTTTTAATTCTGGTGCTTTTTTTAACCACGCTTTATAATCTCCACCAGCTCCATGCAATAAATAAACAACAGAATATGCTTTTCCTTTTTTTGAATATGAATCTGGAGTGATTACTACATTTTTTATATGCTTATTCATCGATTTACTATACACATTTAAAGTATCTACTTTAGCTGCAAAAAGCTGAAGTGAACAGCAACAAAAAAGTATAAATCCGAATATATTTTTCATGTTATAAAAGTTTATTTTTACTATTTCTTTAAAATAATATCCTCTAATTCTTCTAATGTTTTTCCTTTTGTTTCTGGCATCATAAAAGCTACAAATAGCAATTGTAAAACCATCATTCCTGCAAAAACTAAGAATACCATTCCACCTCCAATTGCTTTTAACATAAAAGGAAATAATGATGGAATAAGTGCTGCTAAAATCCAGTGTGTAGAACTACCAAAAGATTGCCCTGAAGCTCTTAAATGATTCGGGAAAATTTCTGATATAAATACCCAAATTACGGTTCCTTGCCCAATAGCATGTGCACCAATAAATAAGAATAAGAACAAAGGAACTGCCATACCTGTCCACTCTAAAAAGAACGCTGCAGATAAAAGACTTAATGAAATAATATACGCAGCAGACCCAACATACATTAAGGTTTTTCTCCCTAATTTATCAATTAAAAACACACCTAATAATGTAAATACAAGATTGGTAACTCCTAAACCAATACTATTTAATAAAGCTGAACTTTCTTCTAAACCTGCTGCTTCAAAAATACGTGGCGCATAATATAAAACGGCATTAATTCCAGAAAACTGATTAAAAAATGCTATTAAAAAAACCAAGATTAATGGAAATCTATATTTTTTAAGAAATATGGTTTCTGTTTTATCACTTTTTTCATTGTGAGAATTAAAATCGCTAATTTCTTTTTCAACATCTGCATTTTCATCTATAAATTTTAAGATTTCTCTAGCTTCTGTTTCTTTTCCTTGTGATAATAACCATCTAGGGCTTTTAGGTAATTTTAACGCAAATAACATATATAATATAGCAGGAATTGCCTCTACACCTAACATCCATCTCCAAGCATTTTCGCCAATATCACTTAATAAATAGTTCGATAAATACGCTATCATAATACCGAAAACAATATTAAATTGATACATAGCAACCAAACGACCTCTATCTTTTGCCGGTGCAATTTCTGAAATATAAGCTGGTGCTGCAATGGTTGAAGCTCCTACTCCAATTCCTCCAATAAAACGAGCAAAAGCAAATATATAAGGATCGTTTGCTAAAGCAGAACCTATTGCCGAAACAGCAAACAAGACTCCAATTGCTAGAAGTGTATTTTTTCTTCCAAATTTGTTTGTAGGTATGCCTCCAAAAATAGCTCCAAGTACGGTTCCCCATAACGCCATTCCCATAACAACAGAACCATGAAAAGAATCTGAAGATCCCCATAAAGCTTGCAATTTTTGATCTGCTCCAGAAATAACAACTACATCAAATCCAAATAAAAACCCAGCTAAAGCTGCGGTAATAGACCATAATAATATTTTTTTGTTCATTTTATATGTTATTTTAGTTTGTTCTTTTTAATACTACTTTAATGGAATAACCATATTCCAAGTTTTTGTTCCGTTGCCAAATCCTCCAGGACCATTCATTGTTGCAAAAAAGATATGTGTTGGTTCTCCATCTTGAACTAAAACAAAAGGGCGTTCTAATTGTCCTTGTTTAATTATTTTTCCATTATTCCACTGTATCGTTTTCGTATATGCTTTTGGCTTATCATCAATAACCCAATTAATTCCGTCTTTAGAATGTGCTAAAAGACCATCACCTTTTCCTCCTGTTAATAATCCTCTTTGGTCTTTTGCAATCATATGATATCCTTTATCATCACTCCATAAATGAGGATCTTCAACTTCTCCAAATTTTTCCATTGAAAATAATGGTTCATCACTAACAACAGTATATCTACCATCAAAATGAGGTGCTGTAGCAACACCAATACTCATATCACTTTGTGCTATTCCATCTTCTTTATAACTTCTTCCTTTAAATAATAAAACTACAGACCCATCTTTTTTTATTAATGGTGATGGATTGGATGTTAAATAACTGTAATACGAATTCGGTTTTACATCTAAAATTGGTGTTTCTTTTCGCTCCCAAGGTCCGTAAGGATTTTTAGAAGTTGCTATACCAATGCGTTTGCTCCATCTTGCAGCAACACTCCATTTACTACCTAATTTAAAGTCTTTTAAATTTTCTTTATTAACATCTTCAAAAGGATGTGTAGATCCCATATAGTATAAAATATAGGTGTCTTTATATTTTACAATTTTTGGATTGTGGCAAGATTTCCCGTCCCAATATTGTGCACCTCTTTCTCCTAAAGCAACATCTTTAAATTGATAAGGTCCTTCTGGTGTTTTAGAAGTTGCATGCACAATTTCAGATTGAATCATCCAACCTGGGTGAAATGGTAACATTTTTGGCCAACGAGATGCGTACATATGATAAATGCCATCATCTCCTTTTATTACCGAACTTCCCCAAACCCAATAATTTTCCATTTCTAAACCTCCATTAATTGGGGCTTCTTTTAAATTATCAAAAATGACATTCTGTGCCTTGGTAGACATAATACATCCGATAAATAAAAGAAGAAAATATTTCATTTTTAAATGGTTTTTAAGACAGAAATCCTTTTTTAATTTATTTTTTTAAAGAAGCAGCTTCTTGCATTTTATTTAAACGCACTAACGCTTCCATATAATAATAATCTGCATAAACAATTGGTACATCTATTTCTGATTTATGAGGTAAATGACCTGTTGAATGTAATAATAAAGCTTGGTTTGTATCTCCACTTAAATATTTATCGCTAGAAAGTTCTTTAATATAACTCACTGCTGCATTATAATACTTTGCTTTTAATTTTTCATCTTTAACCAACGTAGACAACTCTAACATACCAGCAGCAGCAACTCCTGCAGCAGAAGCATCTTTAGGTGCATTTGGTATTTTTGGATCATCAAAATCCCAATAAGGTATTTTATCTTCTGGTAAACGTTCCATATAATGATCAGATAATTTAATTGCTGTATCTAAAAATGCTTGCTCTCCTGTTTCTCTATATGCCATAGAAAAACCATAAATACCCCAAGTTTGTCCTCTTGCCCACATAGATTCATCTGCATAACCTTGGTGCGTGTATCCTCTTAAAAATTCTCCTGTATTTTCATCAAAAGAACCAACATGATAAACAGCATTGTCTTTACGCACAATATGTTTCATGGTTACTTCTGCATGACTTTTAGCAATGTCATATAAATCTTTACTCCCTCCATTTTTAGCTGCCCAAAAAAGCAACTCTAAATTCATCATATTATCTATAATAGTATTGTATTTGAATTTATGCATTTGACTTGGCCAAGATAAAATAGTACCAACTTTAGGGTTATATAAAGTAGCTAAAGTATCTGCAGCTGCCAATAAAACTTCTTTATACGCTTCATTACCCGTTAATCTATAACCATTACCGTAACTACAATACACCATAAATCCTATATCATGATTATCTGCCTTTGTATATGCTATTTCTTTAATAGGTAATGTAAATCTTTCTGCCTGTTTCTTTATTTCTTCATCTTTAGCGTATTCATAAGCAAACCATAAAGCTCCAGGGTAAAAACCACTACACCAATCTTTTACATCTACAAAATTCCAATTTTTATTTCCCTTGTCTATATTTCTAGGAAAACTGTCTGCACTCACCAGTTTTGAGGCAACTTCTTTAGCCTTTAAGGTGGTGATATCTAATACCTCTTTTGTATTAAATGCATCTAATTGTATTACAGTCTCTTTCTCTTTCGTTGAATTGCATGATATTACTATAAGTAACACCGCTAAAAGCATTAATGTTTTTTTGATTATCATCTAATTTGTTTTTTAATTGATTTTTTTTTTAAAACTATGAGTTGAAAAAAAACATTCAACCCCAATTATACTGGTTACAATTATAATAACAATACTAAATAATGAACATAACTTATAACTCAAAGGCTATAAAACATCATCCTTTTATCTACTTATCACCCATTTTAAAGGGTGAAACTGCCTTTATTAGAAATAAGTCAAGAAAAAACCCAAATAAATCTATAGCTGTAATCCTAATGTCTATAGAGGTATTATTAATTCTTATAAATAATAAGACTTAAAAAAAATCAATTTTAAGGTTATAAATTATATCTGATAATCAAATTATTAAAAAAAGATAAAACTGTCATAATACCTCACTTTTTGAAACCTTTTATAATAGAAAATTAATTTCAAAAAATTTAGTTACTAATAATAGTAGCTTATTTACTTTAATTATGAATGAAACAATTAATAACAAGATCAATTTTGTACTTATATATTGTAGAGAAAGTAAGAATGACAAAAACAAAAAAAAAATAGATATGATTGTGAATTAATAATAAATAAAGAAAAATATACAATTTGTAAAAGCCAAAGAATAACTTACCACAAAAGAATCTTTATTTAAAAAGATAAAAAAGGTTACACTGCTTTTATAGCATTAAAAACAGTGCAACTTAACACTACTAATTCCCCTTCTTATAATCTTCTAAAAATTGTGCCAATCCACTATCTGTTAAAGGATGTTTTAACAGTCCTGTAATAGATGATAAAGGTCCTGTCATTACATCAGAACCTAATTTAGCACAGTTAATAACATGCATTGTATTACATACAGATGCTGCCAAAATTTTAGATTTAAATCCGTAATTATCATAAATTAATCTCATTTCTGATATTAAATTTAACCCATCTGTAGAAATATCATCTAAGATGTTTGCTAGTGCAGAATACCCAAAATGATCTAATCCGAACCTTCTAAGTTTACTAGTAAGTCTGCTGTTAAGCCGAATAATGGTTTGTTTTTAGGAATAACGCTTTGCTGATATTCTTTAGATTGTAACCTAAATACTCCTTCAGAAATTACAGAAGCAATATTTACTTTTAAACCATTTTCAGTTTCTGAAATTTCTGCAGCAGCTACTAATGTTGCTACTTCAGAACCATTGGCAATTAATACTACATCAGGATTTACTACTTCTTTTACCAAATAACCTCCTTTTTCTGCTGCTAAAGCTTCTTGATATCCAAAGGGTCAAAATTAAAGAATTCTGAATATAAGATGTGCATAAAATCTGCACCTTCCGTATGACCTGCTGGATGTCCTGAATTTTCTTTTTCTACTATGGCAACACATAATGCTCTAATATTATCTGCTGATTGTTGGTCTATTTTATTGTTTATGTTTATTTCTTATAATAAACTTCGTTTAAAAACTGTAGCTTCAACGAAGCTTATTCCTGTTTTATAATTTAATTTTTAAGGTTATTTTTTCCAAAGTTTTTCCATTTCCTCTAAAGTTTTTCCTTTTGTTTCCGGAATGTATTTCATGATAAATAACATCGCTAAAATACTCATGATACCATACACCCAATATGCAAATCCATGATTGAATAAACCTGTTAAATAAGAATTATCATTCATCATTGGGAAAGTTAAAGACACTAAATAGTTAGAAACCCATTGCGCAGCAACTGCTATTGCTAAAGCTTTTCCTCTAATTTTATTTGGAAAAATTTCTGCTAATAACACCCAAGTAACCGGTCCCCAACTCATTGCAAAACTTGCTACATACAACATCATACAAAACAATGCTAAATAACCAGTTGCACCTGAATAAAAAACAAAACCTAATGATAACATGGCTATCGCCATACCTAAAGCTCCAATAATCATTAGTGGTTTTCTACCGTATTTATCTACAGTTTTTACCGCTACAATGGTAAATAAGAAGTTTACAACACCTACTATAATGGTCATTAATAACGCACTATCTGTACCCGTTGAAATAGTTTTAAAAATTTCTGGAGCGTAGTACAACACGACATTAATACCTACAAATTGTTGAAATATAGATAACAAAACTCCTATTATAATAACTAACCATCCAAAAGACAACAAGCTTCCTGATGATGTATCATTCATCGAATCTTGTATCTCTGCTAAAATTTTAACCCCCTCTTTTTCTCCATTTACTTTTACTAATACCTCTAACGCTTCTTCTGGTTTGTTACGCAACACTAAAGAACGTGGTGTGTCTGGTACAAAGAATAAAAGCCCTAAAAATAAACCTGCAGGAATTACTTCTGATGCAAACATCCATCTCCATCCAATTTCATTTAGCCATGCATCAGAACCTCCACCTCTTGAAATAAAGTAGTTTACAAAATAAACCACCATAAAACCACCAACAATAGCTAGTTGATTAAATGACACTAATTTACCTCTACTACCTGCGGGTGCAATTTCCGCTATGTATAACGGAGACAACATAGATGCTAAACCTACTCCAATGCCTCCAATAATTCTATACACAATAAAAACGGTTGAAAACGTATGATCTAATTCACCAATAGGCGCTATAAACATTTCTGGCATTGCAGAACCTAATGCGGATATTAAAAACAAAACAGCTGCTAAAATCAACCCTTTTTTTCTTCCTAATTTTTTACTGATAACTCCTCCAAACAGACCACCAATAATACAGCCTATTAATGCACTTGAAACTAAAAATCCTTTAAAAGCACTTGCGGCTGTTTCTGACATCCCTTTGGGGATTACAAAAAAACTATCTAAAGAACCTACTGTTCCAGAAATTACACCGGTGTCATACCCAAATAATAAACCTCCCAAAGTTGCCACTAAGGTTAGTTTTATAAGGTATCCTGAATTTGTTGAATTTGCCATAATATGTTTTAGTTAATTGTTTCTACCACTTCTGCTAAAGTGTAGTTTAAAATAATATGTATATAAAAAAACCTCTTAGATTTTTAAATCTAAAAGGTCTTTTCTCTTTATATATATTGATTAATAATGTTTTCGAATAACTCTTGTTTACCGCTTTGTAAACTTAATTCGCCATTTTCTTGCGCAATTTTGTACAAGTCTGTAAGTTCTAATTTACCACCTTCAAAATCTTTTCCTTTTCCTCCATCAAAAGAACTGTATCTTTTTTCTCTTAATGAATTATATGAAGATGATTGTAAAATTTTATCTGCCGTAAGTAACGCTCTAGCAAACGTATCTGCTCCACCAACATGCGCATGAAAAACATCTTCTAAATCTGTAGAGTTTCTTCTGATTTTTGCATCAAAATTAACTCCCCCCCCTTGTAAACCACCTGCTTGTAGAAATACTAACATCGCTTCTGTAGTTTCTTGAATGTTATTTGGAAACTGATCTGTATCCCAACCGTTTTGGTAATCTCCTCTATTTGCATCAATACTACCTAACATTCCTGCTTTAGCTGCAACAGCCAATTCGTGTTGCATGGTATGTTGTGCTAGAGTTGCATGGTTTACCTCAATGTTTATTTTAAAATCTTTATCTAAACCGTATTCTTTTAAGAATCCGATAGCTGTAGCCGAATCAAAATCATATTGGTGTTTCATTGGTTCCATTGGTTTAGGCTCAATAAAGAAGGTTCCTTTAAACCCTTGCGCTCTTGCATAGTCTCTTGCCATGGTTAAAAATTGGCCCATGTGGTCTAATTCACGTCCCATATCTGTATTTAATAAAGACATATAACCTTCTCTTCCTCCCCAAAACACGTAGTTTTCTCCGCCTAATTTAATAGTAGCATCTAAAGCCAATTTTACTTGACCACCTGCTCTTGCAACTACATCAAAATCTGGATTTGTAGCAGCTCCGTTCATGTAACGTGGATTAGAAAAACAGTTTGCTGTTCCCCATAATAATTTTACACCGCTTTCTGCTTGTTTTCCTTTAATGTAATCTGTAATGATCTCTAATCTTTTTTCTGATTCTGCAAATGTTGCGCCTTCTTGTACTAAATCATAATCATGAAAACAGAAATAATCAAACCCCATTTTGTTGATGAATTCAAATGCAGCATCTGCTTTGTCTTTTGCTGCTTGAATAGCGTCTGAAGATTGATCCCAAGCAAAATTTTGTGTTCCTGGTCCAAAAGGATCTCCTCCTTGTCCGCAGAATGTATGCCAATAGGCTATTGAAAATTTAAACCAATCTTTCATTTTTTTTCCTGCAACCACTTGCTCTGGATTGTAGTATTTAAACGCTAACGGATTGTCTGATTCTTTGCCTTCGAATTGAATTTTTTTGATGCCTTTAAAATATTCTTTATTTGCCATTTGTATGTTGTTTAAGTGTTTATTTGTTTAATCGTGTAATTGTTATTTTATGTACTGCATTCGCGTTAGGGATTGCAGTGGAAATCCTTTTTATGAGGTACGAATAAAAAGATTGAAACGAAAAGCCCGACCTTTTTAGGAACGCCCAAAAACTTCTTTTTTTATTGATTATTTAAAACGAGTTCTAACTCTTTTTTCCAATTTTGATAAGCTTCTAAATATGGTTTTTGATCTTTAAAAGGCATAAAAGTCATAACGTGATCATTGTCCATAATTGCCTTGCTAAATGACTCAAAATCTCCCGTATGAAGGTTTGCCGCTCTTGCCGCACCAATAGCTCCCGTGGTGTTGTAAATTTCTATTTCTTGTTGAATTAAAGTAGCAACCGTATTTGCAAAAATTTCTGAACGAAATAAATTATCGTTTCCTGCTCTAATAACACTTAGTTTAATTCCGTCTGATTTTAAGATTTCTATTCCGTATACAAAAGAGAATGCAATACCTTCTAAAGCCGCTCTACACATGTGTCCCTTGTGATGATTATTTAGATTCATGTTTACGATACGTGTACCAATTTCTTTGTTATTCAACATGCGTTCTGCTCCGTTACCAAAAGGAATTAAGCAAACTCCGTCTGAACCAACAGGAATTTCTGAAGCCAAATTATTCATCTCTTCATAAGAATTTACATCCAAATTATTTAGCAACCAACGATACTGAATTCCGGCTCCATTGATATTTAAAAGCTTACCGATTCTTTTATTTTCTGATGAATAATTTACGTGTGCAAAATTGTTAACGCGCGTACTTTCTTTTCCTGATAAATTATCTGTAACCGCATATACAACACCAGATGTTCCGCCAGTTGCAGCAACTTCTCCGGGATTAAATACGTTTAAAGAAAGTGCATTATTTGGTTGATCTCCGGCTCTGTAATAAATTGGAGTTCCGGCAGCAATACCGCTTTCTTGCTCTCCTTTTTCATCCACTAAAGATTGAATTCCGAAGGTGTCTACAATATCTGGTACTAAAGATTTGTCTATCCCGTAATATTCTAAAAGGAAATCTGCTACGGAATTGTTCTTAAAATCCCAAAAGATACCTTCTGATAAACCTGAAATTGTCGTATTTATTTTGTTTGAAAATTTATATGCCACATAATCTCCTGGCAACATAAATTTATAAATCTTCTTATAAATATCTGGCTCATTTTCTTTTACCCATTTTAATTTTGAAGCTGTAAAGTTTGCTGGTGAGTTTAATAAATGTGAAGCACATTTTTCTGTTCCAATTCCAGCAAAAGCCTTGTTTCCAATCTCTACCGCTCTACTATCGCACCAAATAATACTTTTACGAAGTGGTTCTCCTTTTTTATCTACCAACACTAAACCGTGCATTTGATAAGAAATACCAATTCCTTTTATTTGGGTTCTGCTAACGTTATATTGCTTTTTCAAACTTGTAATGGCGTTACAAATATGTAGCCACCAATCGTTTGGTTTCTGTTCTGCCCAACCGTTTTTCTGAGCAAACATGCTCATTTCCTCTTTGGGTTCTTGTACAACTCCCAAGCTTTTACCGGTTGCAATTTCTACTAATGCAGCTTTTATGGAAGAGCTTCCAATATCTAATCCTAAGTAATACATAATTTTATAATGATTCTCTTATTATTAATTTTGTTGGAACATAATACTGCATTGGTTTTTCTTGTAATACAAACTCTGCAGCCTTGGTTCCTAATTCTTTAAAATCTGTTGAAATAACTGATATTCCTTTATAAATAAATTTTTTCATTGGTGTTTCATTGTAGGATAAAAAACCTACATCAACCCCAGGTTCTAAATTTTTGATTTTACATTGTTCTAAAAAAACACCTAACATTCTATCGCTTGTGCTTATATACGCAGCATCTTTTTGGAGAGAGAAAGCATTAGGATCTGTAACTATTTGATATTTAAATTGAAATAATTCACAATATTTTTTAAAATAAGTAATCGTTTCTATCGGGTGATATGTATAGGTTGGATATAAAAAAACCAGTTCTTTATACTTTCTAAAAACATCTACTGCTTCTTTTAAAGCTTCATAAAAAGAGTTACCAAAGTCTTGAAAAACATAATTATTACTAGTATTGGAATGTACGCTCCAATCTATCAACAATAATTTATCATTATCAATGTCTGCTAATACAGAAGGTACCTCATCATTATTAAAAGTCATAACTACATACTTATAATATTTTCCGGCTGCATTGTTTAAAATTGTTTTAAAATTATCTATATTATAATGATGAAACTGCACATCTGTAATAATATTATCTGGCAAATTATTAACAAATGAATGGTACAAAACTTCTTTATAAGCCTTAAAAGTATCTAAGAGTAATAAAACTTTTTTAGTTTCATTTGCTACATAATATCCTTTATTAGGTACAGATTCTATAACACCATTTTCTTTTAAAATTGAATACGCTTTAAAAACGGTATCTCTAGAGAGCTTACTCATTTTGCAAATTTTGTTTACAGAAGGTAAAGCATCTCCTTTTTGTAATATATTTTCTCCAATAGCATCATTAATAGCATTTACCAATTGCTGATATTTTGGTATATCGCTTTCATGATTAATGGTTAGTGAAATTATACTTTTATTCATGTTTTTCTATGCTGTTATTTAAATATGTTACTATTCTTTAGATGGCTTTTTTATTTGTTTTAAACCTGCTGCCCAAAGAATTCCTCCTTCAATCATTTTTATAAACCGAACATCTGTATAAGATTCATTTGTATGCCCTAAACCTGTATAAAAGACTCTACCTCCATCATAATTATGAAACCAAGTTATTGGATGTCTTTTTGTATGCATTCTTTTTCCTTGATAAGAACTTTCGTCTAAAGAAGCCAATACATTAACGTATTTTGCAACAGGGTTTATAAAATTATACCATTCGTCTTTAAAAACTTCTTCTTTTTTTAAGTGATTAACTGCAGGATGATTACTAGACTTGTCAATCATCAAACTTGCATTTTGCACCTTTGGATGATCTTTAAAAGTAGCTCCCACCATTTCATTATACCAACCCCATTCTTTTTCCGTATCGGAAGCAGCATGAATACCTACAAATCCATTACCTTTTTCTATATATCTTTTAAATACTTTTTGCTGCAGATCATTAAAAATATTTCCGGTTGTATTTAAGAATACCAACACGTTATATTTTTTTAAATTTTCATCAGTAAAATCATTAGAATTTTCTGAAAAGCTAACATTCCAATTATTTTTAGCCCCCAACTCGGTCATTAGTGTAACACCTGCTGGAATAGATTTATGGCGAAAAGCTGCCGTTTTAGAAAAAACTAAAATATTTGGATTACTATTTTGAGACTGAATACTACCAACTATAATTAATAGAAATAAAACAATAAAAGTTATTTTCTTATAAGACATTTTTAATAATTTAAATTTGGTGTAAAGACTACATTAAAATCATTCTGTTCTGTTCCGGTATGCAACAGTGTAAATATATATTTAAAATTTTAAAAAATTGATATAATACTTTATTAAATAAAAATAAATTTATAAAAACTATAATTTTCAGAATAAAAAAAACACTTAAAAACAGAATTATTTCTTTAAAATATTAATATCATTAACAAAAACTTAGCATAACTTATAATGCAAACTACATAAAGCATAATCCTTTTATTAGTCTTTAAAATCTAAAATCAACATCATTTTTTTTAACACTTAAACTCTCTAAAAACGTTTAATAAAAGTATATTTATATTTTTAACAGCATACATTAATAACAACTATCAATTCATCTCTTAAAATATAATAATTAAATGCTTTTTAAACTCCACAATTCTTATTCTCTAAGTAATTTTTATTCAATTTTGAAATTAAACCAACAAACTAATTAAGTAAAACACACTTTTTAGATTGTATCTTCTATAAGTTAAAATTTTCAACACAATTAAAAAATCAGATTTACATTCTTTTCAAAGACCTAAAAAGAACATGTAAAAATAAAGATTACACATTCATATATAATATTATGTTAAAATACTATTACCATTACATAATTAACAAAAAAAAGAGATAATAACCTCATATCAATGATTTAACAGGGTATAATTTATTAAATGGATGATATTTTATGTCCTTTGAATACTAATTTACAATCTGTTTCTCTAATAATTTTTAACATTGTTTAACGATTTAATAACAAAGAAAATCGATACAAATTAATTAACTTAAAAAAATAATTTATGACTAAACTAAGACAATGTCAGATTAATCTGAAAATTTTCGCAAGTCTATTTTGG
This sequence comes from Polaribacter sejongensis, assembly GCF_038024065.1. Taxonomy (NCBI): domain Bacteria; kingdom Pseudomonadati; phylum Bacteroidota; class Flavobacteriia; order Flavobacteriales; family Flavobacteriaceae; genus Polaribacter; species Polaribacter sejongensis. The sequence goes on along the minus strand of NZ_CP150667.1, from coordinate 166,588 downwards.
ATAGTGGGCTTTGTGATTTGTGGTTCATTTACACAGTTGCACGCAGCCACACCAACTTATTCTTCTTTTGACAACAACCAAGACAGAACTATAACGGGTCAAATTTTAGGAGCAGAAGACAAAATGCCTCTTCCTGGAGTAACTATTATAGTAAAAGGAACAACTACTGGTACAGTTTCTGATTTTGATGGAAATTATACTATTAGTATTCCTGAAAATGCAACTTTAGTTTATTCTTACTTAGGCTATGTTACTAAAGAAGTTATTGTTGGAAATAGTAACTCTATTAATGTGAGTCTTATATACGACTCTACTACATTAGATGAAATTGTTATTGTTGGTTTTGGTACACAGAAAAAAGCAACACTTACAGGATCTGTAGCACAAGTAAAAGGTGACGAAGTTATAAAAGGGAAAGGAACATCTAGTGCTGTATTAGCATTACAAGGTGAGGTTCCTGGTTTAGTGGTAACACGTTCATCTACTCGTCCTGGTGTAGAAGGAACTTCTATTAGCATTCGTGGAGACATTTCTGTTAATAGCATTAGTCCTCTTATTTTATTAGATGGTGTAGAAATTTCACAAGGAGACTTATCTGCAATTAACGCAAATGATATAGAAACTTACTCTATATTAAAAGATGCATCTGCTGCAATATTTGGAACTAAAGCTGCAGGTGGAGTTATACTTGTAACTACTAAAAAAGGGAAACAAGGAAAAATGAGAATTACTTATAAAGGTGAAACTCAATTAAATTTACCTAAAGAATTCCCTGTTGCAAATATGAGTGAATTTGCAGATGCATGGTTAGCAGCAGCAACAAATGATGCTATTGATTTTGTTGATGGTGATGGAAATGCTCAAACAGCAGCAACAAGTTTTAGATTTTTTACAGAAGAACAGTTTCAGATGATGTCTAACGGAACATTACCAACAGCTCCAGATTCTTTTTATGTATTTGGTAATGATCATTACTTTTCTGATACTAGTCAGTTTGACGCTGTTTATGGCACAACGATTACAGAAAGACATGATTTATCTCTTTCTGGAGGTAATGAAAATGCAACCTACAGAACATCTTTTGGGTATGCAAACGAACGCTCTCCAATAGCATTTGTATACGACGGACAAAAACGTTACAACTTTAGAACAAATGTAGGATACAAAGTAAATGATTTTATAAAAACAGATTTTAATATCTCTTATAATAGTAGTACTATAGACACACCTACACAAGGTATTGGATTTGGAATTCAAGACATGAATATTTTTCCACTGTATAATCCTGACGGACAATTTTACGATAATTTTGGAGGAAACAATCCTCTTGCATATCTAAAAGAAGGTGGTCGTGTAATAAACCGTACTAATGTATTTCGTTTAGGAGGTAAAATCTCGGTAGACTTAGACAAATACGTAGAAGGATTAGCTTTCTCTTACTTTGGAAACATAGCAATGACACAAAGTAGAAAAAATAAAACTTGGAAACCTGTAACAATGTACGATTGGGAAGGAAACGAAACAAGTACTCCAACAACATTATTTAACTCTAAGTTAGAGGTAACAGAGGCAGATTACGTATTTCAAAACCATACTTTTCAAATAAATTACAACCGTTCTTTCGGAAATCATAATTTAGGTGTTATGGCAGGGTATACAGCAGAACAGTCAGAAACAGATAAATACTTTATGTCTCGTTCTAATTTAGTTGATGCATCTCTAAATGATTTAAATGCTTTTGATACTCCTACACAAACAAATAGTGGAGGAAGTAATGTAGTTGGTTTGGTATCTTATTTAGGGAAAATAAATTACAATTACAAAGAAACTTATTTATTAGAAGCGTTAGGTCGTAGAGATGGTTCTTCTCGTTTACACCCAGACTATAGATGGAAAAACTTCTTTGGAGCCTCTACAGGTATTGTATTCTCTGAAATGTCATTTATGGATGATAGTAAAATTAACTTATTAAAATTACGTGCATCATACGGAGAAACAGGTTCTGTAACAGGTATTGGTGCTTACGATTATTATTCTAGTATTGGTAATGGTACTGTATTGTTTGGTAATACGCCACAATTAACATCAACCTCTAATATTAGCGGAATGACATCTTTAAACCGTACTTGGGAGCGTGTATCTACAAGTAATATTGCTGTAGATTTTGGGCTATTAGATAATAGATTATCAGGTAGTGCAGAGTATTTTATTCGTAAAAATGATGATATGTTAGTTAATATTACATATCCAGAAATAATAGGTGCTACGGCTCCAAAAACAAATAGTGGTAATTTTAAAACTAAGGGTTATGAATTATCTTTAAACTGGAGAGATCGTATTGGAGATGATTTTACATACCGTGTTGGTCTTGCTTTTTGGGATAATGAAGGTGAAGTTACCAAAATGGAAGGAAAAACAACCATTGGTTTAGGTAAAAATAGTATTGTAGAAGGAAAACCATTAAATGCAATATATGCATATAAAACAGATGGTATATTATCTACAGAGAGTCAAGTATTAGATTATTATAACCAATATGGTTTTACAGATTCTTCAGACCAAACAGACATGAAAAACAAAACAAAGTTGCCTAATTACAGAAGTGCAGATCGTTTAGTACCAGGAACCGTAAACCGTGTAGATGTTAATGAAGATGGTATAATTAATGAAGACGATTTAGTTTACGTAGGCGATGCAAATCCTCATAAAAGTTTTGGTATTAATTTAGGATTCACTTATAAAAACTTCGATTTTAGTGCTTTCTTTCAAGGAGTTGCAGACATAAATATTGTTAGAACAGGTTCTCTTTCTTATCCATTTATGCAATGGTGGACCAATCAAAACCCGATTTTTACAGATAAAACCTGGACACCAGATAATCAAAATGCCGAATACCCTGCAGCTTTTCTTAACGGATCTAGAAAAACATGGAATTATGGAAATTTAAATGATGTTAATGTTATTAAGGCTGCATATTTAAGAGCCAAAGCAATATCTATTGGATATGGATTACCACAAGACGTGTTAGAAAAATTTGGAATGGATAAAATTCGTTTATCTATAACTGGTAACGATTTGTTTACAATTTCTAATATAAAAGATGGATTAGATCCGGAGTTTGGTGAAGGAACAAGACAAGGAAGTATGGTCCCTTTTACATCAGCATTGATTTTTGGACTTGAAATCGGATTTTAATTACTAATTTTTAATTTAAAGAATATGAAAAACATACAATATAAAATAAAAAAAATAGGTCTAACAGCCATTGTAACGGCATTCATGTTTGCAGGATGCTCAGAATATCTAGACCAAGAGCCACTAGATTCTGTTACAGAAGCTGTTTATTTTACAACTCCGGAACAGTTTGAATTAGCTGCCAATTATTTTTATCGTCAATCATTCGGTTATGATGATGGAGACCAATCTTCAGATTTATCTGGAAATCTAGAAATTTCGCCTTCTTACGGTCAAGGTCAAACTTCTATTCCTACTTCTGACGGAATTTGGAATAATAATTATGATCAAATGAGAGAAGCCAATCAACTGATAGAAAAAGCTGCAGAATATGACGGAAATCAATCTGAAATAACAAGCTATGTAGCAACAGCTCATTTCTTTAGAGCTTGGAATCATTATAAATTATTATTACGTTTTGGTGGTGTACCAATAGTTACTCGTTCTTTAGACGTAGATTCAGAAGAATTACTCGCTCCAAGAAATAGTCGCTACGAAGTAGTTAATCAAATATTTATTGATTTAGATGTAGCCATTGCAGGTTTACCTTCAGAAAACACAATTCCAGATTCTGAAAAAGGGAAACTTTCTACAGAAGCTGCTAAATCTTTTAAAGCTCGTATTTTATTATATGAAGCTACTTGGGAAAAATACGTAGGAACAGCAACAGACGGTGATGGACTTAACGTAGGAGCAGGATCTAATAAACCTGCAGGATATCCTAGTGTAGAAGAAATGTTAACAGAAGCAAAACAACAATCTTTAGCAGTTATTAATAGTGCAGCTTACCAATTATGGGATCATCGTGCAGAATTTGGAGATAGAAATTTATTTTATCTATTTAGTTTAGAAGATGATGGCTCTAACCCTGCTGGATTATCTAAAGCAAATAATAGAGAGTTTATTATTCAAACGGTTTATGACAACCCATTAAGAAGAATAAATCAAAACTTAACACATTCTAAAAAACATACACCTTCACGTAAATTAATGGATATGTATTTGTGTTCAGATGGTTTACCTGTACAACACTCATCAGTTTTTGAAGGCTATGATGAAATGATTTCAGAATTTCAGAACAGAGATTATCGTCTAACAAGTTTTGTTAGCGAACCTCTTAAAGAATATTGGGGTTGGGGAAATAGTACAAATGGTGGAGGTGCACAATATGGTGTAGATTTTGCAGATGCTGGTACAAATTTCGATTATAGATATGTTCCTCAATTAACAAGTCCTGCAGCAGGACGTAATATTGGATACCAAGGTGTTAAATTAACAACTGAAGATAAAGGAAGTGAAACTAAAGATGAGTCTTTTAATTACCCACATTTACGTTATGCAGAAGTATTATTAACATATGCTGAGGCAAGTGTAGAGTTAGGAGGAGGTGCAATTTCTGATAGTGATTTAGATATTTCTATTAATAAAATTAGAGAACGTTCTAATGTAGCACCTTTAACAAATGCATTAATTACTCCATATGCAGATTTAAATATGTTAGGAGAAATACGTAGAGAGCGTGCTATTGAGCTATTTGGTGAAAACCAACGTTTCAATGATTTAAAACGTTGGGGTATTGCAGAAGAAGAGCTTAGTCATGCTGTATCAACAACATACGTAATAGGTACAGAATTTGAAACAGCTGTAGACCCAAAGAACCCTAGTTCTACAATTTATAATCCTTCTGCATTCTCATATGGTACAACAACTACTGAACAATCAGTATCAAGTTACGCAGGTATAGCAACCACTAAACCAGGAGCATTAATTTTAGATATTTCAGGAAACAGAAACTTCTCTATAAGTAATTATATAGATCCTATTCCTTCTGTTCAGATAGATCAAAACCCAGAATTATTACAAAACCCTGGTTGGTAAATAATTGTTTTATTATTTGAATTATTTTACAATTAATTTCAGCTGTAGATATTTTATATCTACAGCTGTTTTTTTATATAAGAACTTTACATTTATACTAAAAGTTGCATTTGGAAACGCTATTTCTATAGCTATAAGTTTACCATATTTTACCAATTTAAAGCTGAACAACACCTACACAACTAAAAAACACCTTCTTATACACACTAAATTAGTGTATAAAAATGAATCGTTTATATTTTTTTTTAAACTAAACATAACTTTGCTATCGATATAACAATAATGTTTTATCATAATTTTTTGTCTTCTTAACAAATTGCAAAAGACATATTCAATTTAAAGTTACCTTACCTAAGGTTCGTTAAAATGAACGTTTAAAATTAGACGAAGTTCTTTCTTTTACAATTATAAACTCATTAGTAGTTTGAAAAGATTATAAAGAGTCTATTATGAGATTGAATAATACAATACTAATAATTAGATATGTATTGAGTTTCAATAATATTTATCTTTTCTTACAAGCCTTGTTTTTAATTATATTTTACTGTCCCAATCAATTATAAAAACAATTGCTTAAAACTTAATTTTAAAAGATAATAAGGCGGTTCCAACCACAATCCCTAATATATAATAGGGAAAAACATAAAGCACTTCCCTGAATATATAAAGTAGGACTATATTAGGGAAAGCCTTAATCAATCATTTAAATGAAATATTGTAGTATTGAATTATCAAACAATGAAAATTGATTGGCTAAAAAGGTAATTGATATATATAATTTCTACAAAGAAAAACCCAATACGTTTTAGTAAAACATATTGGGTTTTAAATTATTTATATGGATAAATAATTGATATTGATGCTACAACAAATCAAACTGTCTAGGTAACCAAAGTGTTAATTCCGGGAAATAAGTAATTAGTAACAACACACCTATCATTACCAAAAACAAGGGCAATAAAGGCTTTATTACTTGTTGTATTTTTAAATCTGCAACACTACATCCCACAAAGAGAACAGAGCCAACTGGCGGGGTACAAAGCCCAATACATAGGTTCATTATCATGATGATTCCAAAATGAATTGGATTCATTCCTAATTCAGTTACAATTGGTAAAAAGATAGGTGTAAAAATTAAAACTGCCGGAGTTATATCCATAAAAACACCTACAAACAATAATATTAAGTTAATGATAATTAAGATTACAATTGGGTTATCACTAATAGCCAATAACGTATTACTAATTTCTTGCGGAATGTTTTCATAACTCATTACCCAAGACATTGCAATAGACGTTGCTATTAAAAATAGTACAATTGCAGATGTTCTTATTGTTTCTAAAAAAATTGGAGAGAGATCTTTTATTGTAATTTCTTTATAGACAAAACCTAAAACTAACGTATAAATAACCGCAATAGCAGAAGCTTCTGTAGCCGTAAAAATACCTGCTACAATTCCTCCAATAACCAACACCAACAACATTAAACTTGGAAAAGCCGCAATAAAACGTTTAAAAAACTCTCTAAAAGAAACCAATTTATCCGTTGGGTATTTTTTTATGATTGAATAAACTAAAGCAACAACCATCAAAGCAAAACCAATTAACAAACCAGGCACATAACCTGCTATAAATAATGCCGCAATAGAAACCCCTCCACTCGCTAAAGAATAAACAATTAATACGTTACTCGGCGGAATAATTAATCCTGTTGTAGCACTTGTAATATTTACAGCAGCACTAAAAGACTTATCATAACCTTCCTTCTCCATCATTGGGTTCATAAAACCACCAATGGCAGAAGCAGCCGCAACTGCAGAACCAGAGATTGCTCCGAACAACATACACGAAATAATGTTTACAAAAGCCAAGCCTCCAGGAAGTGGTCCCACAATAGCTTTAGCAAAATTGATCAACCTGACGGCAATACCTCCCCGATTCATAATTTGCCCTGCTAGGATAAAAAACGGAATTGCAGACAATGTAAAACTATCTAAAGATGTTGCCATTCTTTGCGCCATTGTAGCTACAGTTGGCAGAAAAGGCATTGAACTTAACAAGGTTAATAGGGCTGCTAAACCAACAGCATAGGCTATTGGGACTCTTAATGATAAGAAAATTAAAAAGCTGGTTACTAAAATTAGGACTTCAACTAAATTCATATCTTTTTAGGCTTTATTTAATTTTCTTTTATTAATTAATGTATCTATGGTGTAATAGCAAATTAGAATTCCAGAAATAGGAACCACTAAATAAACAATTCCCAAAGGAATCTCTAAAGTTGCAGATGTTTGACCGAACTGGAAGCTTAACTGACACAATCTAATTCCTCCAATAACCATTACTATAAAGGCAAAAAAGAAAGTAGATAAGTAGACAATTCCATCAAAGAAACTTTGTTTTTTTGCAACTACATGTTCCGGTATTAAATCAATCGCTAAATGTAAATGTTTACCAGTTGCATACGCAGCCCCCAATAATCCTATCCAAATTAGAGAGAAACTAGAAATTTCATCTGTTATAGTACTTGGTGCTCCTAAAATAAATCTTGAGAATACCTGCCACACAACACTTAACAACATTATTGTTAAGATTAAAAGCACTAATTTTTCTAATATATTATCAATTTTCGCTCTCATTATTGTTTGTTTTTTATGGATAGTATTAAGGACTTCATTGCTTCATTATCAGCAAACATATCTAAAACACCTTGCGTCTGTTCTTCAAAAGGTACTTTATCTGGATAAAAAACCTCCACACCTGCTTTTTTAACTGCTGCTAGAGATTCTTTTTCTGATGCTGCCCATAATTTTCTTTGTACAATTGTACTTTCTGCAACCGCTTCTTTTAACCAACCTTTCTCTTGTTCATTAAATCGTCCCCAAGTATCTGTACCAATTAATAAAACATCGGGTACCGACGTGTGTTCATCCAAAGAAAAAAACTTACAAACCTCATAATGTTTTGAAGTATAAAAACTTGGAGGATTATTCTCTGCTCCGTCTACAACTCCTTGTTGAAGTGCTGTATATAATTCTCCCCAAGAAATTGGTGTTGGAGACCCTCCCAAATCATTAACCATAGCAACTGCCATGTTGCTTTTTTGAACTCTTATTTTTTTACCCTTTAAGTCTGCAGGTGATTTTACTGGTTTTTCTTTCATATAAAAACTTCTACTACCCGCGTCATAAAAAGTTAAACCTCGTAGTCTAAATTTTTCTCCTTTCAATAATAAATTGTCCCCTATCTCACTATCAAAAACACTAAACATATGTGTTTTATCTCTAAACATGTAGGGCACACTAAACACTTTATATTCTGGTATAAAATTCTCTAAAACAGCAGCAGATACTTTTGTAATATCTAAACTTCCAATTTGCAATAATTCTAAACATTCTCGCTCCCCACCTAACTGGCTACTTGGGTAAATGTTTACAATTAGTTTACCGTCTGATTTTTCTTTTAGTCGCTCCCCTAAAATTACCATTGCTTTGTGAACTGGATGTTGTGTGTCTAAAGCATGAGCTAACTTTAAAACTTTTACTGTTTTCTCAGTTTTACATCCAGATAAAGACAAGAGAAAAACAAAAAGAAAAGCAGTAATAACAGTATTTCTATTAATCATTATGTATAAAATTTATTAATTGTAAATTTAAAAACCACAACAGTTTATACATATAATTTATAAACCAATTCTATAACCTATTACCCATTTTGAAGTAAAAACGCCTAAAATAACTTTGTGATTAAAGCCCTTAGACTGTACGATTTCTTTTAATGTTATTCTGAGAGTTCATAAAACGTAAGACTTTTAAAAAGCAAGTAAACTTTTGTTTATTTTATAGATTGATATTATTAAACACACTTGTATATATATTTAGTTAAAATGAAACTAATGCCATCTTTGTTTAAATAAAACTTAAAAGAAAAAATATAAGTTATAAACTATCAATATAAATTTAGCTTTTCGATTTCTTATAGTGTAGAAATTCATCTAAAAAATAAATCCCTGAAGCGCTGCTTCAGGGATTTATTTGAATTTAAAAAACTTAATTGAATCTATCCATATTTCCTCGATACAAATCAATTTCGATTTTTCTCCTACTCCATTTTCCATATTCTAAGGAAACTGGTTTTAAAAGCTTCATCATTATTCGTTGATATACTATTTTCTAAATACGTTTGTATTTCATTCATTCTATGACTTCCTGAAGGATGGGTAAAAGAACTACCTCCTAACAAGTTTTGTAAAAAAGGAAAGTCTGTACTTAATAAACAAAACTCATTATTCAGTTTTGATTTAATTAAATGAATTGCAATTAAATCTGCTAAATATTCTGCTTTTTTATAATCGTTTGTGATACTACCCTTTGGTATGCTACCTTCTAAACCAAATAATCTTGCTTGCGGAATGGTTACTATATGTGCCACTTCATGTGATAAAGCAAATAGTTGAATATGTTTTTTTGTTACGTTTATCAAACCTTGGCTTATTTCTACATAGCCAAAACTAGCACCCGCATTTATGCTTAAATCACTTTTATCAATTTTAAATTCTGTAGGTATTTCTACATCAGAATATTCTTTAAATAAGGGTAAAACAGACTCGTTATATATTTTTATAATTTCTTCTTCTTTTGTTAATGGAATAATTTCATTTTCAGGAAGTATAACTTCGTTAGAGGAATTTGAATTGCAAGCGCACATCAAAAAAACTAAGAATATTAAACGGAATTTCTTCATTTAAAATAAGTGTTATATAAACAAACACCCTTAAAATTAAGGGTGCTTGTTTTAAAAATAAAAAAAAGGGGGTTGTTATTGATGCTATTTATTAATTAGCGTAATATGTAAATGTTTTTTCTACAGTATTTCCTCCATCATAAGAAGTATAAGAAGCACTTAAAGGGTAGTTATCAGTATTATATATATAAGTAACAACATCATCCGCTAAAGAACCAGAAATAGGGTTATTTGTATTTATTGATTCAATTCCGACATTAATAGCAGCATATGCCGTTGGATACATTCCTTTAAAAGGGTTATTATTAATATCGTAAGTAGCAATGTAATCAGTTCCGTATCTAACTTCTTTTGTAACGTTTCCATCAACAACAGTAAATAAAGTTTCAGTTACTTCATCTTCATCTCCTGTTTTATCTGTTCTTTTCTCAGAGATTAAATCTCCAAATTCATTATATGTATAATTATAAACGTACGTTAATACATCATCTACAGAATAATCTGCTTCTGTAATTTTTCCAGATTCATAAGTATAAATAGTGCTTTGATTAGTTGCTGTTACTTTTTTCTCTATTATTTGATTTTTATCGTCATAAACCAAATCAGTTACCGTTGTAATTATAGTTCCCCATTCATCTGCTTCTTTAGTTATTGAATTAGCAAAATTAGCATCGTTATAAGAATATGTAGTTGTTGATAAACCAAACCAAAGTTCATCTACCTCATAAGTTTTTAATTGAGAACCACTACCAACTTCACCACGAACAGTTATAGTTACAGTATAATTTTTAGTAGTAACTTCATCTTCTGCAGTTACCGTAAAAGTTTTAGCTTCACCATCTACAAAAGAAATTGCTGCACCAGAAACTGGAGAAACAGTTGCATTTTCTGAAACCATAATTGTAGGAACAACGGCAGTTAAGTTTGTTCCAAAAGGAACAGTAACAAGAATATCGGTTCCTAAGTCGTAAACAATATCAGCTGCATTTACACCATCAATAGCAATTGAAAAATCGGTAATAGTTGCCAAAGATGATTCTATTGGAGCATCATCATCACTTGAACATGAAACAGTTGTTACAGCTAAGGTTAAAAAAACAGTAAGAATCGAAAAAATTTTCTTCATAATTTAAATATTTAATTGGGTTATTTTTATCTTATTATTAAAATTGTAACCTATAAGATAATAAAGGGTTACAACTGTTTTTATTTATAAATTAGGGTTATTAATAGTAGCATCATTAGGAAAAGGAATCACATATCTAGCATCGTTTTCCTCTAATATGTAGGTTACTCCGTCAAAAATCTTAGTTAATTTAGGTTGCGTAGTTCTTCTTAAATCATTCCATCTTTGACCTTCAATAGCAAACTCTCTTCTACGTTCTTCTAAAATTTCTATTTTTAGGTCGTTACTTTTTAATGAATTTACGTTTGCTTTATAAGTATTAAAACCATCGGTTGTATATCTATTTTCTGCAAATGATATTAATTTTTCTTTTGCTAAAACATCTTTATTTAACGCAGCTAAACATTCTGCAATGGTTAAATGTAATTCGGCTGTTCTATAAGAAACTTTAAATTTAGTTTCTGCCCCTTTTTTAGAACTAAAACTTCCGTCTGTATTTTGCTTAAAATAAAGTGGAAAACGTAAATCTGTCGTTTGATTATAAGCGTTGATTAAAGCATCTGAAATGGTTGTATTACTAACCAAATCTACAGAAGCAATGGTTTCTAATGCCAAAATAGATTCTACGGAGTTGTATTCTGATGGCATTATAGAAGTATCAGCATTCAGATTTTGAATTTCAGCATTTATAGCAAGTGCTTCATTTGCTGCGTCTATTGCTTTTTGCCATTTTTGTTGATATAAATACACACGCGACTTCAATGCTTTTACAGCAACTACAGAAAATCTATAATTATATCCAACATCTTGTTTTTGAATGTTTAATAAGCTTTCTGCTTTAGCAAGATCACTTAAAATTAATGCATAAACTTCTTCAACAGATTCTACAGCATACTCCTTTTCTGCGTCATATTCTGTAGTAATTGGCACACCAGGATCTGTATTTGCTGTTGCTTTATTGTAAGGTTTTGCGTATAAATTGATCAACTCGAAATACTGCATTGCACGTAAAGCACATGCTTCTCCCACCAATTGTTCTTTCTCTGACAAATTTCCTTCTATAGTGGCTTCACTATTTATTACATGATTGGTGTAAAAAATAGTATTGTAAAAAGTAGCATACGGAAAAACAGTTGTTAAAGGACTTGGGTTTAGATCATTCCAAATAAAAAGATCTTGATAAAACTCTATTCCAGCTGCGTCTGCACTTAAAGATAATTCATCGGTTCTGTACGTTGTTAAAACCTTATGATTTTTGGCTATTGAATATGCTGAAGTTAGAAAACTTCTATACTCTTCTACAGATTTAGGGATTACTTGCCCTACTGGTTCAATATCTAAGTATTTATCACAAGAGATAAAACTTAAAGTGACAAAAATGCTATATATTAATTTTTTCATAAATTATTTTTTAAAAAGAAAGATTAAATCCTGCTGAAATAATTCTAGGAATAGGTTGTGCATATAAACTACCATACGTTTCTGGATCAAAAAAGCCATCATAATCTGTTCCGATCACAAATAAATTACGTCCTTCAAGGTTAAAGTTTAAGCTTGATATTTTTAACTTTTCTAACTTTTTGCTAGGTATTGCATAACTCAACTTAATACTGCTCACTCGGATATAAGAAATATCTTTTACCCAAATATCTAAGTCATTATACGTTTGTCCGTCATCTGAAGAATTGAACCAAGTGTACACTAAATCGGTATCGAAACCAGGAGAGGTTGCTCCAATTAATGCTGGATAATTACCAGTTCCTGCTTTTAAAATATCTGTACTATAATTATTTCCGGGTTGTGCTAAGGCAAGGTTATAACTTGGAGCAGCTTTTACAGTTTGTTTTATATTAAAATTAGTTAATACACGTAAATCAAATTGTTTGTATTTAAAACTATTTCTAAATCCACCACTAAACTTCGGTGTTCCATCGCCCACATAAGAATATAAATTTCTGTGTTCTTCTCTTGTTAATTGACTTCCGTTGGTTCCTGCTTCTAAATTATAAAAATCTACTGCAGAAACTTTTTTACCATCTTTCCAAAATAATGGTAATCCGTTGCTATCTAATCCTGCAGTTTTAATTGCAAAAATGGCATTTACACTATATCCTTTTAAAGAAGGTTTAAAGTCTTCTTCTCTAATTTCAATATTATCAACAATACTTTTATTGTGAGAGATATTTAAACCACTTGTCCATTTAAAATTAGGTGTATCAATATTGGTGGTATTTATAGCAAGTTCAAATCCTTTATTGCTTACAGTAGCCCAATTGGTATTGATAAAATTATAACCACTTTCTAATGGTACAGATCTTAAACCTATTAAATCGGTACTTTTTCTTGCATAATAATCTCCTGAGATATAGATTTTATTATTTAATAACCCTAAATCTAAACCGACGTTTGAGGATACTGTTTTTTCCCATCTTAAATTTCCATTAGGTGCGTTTAACGCTCTAATAGTTTCTTCGCTAACTCCCGGAAGAATCGATTCTGTATAATATTCTCCAACTACAAAAGGTGATGTAGATTTATCAATATTTCCTTGCACACCGTAAGATGCTCTTAGTTTTAAATCGGTTACAAAATCAACATTATACATAAAGTCTTCTTTATATACATTCCAAGAACCGGCAAAAGACCAAATAGGTAAGTATCTATATTTAGGATTTACCCCAAATAAGTTAGAACCATCATATCTTAAACTTGTAAAAGCTGTATATTTTTTATCGTATGTATAAGAAGCTGTTCCGAAGAAAGAAGCGTATGCATTTTCGCTCAATGTTTTTTGATAAGGATCAAATAAAGAATTGGTTAATGAACGCTCATCTGTAATAGCAACAGAAGTTAAAGTGTTTGCATTGTAACCAAAACCTTTGGTATGAATTTGTGTTCTTTTGTTTCTTCTAAATTCTGTCCCTAACATAACATCTAGTTCATGAACATCATTAAAAGAAGTGTTGTAATTAGCAGTTGTTTTCCAGTTATATTGAAAAACATCTGCATTCCAATTCTGAATAATTCCACCTTTAGGCATATAATAAGAAGTACCTGTAGATGATGCATATTCAGATCTTTGCTCATATTTACGGGTATAGTAACTGTCTTCTGCACTATACTTTTCAGTTTTATCAAAATCTAATTGTAAACCTAATTGTGTATTAAAGTGAATATCTTTATTCAATTTATAACCAACATCAAAAATGGCTTTTAATGAGCTTGATACTAACTCGTAATTCGTATTTTCTCTTTCTTCTAAAATGTTATAATCTAGATTTAAATCTGATCTTTCTACCAAATCTGGATCATACATATAATTACCATCCGCATCCTTTACTTTTAAATATGGATTGGCATTTCTTGAATAATTAGAAGGGTTTGTATATGCATCTGCTCCTGTAATATAAGAAGATGTTGTGGTTTGACTACCAAATAACGCTACACCAACTTTTAGTTTTTCGTTAACCTTAAAATTATCTTTTAACGTAATATTAAATCGTTTCTGACCTGTACCTTTCGTTGTTCCTTTTTCATCGAAAATACCTGTAGAAAAATAGTAATCATTATTTTCTGTTCCTCCAGAAAGACTAACACCATATTGTTGGTTTATAGCCATTTCATACAACTCATCTCCCCAATTAGTATTGGTGTTTTTTAAGTTATTGATATCATTTTGAGCATCACTAGAAATACTACCAAAACCATTATCTCTAAAATTGTCATACTCGCTGTAATTATTTAAAATTCTAGCAACCTCTCCTCTATCTTGCTGATATTTTAAATCGGATCTACTTGCCAAAAGTAATTCGAAATCTACTTTTTGAGCAGAATTCATTAAATTCAACTTACTAAAATCTGGTTTTTGAGTTACAAATACATTCGCATTTACATTTATGCGCATTGCTCCTTTTTTTCCATTTTTACTAGTGATCACAATTACTCCATTTGCTGCTCTTGCACCATAAATAGAAGTAGCAGAAGCATCTTTTAAAACCGTAATACTTTCTATGTCTTCTGGATTTAAACCTGCAATTGGGTACGATTGTAAATTATCGATATTATCTTTATCTCTAAAATCTTGTGGAATATCATTTCCTTCTAACGGAATTCCGTCTAACACCCATAAAGGATCTGAAGAACCATTTAAAGTTGCAGCTCCTCTAATAGATATTTTTGAAGGTGCACCTGGAGCACCACTTATAGGCTGAATAGATACACCCGATAATTGCCCAACCAACATTTGATCTACACTAGCAACACCTGCTTGATTGATATCTGTCATTTCTACCTCTGCATAAGAAGAGGTTATTTTGCGCTTTTCAATTTTTTGATATCCAGTTAAAACAACTTCATCCAAACTTTCTGAACTCTCTTTTAAAGTAATAGATACGTTTGAAGTAATTTTAGAAACATCAATTTTTTCAGTTTCATATCCCATATAAGAAACCAAAAGAAACTTAATGTCTGCTCCTATTTTTAGAGAAAAATTACCATCAAAATCTGTGGTAGTTCCCAACATTGTGCCTTGTATAACTCCGTCTGTATTGGTTGTATTTCCTATAATTGCAGACGATGCGTACACAGATGCACCAACAATTGGCATTTTAAAGCCAGCGTCAATAACTTTTCCGTTGATTACTTTTTCTTGCTGTGCAAAAAGTAAACTAGGAATAAAAACTAACAGGTATATTAATTTCTTCATGATTTAATTTTTCAAATTATATTCAATTCTTGCCATTAAATCACTATAATGTGCTTTAGTAGCTCTATTTCCTCTATTTTTCTTTCTTTTTAAAAGCACCAATATTTTCTCTAATGCAGCTCTTTTACTAGTTCCAATATCTGCAACTCTAGGTAAATATGAAAAGTGTACATTTTTAAAATTATTAGCGTCTTCAGAAATTGTATTTTCCTTTGTTTTTTCTAACAACTTATTTCTATCTACAGTTAAAACATCTACATAGTTTTTCTGTGTAATACGATCAAACATATCTAAAGATTTTCCCTTTTCAGTTTTCTTAAAAATGGCTTCAAATAAACTATCGAATACATATTCTTCTGTAAAAACCTCTTGATTATCTTTCACTAAAACTTCATTTTCTGTAATTCTCATCAATCTATCTGTTTTTATCAAAGCGTAAATAACGTTTGTTTGATAAATACGTAACATAGAAACAGGAGAATAATATCGTTCTCCATCTGGAGCATCTCTTACTGCAAAAACTTTATTGATAATATTTGGCATAAACAACCATTTTTGTGGTAAAACAGCATTTTGTATAATATAATGCAATGCTTCTTTTTGCATTTTTGTAGATACTGGTTCAAAAGTGTCTTTTCCATCACCATAAACGGTATTGTTTATATACACTCCTCCAATATTTGCCATTACATGACCATTATAGGTAGACCATTGGTCTATAACTGCCTTGTATAGTTTAGATGCTTTGTAATAATCCTGCCCTTCTGCTGCTGTCCAACTTAAAATATTTGGCAATATTCTCTTTAAATTCTTTAAGCCATATTCACTTGCTTTTACAGCATTATCTCCTAAATCTTCACTTTGAGACCTAGGGTCAATTACTTCACCTTGTTGTGGTCCATAAAAATATAAAGGATCATTTTCATGCTTACGAATCCATTGGTTTAATACTGGAATTTCTTGGTGAGCAGATGTCTCATCCATCCATCTATATCCCCAATCAATTGCATAGGTATCATACACACCAATTTTAGGGGTAATATCTGTAACGTTGTCTTCTGGTTGCGCTACATAATTAAAACGAGCATAATCCATAATAGACGGTGCTGTCCCTCCCATTTTAGCGGTAAACGTTTTAGATCTTAAAGAATCTACAGGATAACTAAATGATGCACCCATATTATGTTTTAATCCAAAGGTATGACCAACTTCGTGAGATGAAACAAAACGAATTGCTTCTCCCATATGTTGGTTAGAAAACTTGTTTGGTCTTGCTTTTGGATCGATAGGACCTGTTTGCACACGAATCCAAGAATGTAAACCTTTCATTAAATTATGCCACCAAATAATATCTGATTCTAATATTTCTCCACTTCTAGGATCTACAATAGAAGGTCCCATAGCATTCTGTTTTTCTGATGCTGCATAGGTAATTACAGAATAGCGAACATCATCTGCATCAAAATCTTTATCCTCTTTAGAAGGAAACTTCACTTTTAATACATTTTTAAATCCAGCTGCTTCAAAAGCTACATTCCAATCATACACACCCCGTTCTATAAAAGGGCGCCATTGTTTTGGGGTAGCAGGATCTAAATAATAAATAATTTGTTTTTTAGGTTGCACCAATTCTCCTCGTTTATATTTTTCGATATCTTCTTCTCTAGGTTCTAATCTCCATCTTGTAATCATTCCTCTAGATTCAACTTCTTGTTGATCATCAGAAAAATAATCCATCGGTTTTGTAAAATACCCAATACGTTTGTCTGAAAAACGAGGTTTCATTACATCTATTGGCAATAAAACAATATTTGTAGTAATACCAATTGTTAAAGGTAATGCTGCACTTGCTCCTTCTTTAACAGAAGTGGTTAACAACGATTTTACAACAATATTTTCAGGAAAGGATTTTATACTTTCTAAAATAGACAAGTTTGTTTTTATACTTCCTCCTAAACCTATATTTGTAAGTACATCGCTAAAACTTTGTTTTTTACCATTAAAAATTTTATTTACTTTAATAAATACAGAAGTAGAGTCTGTATTTTTACTTTCAATTTCAAATTCTTCTATAATAGACTCCCCAAAATTATCTTTTACTGATAAAGTAATTGCATCATTTTCTGGAGATTGAACCCTAGGATTTATGGTTTTAACCCAAACTTTGTTTAAATCAGTGTCTTTATAAAAACGAACAAGTTTGGTTTCAAAAGTCATCCCTTTGTTTAAACCATGTCCGTTTAAAGCATAAGGAACGCTAGACACTTTATTTACAATTAACAAATCTCTAGATAATAATGAATCTGGAACTTCAAAATAGTAATCTTCTTTTATAGCATATACATTGAACAATCCTTTTTTAACATTCCCTTCTTTTAAAAATTTCTGATACGTCAATTTTTTAGCATCCGTAGGTTTTATAGAATCTTTTTTTTCTTGATTTTCTTTATCAGAGGTATCCTTTTTATCCTGAGAAAAACCAGACAAGCTGGTAATCATCAAAATAGAAACAATTAAATACTGAACCAATAAAGCGCCTTTTAAAGAGGATATTTTCATAAATGACATTGTTAAAACATCAAATTTGCATGATATCAACAACTTAACAAAACAAAATGGAGTGAACTCATTAAAAAACGGAGTGAAATAATTTTTTTAAGTAATAAATGGCAATATGCACACAAATTCGTCATCAATTACCCCTGTTTTAAAGGCTGATATATTATAAAATTGATACGTATTCTCTAAATAAGTCAATCCAATATGATGACTATCTTTAGCTTTACACTTTCTTGGTGTGTAATTATTTTTAATGGTAATAAAATCTTCATCAATAACAACACTAATCATCAACGGATTTATTTTAGTTATTTCATTATGTTTTATCGCATTTTCTACCAACGTTTCTAAAGATAGAAATGGTATTTTTTTAACTAAAATTGTATCATCACAATTATTTTTAATTGTTACATGTAAACTCTTATTAAATCTAATTTCTTGTAAAAAGATATATTGTTCTAAAAAGCTCATTTCTTCTTTTACTGAAATTAAATTCCCTTCTCTCTCATCTAAAAGGTATCTATAAACATCCGCTAACTTTAATACAAACTGTTGTGACAAATCGGGATTTAAATCGATTAAAACATGTAAAGAGTTTAAACTGTTGAATAAAAAATGTGGATTTATTTTTTTCTTAAGTTGATTCAATTGAAGAATTGCATTTTCTTTCTGATACTTTTCATTGCTATATATTAATTGCTCCTTCTCTTCTACTACCTTTAAATTTTCTACATATTCTTTTTTTAACTGCAATCTAGAAGCTATTAAAAGCAACATAAATGTAGTAAATGCTAAAAAACTAATCCAAGAAAAATATCCTTGTAAATTTTTTGTGGTTTCTTTTAAATGAATATCAACAGGAAAACTAACGACAACAATTAAAGGAGTATTTCCTATTTTAATGGTATCGAAATATCGTAAAACCTCTAAATCTAAAAACTCTGATATGGCTTTATCTTTAAGAGAGTTGATATTATTTGGTACATAGTATCCATTAATTTTAAGAGAACTTTTTAAAATTTGTTCAATAGAAATGGTACTAAAATAAGTGTCTATTTTTTTCCCGATGTATGCCGTATCCGGATGCAACATACAAATACCGTCTTTATTGGTAATTACCGTATAACCTCCATCTCCTTTATAGGCTTCAGAAAAATAACTCCAAAATGAAATTAAATCAACATCATAACCTGTATAAACAACATTATTGTTTGATAGTTTTTTAATATAGATTTTCCTATTAATTACATTATTTGCTTTCGTTATAATGGTATCTATAACCACCTCATCTTCTACAAAATGAATATTTTTTAGAAATGTATCTATTTCTTTTTGATACAAAGAATCTTCCTTATTCGAGAAATGAGTTTCCCTTATTCTTTTAGGTATATCAATGGACACAAAACTATTATAAATGCTATGATTCTCTATAGCCAAATCTGAAGTGAATAGTAATTTCTCTTTTAAAAATTCGAAAGAATTATTTTGTGAATTTTGAAGAATTTTTTGGGAGTTTTTGAAAGAGTTATTCAGTTGATTAAATTCAAAAGCAACAATGTTTTCTTTGGATTTTAAATTCCCTTGAATAATATCTTGAATTAAATCTTCTGTAACCGATGTAATTTTAGGCGTAATTAATGAACTTCCAATAAAAAAAACAGCAATCAACAGCATACTTATATATAAATATTGCTGATGCTTTTTTAAACGAGTCCAAAATATAGAGGTTTGCATATTAATTATTTAACCATTCTTTAAAAGGACTCACATTTTTTGAGCTAATTAAAATAAAATCGTTGCCTTTAGAAGACGGTTCTAATTCTATTTTTAATCTATTCTGACTGTATTTTACAATCGTTTTTATAGCTGTGTGACGAACAATAAATTTTCTATTTATTTTAAAAAAATCTTTTTTCGATAGTTTTAAATCTAAATTTAAAATGGTATCATCATACAAAAAACTGTCTCCTTTAATAGTATATAAAAAAAGCGACTTATTTTCTGCCATAAAATAGGCTATTTCATCTGCACTTATAGATATTAATTTCTCTCCCCTAGAAACTAAAAATCGCTCTTGTACTACTTTGGTTTCTTTAGATTTCTTAAAATGAGATAATAAACTTTCTAAATCATTAGAATTATTTACGGGTGCTGCTGAGTAATTTTTATACTTTTCTAGCGCAGCATTTAATTTATGTTTGTCGTATGGCTTTAATAAATAATCAATAGCAAAAAACTGAAATGATTGAATGGCATATTGATCAAATGCTGTGGTAAAAATAATAGGAACATTGATTTTTAAGGCTTCAAAAATCTCAAAACTTTCTCCATCTCCTAAATGAATATCACTTAAAATTAAATCGCAGCTATTGTTCTTAAACCATTCGATAGATTGCGCTACACTTTCTAACCGTTTTTTTATGTTTATAGAATACGTACTTTTTAATAGTAAATTTTCTAAAGATGCTGCTGCTAAGTCTTCATCTTCAATAATAACAATATCCATTTTAAATTGATTTATATTTTTTTTAAAGCCGGGGGCACCTTACTCAATATATTATAAATAATTATAATTATTTATAATGATATTGAAAAGCAAAAATACAAATCTTCATTAGAACTAAATTATATAAAAATATAGGATTTTTTTATGTAAAAAAGTTAGTCATTCAGACGTTTTGTTAAACTTTTATAAATTATTTTATATAATGGACAAAAAAAAAGGATACTAAATAGCATCCTTTTTAAGTTAAATAAAAATATTAATTATTCTTTAATAAATTTTGCTGTTGCAAATACGCTATTTATAGAACACTTAATTAAGTAAATTCCAGAGGATAAATTAGAAACATCAATAGATTCGTTATTTTTATTGATTTCCAAACTCATTACTTGCTTCCCTAATAAATTATAGATCGCTGCACTTTTAATTATGTTTTGAGCAGTAATATTTAATCTATTTGAAGTAGGGTTAGGAAACATAGAAACGTTTGACAAAGCATTATCATTTACACCTGCTGTTGCAGAATTAAATAAAACAACATCATCAATATAAAAAGTAAAATTTGCAGAACCATCACCTTCTGTTCCATTATCAAAAATTATAACCAATTTATCATAGGTATTCGCTTTATTAATTGACGTATAATCAAAAGTTAAAGTTTCCCAAGTATTCGCCATCGTTGTTGCTACTTCTTTTTCGAAAAAAATTGCCCCATTTCCTGAATCTTCTACTTTTAATAAAACTTTTGCTCCTACTCTTGGAGAAAAAACTTTCATTGTAAACATGTCGTTATTTGCAAAATCCATTGCAGCACTCATATTAAGAGAACTTCCTCCCCATGGTTGACCTGCACTTTTAACCATTTTACCAACATTTGCAGAAGTATTGTCTGCATTACTATGAGGATTTGTTTCTGTTGTTACAGCTCCTCCATCAAAATCTCCCCATGTCGTTGCGCTCTCAAAATCTAGAGGTAAAGCTACTTTAGGTATTACAACACCTGAAGAAGACAACGAAATATCATCTATATAAAAAGTATAATTTTCGCTTCCATCTCCCATTATGTCATTGTCAAAAATAATAACTAATTTTTTATAAGATGCCGTTTTACTTATTGCTGCATAATCAAAAGTTAAAGTTTCCCATCCATTTGCAATTGTTGTTAGAACTTCTTTACTATAATTAATTCCTGCATCTCCAGAATTTTCTACTTTTAATAATACTTTTGCTCCTACTCTTGGTGAATATACTTTCATTGTAAAAGTATCATTATTAGCAAAATCCATTGCAGAACTTAAGGTTAACGCACTTCCTCCCCAAGTTTTACCTTCAAATTTCACCATCTTACCAACTTTTTCTGAAGTATTATCTGCATTGTTATAAGGGTTTGTTACTGTTGATACAACTCCTCCATCAAAATCTGACCAAGTTATTTCGCTTTCAAAATCTAATGGTAACGAAGCAGTACCTGCAACAGGAGCTGCTGGTGCATCTGTTAATTTTTCTGCATTAAATTTTATATTATCAATATAAATGGTGTTACCTTCTGCTCTATCCGCCATATCTTGCGTCCAATCTACAAAAACAACCATTTGACTAATATTTGATAAATCTCCATTAGGATTTATACCAGAAAGATCGAATGTTAATGTTTGCCATTCATTAACAACTAAATTACCAACATTTTGGTCTGTAATTTGAAATGAAGTTCCTGCACTATTTGTTCCCATTTTAATACCTACAGTACCTACGTAATTTTTATGTACATCCATAGTTAAGGTTAAGTTACTTGCAACACTCATATCAATTTTCCAAGTACCAAATTTAGAGTCTTCCCATTTATTATTAACACCTGCATAAAAAGCATTACTAGGTCCCATAACAATTTTCATTACTTTAGAAGTCGTAGCGTTTACACCATTTAAATTTGGATTGTCTACTATTTCTGCTGGAGCTGGTTCGTTATCAAAGGTATACCAATTAGATGCTAATCCTGACGGAGTACCTTCTTCAAAATCTAAATGATATTCTTGTTGTTGTGAAAAGCCTATTGAAGTAATTAAAAAGGCTAGTAGTAAAGTAATTTTTTTCATAATTATTTGTGTTTTAAATTTATGAAACAATATTAACCTTATTATGCACTATATTAACTTAAAACACTACAACAAAAAACATACAACCAAAAAATATTCTGAATTTTAAGTTTATTTATCAATGAAATAAGTACTTAACATCGTTTTATTTTTCCTTTAAATTACTAATTATTAAATAGATATATTTATTTGTATTGGTAATGTATAGCTAAAAAAACATAAGTAGAGTTCTATTTTTGTTTGAGATTGTTCTAAACCAAAATAAAACGAATAACTTTCCACTATACACAAAATAAACAATTCATTTATCAAGATCTTAATTACTTTTATGCAATTTGAATCCCCTTTATGTTCTTAAAGTAAAATAAGAATTAAAATCTGTTACACCATCCTACATAAAAAGTATAACTATTACAACCCCTAATTTGGTATCAATAACCATTAAAACCTCAACTTAAACTCCTTTATTTATGCAATACAGATCCTACAAAAAAAACGCTATAAATAATTAATATTCATAGCGTTTAAAAAATAATTTAAAAAGTAACTTATCTTATTTCTTAATATTTTAATTTTCCTTTCTTAACCTGTTACCTGTTATCTATAGAAACTTAAACATCATCAATTTCTCTATTTTAGTGTACCTTACGTTTGTCTAATTCTATTCTAATTTCTCCAGCACGTTTCTCAGAAAGGTCATAATTTCTCATGATGTACATTGCAATAAGAGTTCCTGCTATAGGAAACCCTGAAAAGAATAACCTTAATCCAATAAGTGCCTCTTCTGTCTGAATATTAACTGCAGAATCAAACCCTACAACAGATAAAATTGCACCACTTAAACCTCCTGCAATTCCGAACCCAAACTTCACCATCCACCAGTAAATAGCTCCAAAAACACCTTCTCTACGTTTACCTGTATTTAATTCATCTAAATCAATTACATCTGCTGTCATAGACATCATTAAAGTAAATAAACCTCCAATACCAAAAGAAAAGAAAGGCAATGCAAAAAGAAACATATAGGGTTTACCAGGAATAAACAAAAACCATAACATAATATAACCAACTACAGAAATCCCTTGAGACACCATAAAGGCTTGTTTTTTACCTAATAATTTAGACATTTTAGCCACAATAGGAATCACTAAAAAAGTAGTTACCAAAGCCCCAACACTTCCAAATAGCGTTGGCCAAATTCCTGCGGCAGCAGCATCTCCTTTAAAAAGATAGTACACAATAATAAAAAAAGTAAAACTTGCTACGGTATTAAATGCATTAAAAACAAAGAAAGTAGCAAAACATAGTTTCTTAAAAGGTTTAGATTTAAAAGCTTCTACAAAGTTATTTCCTATTTCTTTTAAACTTCCTCCAATATTTTTTAATGTTAAAGAAGCATAATTTTCATTTATGGTAGACTTACTTTTGATAAAAATAGCAGGTACCATTGCACAAATTGCAAAAACAACGCCTACCCAAACAGCCAATTCTCTTACCGCAACATCTGCTGTAACATACCATTCTGGATCGTACATAATAACCCAAAACCAAGGCGCAATTACCCAAGCCCATTGACCAATCCATTGTGCTACTGCCATGATACTTGTTCTCTCATGAAAATCGTCGCTCATTTCATAGCCCATAGCTACATAAGGAACACTAAAAATGGTAAGACCTAAATAAAATGCAAAAGAGGTTAATAAGAAATACCAAAAATTATAATCGAGCGAGTTTTCTCTAAACAATTGCCACATAATTATAAAGGAAATCCCCATTACAATGGCTCCAATAAAAACATACTGTCTTCGTCTACCCCATCGAGATTTGGTGTTGTCTGAAATATATCCCATAATAGGATCTGTAATCGCATCAAAAATTCTTGGCACTAAAGAGATAACTCCCCACATCCATCCTGGAAAACCTAAATCTTTTACCAAAACGACTATAAATATTCCTATTACAGCTGGAAACATTTGATTTGCAAGCATACCTACTCCAAAGGCAATTTTTTGACTCAATGGAACTTTAGAAGACGTTTTAGTATAAGACATAATTTAGATTTTATTTAGTTGCTATCATTACTGTTTGCAATGCTTGTGCATCTATATTTATAAGCGTTTCTTTTCCTCCTAAAGAGATTTTAAAACTTTTCTTCGTTTTCCCTTCATTAAAAACCACTACAGCAATAGAACCGTCTGTATTTTGAGCTGCTGTAACTTGTAATTCTTTATCAGAATTGTTTACCTCAATTACTTTTGCTTCTGGTCTTATGTATTTACTAAAATGTGCCATGGTGTAATACAATGGTGTAAAATAAACTTCATCTTTTTCTGGATCTACAATTACCGGAGCAACACACCAATTCTCAAACCAATTTGGCCCTCCTTTGGTATCTAAAACCATGTTCCAATCTACCCAACCGTCTACCCAGTTATTAAGACAACCAATAATATCTCTTGCATATCTATTTACAGGAGCATATTTAGGGTGTAAATATTTATTTTCTGGTTCTCTCCAGTCATATCCCCAATCTGTTGCTTCTTTTTTCCAATACCAAGCATCGTCTTGCCAAACAGGTATTTCAGAATCGATACATCCTTCTGTTTCAATTAAGTATTTTTCTGGTGCTTTATTATGTGCATATTGTAACGCTTCTGGGAAAACTTCATAGGTACTTTCATACCAATGAATTGCAGTTCCATCAAAATATTTTGAGGCACTTTCACTTCTATACATTTCATCTACCCATTCTTTTAAGCCTTCTCTATTTTGATCGTAGCCTAAAATAATTTTATCACCATAACCCTCTTTTTCTAATTTTGGACCTAAATGGAACTCAACAAAATCGGTCATTTCTTTTGGAGTAAAGTGCATACTCTCCCAATTATCTCCATTTCCGTGTGGCTCATTTTCTACTGTAAACCCCCAAATATCGATTCCTTCTGCTTGGTAAGCATCTATATATTTAGAAAAGAACAATGCCCAAGTATCATAATATTTTGGTAATAATTTCCCTCCAACCCATTTGTTATTATCTTTCATCCACGGAGCTGCTGTCCAAGGTGATGCAAATATTTTAAATCCGTCTTTAGACGCTTTCATGGCATCTTTTATCATCGGAATTAAATCATCCATATCATCTTTTATTGTAAAGTGTTCTAAATTCACATCCTCTGCTACCGGAGAATATGAATACTGACTTAAAGAAAAATCACAAGAATTCATGTGGGTTCTTGTTAACGAATAATTTGCGCCTTCTTCTGAGAAATACGCTTGAATAATAGTATCTCTATTTTTCTGACTTAATTTATTTAATAAATAAGCAGATGATTCTGTAAAAGCACCTCCAAAACCAGTAATGGTTTGAAAGGTTTTATCAGGATTTAATGTAATTGTAGCTGCATTTTCAGCTGGAATAAAATCAGTGATTTTAGTTAGTTTATTTCCTGCTTCCGAAGTTTCATAAACATCTACAGATAATTTATGTTCCTTCTGGTTGCAACTAATCATTATGACTAAAAATAGTGTGTAAAAAAAATAGTTCGTTTTCATTGTTGTTATTTTTATCTTTTATATTCTGTGTTCGGAACCAAAACATCATTCATTAATGCCTCTTTATTTCCATTATATGTTTTTGTTATTTCTTTCCTGTTTCTTGTTAAACCTTTAAAAACACCTTTATCTACCAAACTCCAAAGCGGATATTTAGCTTGTCCTTTTAAGTTGATCAATCCAAAGTGATTTTCTGATCCATTAGCATTGTTTGCATCTTTCCATTGTTCATCAAAAGCCTCAAAATAGAAACAAGAAATTCCTTCTTTATGCGTCCAATCTCTTAATTGTTGATAATACAAACCTTGCTTATATTCATCTGTAGCTCTAGAACCATTTACGCCATAATGTCCGCTAGAAATAGTTGCCCAACCAGTTTCGCCAATATGAATCGTTTTGGTAGTATCTATACTTTTTACATAATTTACAACATCACTATATTGTTTTTTAGCAAACGTAAAAGCACGCAACATGGCACTGTCGACCTTTTCTTTGTCTGATAAATTTTCTTCAATTTCAGGAACTTTCCAAAATTCAGAATTGTAATGTGTATTATGGTATGCATACGTGTGCATAGAAACATAATCGACCGCTTTAATTAAATCTTCTAAGTCTTTGGTATGATAAACAGGATCTCCGCCTCCCCAAGAAGCAAAATCATCTGAACTTGTAATCCAAACATCTTTAGACAATGCGCCGTTTTTCTTTAAATCTTGTAAATGATTTACCCATTTTAAAATTACATTGGGTTGCACAAAATAACTTGCAGCCCATTTTACCATAGCTTCATTACCTACTGCAATTACTTTTACAATGTCTGGATATTTGTTTGCCAACGCTACTGCTCTTGCAATTTCCCCTTCATTTTGATCACTTTCAATATCATGATTTGGTTCTTTGTCCGTCCAAGCATTTAAACAATCTATCCAAGCCCCCAACATTACATACATTTCAAAATCTACATCATCTTTTTTAAGTTGATGAATGGCTTCTAAAACATTCGCTGCATGTGGTAATTCTGGTTGAACATTGTAAGTTCTTAAAACCTTAATACCCATTGCCGAAAGAATTTTTAAATCTTCTTTCAACTCTTTAATTGTAGGCTGATTTTCTCTTGAATTCTCTCGATATCCTCCATAAGAAATGGCTAAATACTCTGGATTTCCTAAAATATGTTCTGCTGTTATTGCTACCTTTTGCTCTTCTTTTAACTTCACTTTAGAATTACAACCAACACCAAAAATCAACACAATAATTGCAAAGAAAATTTTAATAATTGAATTCATATTTTTGATAATTAAATGCTATTTACACTTCAAGATTTATAACCTTGAATATATTTATTTAGAATACCGATTTGTATAGGAAACATAGCATTTAAATTGACGCTATATCTCAGCTTAAGCATACATTTTGATTTTTTTTACTTATTACGTAAATGAATCGTTTGAACAGCTCTAGGTGCTATTTTCGTTGTAAAAGTCTTAGTTTCTAAAACAATCGATACTTCATGAGCTTTTTCATTTTGGTTAAAAACAACCACAGCAATAGAACCATCTGTATTTTTTGCAGCTGTATATATTACCCCATCTACTGCTTCACCTTTTACACCGATTCTGTGTGCATCTGGGCGAATGAACTTACTAAAATGACTCAATAAATAATATAAAGGCGTGTAAATTACTTCGTCAGTAACAGGATTGATAAGTACTGGTGCGCTATTAAAATTATCGTAAGGATTTGGTTGTCCTTTATTACTAAGAATGCTACACCACTCAATATATCCTTGAGTTCCGTGGTTTAAATCTGTTATAATATCGTTTGCATACGTTTCGAAAGGCACAAAAGTACCTGCATAATCTGTACTTGATCTCCAATATTGACCAATTGGATCATTGGCATCAATATCTATACTAGATTCGGTATGAATCATCCCTTTGTTTGGCCAATTCTTCTGTAATTCTGCTAATTCTTTTGCATACCAATTATTCTCTTTTAACTCTGAATTTGTATACCAATGAAAAGCAGTTCCCCAAGCATATTTAGATGCTTCTGGATCTTCATACGTTTTTGCAACATAGTCATTCATTGTAGACTTATTATGGTCATAAATCAATACGTGCAATCCAGCATCTAAATCATCAAGATTAAGATGACCATCTTTAACCAATTGAGGCCCCAAATGATCTCTCAAAAAGTCTCTCCCTTGTTCTGGCGTAAATCCATTACTATCCCATTGTGCATCATGCGCATGTAATGGTTCATTCTGTGGCGTAAGCCCCCAAAGAGTAATACCTTGTTCTTTATATGCAGTTACATATTTAGACATATATTCAGCCCAAAGGCCATAATATTCCGGTAGTAAACTACCATTAGTCATTTTAGAAGTTTCTCCTGATTTCATCCAAGATGGAGGACTCCAAGGCGAAGCAATAATCTTAAAATCTGCACCAGGAATACTAGCTGCTTCTAAAATCATTGGAATAAGATCATAATTTGGATCTATAAGTTCAATGCCACGAACCTGATCGTTTTCCTCTCCAGAAAATCCTTTCATATCTTCATGGATACTAAAAGTTGAAAGATCTTCATCTCCCTCTTCTACGTAAGTGTAATGATTGTTTGAATAATCACTACTGTTAATGTGCGTTCGTGTAAGCGTAAATCCAGCACCTTCTGTTGGACTAAAAAGTTTGGCTAAAACTTTTTTACGAGCATCGACTGGTATGGTAGCTAAATTCCATGCTGAAGATTCAGTAAAAGAAGCACCAAAACCATAATACTTTTGATATTCTTCATTAGGAAAAAGCTGTAATGTTACTTTTTTTACTTCTGTAGCAGGTGTTTTAACTTCATCACTTGATAGTAATTTAAGGTTGTCACCAGCTTGTGATGTTTGATAAACATCTGACACATAATTTTCATAAGCACTTTTTGGTGAGCAGCTAACAAAAATTATGGATATAAATAAAAACCATAACCCTCCAATATTTAGAATATCAGATTGCATATTCATTTTTCCAGTATAATTTTTCATTTTCCTTTTGATATTAAATATGTTCATTCCTTACTATATTTTACGAATACTCCACCAACTGTAAAGCAAAAACCTTACAGCTGAGTTGTATCATTTACTTTTTTACTGAAACCTCTATGTGATCTATTTCTCCTGTTCTTTCGAACATCATTTTAGAAATAGCACTGTTAAGAGTTAAGCTTTCTGAGTTTTCTTGTTCTCCATTCACAAAAAAGATGGTGACACTTTCTTTACCTGTATTTTTATAAATAACAGGCACTTGACAATACGTAAAACAAAGCGAACCTTTTTCTAAATCAATCAATTTTGCTTCTTTGTTAATTGCGTTATATTTAAAAGTTTTAGGAGTTTCTACAAACTCACTTGCTCTTAATAACCTTGGATTAAAGTTGATTTTTCCTTCTTTTACAAAAACACCTAACTCACCTATTCTACTTAAAACATCTTCTTTAACCTGACCAGTCATTCCTGGTTGCTGTGCTCCTTTTCCGCCTGGTGTATGTGAATATGGATCTGTAGGAAATGCACCATATAATTCTGGTGATTTGTGCACTCCAATTCCTGCCTGAATTTCATAATAATGATCTAATAACGCACCAATAAGAACCTCATCTTCATTATTTTTTATTGCTAATAAGCAATTTTCTTGCACTGCTAATAACAATTTAGAAACCATGTGCCAATAAATAGAACCTAACCCTTCATAGCCAAAAAATGTTCCTGAACGACCTGTAAATGCTTTGTGGTTAAAAACCTCTTCGAAAATAGTTGCTAATAATTGTCCTTCTTTTTCAACTAAATCAGCGTATGCTTCTGGTAAATCCTCAAAAGTTGCTTTTAAACTATTTGCGTTGTTAAAATTGGCATTGAAATGATAGGTACCCAAAACATCTTTATTAATGATTTGCGTATTGTTATCTGTGATTAATTTTAATAACAACTCAGAGTTTTCTACCGAAGATTTCGGAATTATATTCTTTTCATCAAAACGAGCTAATTCTTTATTCGGATATAAAATATAACTGTATTGATCTTCTCTAAACAGCGCACTTGCTTTCATTCCGTCTAAAACTTTTAAAGCTTCTTTTGACGATAAATAGCCAGCACTTAAAACAGCAACTTGCCCTTCTAACATTTCAGACAAATAAGAAACAGACACTTCTGTATCGTTTTCTATGGTCATTAAATTATAAGAATGATATAAATTATCTGTACGTTTATTTGCTTTTATGGTATGATCTAAATACTCTTTTGTAATAGTAAAAAAGTCTAAAAGAGCTGCTTTTTTAAGAATAATTTTATCACTAGAAAATCCGTTTTCATAAATTGAAGTTCTAAATTTACTTCCAGCTTCACCTAAACCATCTAAAACAGTTTTTCTTTCTGCATCAGAAAATTTTCTTGATAAAATATTTTTATTTTGATTAAAAGTAGTTACAACTTCATTAAAAAATGTTGCTAATTCTGAAGAAATGGCAACTTCTTCTGCTGTTGATTTTACAACTACTTTTTCGAAGAAATTAATAAAACGATTTAGGTAGTTAAGTGTTACCATAGAAACACCGTTACCAACCAAAGCGTTGTTTGCGTCATTCCATTCTGGTCTTTGCGTGTTCATCCAAATTCCACCTTCAGGAATAAAATTAGATACTTTTGCTAAAACAGTCGCTAATAATTTCTCTATTAAATTTACTTTATAAATAAAGTAGTTTTCATCTCTTAATAAAGCACCATCAGCACCTAACCTTTCTCTTCTTTGTTCTATATTTTCTTGTTCTTCAAAATCAAAATCAATAGTATCTTTTGGATTTTTTAAAATATCTTCATATTTCTTAATTCTATAAGGCACATTTGCATAGACAAAAATAGCTTCAGAAAAACGTTTTTCTAATTGATTTGGATAATGGTTTTCTATAAATTCTAAGAATTTTAATAAGTAAATTATCTGATGATCTCCCCAATAACCAATGTAAGACCAAGGGTCATTTTCTTCGATAACTTCCCAATCGAAACCATCTTTAGTAACTCTATAAGGATTGTAACCATCAAAAGTAGTGGCATTCAAAAACTTATGAATCATACTTTCTATAAACTCTGGATAAGAATGTGCTAATGTTTCCCAGTTTTGGAAAATATCTCGCCAGTTCCCTTCATAATCTAAAATTTTAGACCCGTCTATTTCATTTTTTGTGTTGATAGAAAACTTGTTCCAAGGTCTACTTGGGTCTCCATGTCTTCTACTAAACTTTAATGGTAAATACTCAAAACAAAGTCTTTTAAAGTTTTTATCTTCATCTTTCTCAGCAATAGCAATAATTACTTTTAAAGTAAATAATTCTGGTAAATCATTTAAAACATCCTCTTTAAGTTTTAAAACCTTTTTATTTGCCTTACTAATATATTTTATAAAATCTTCTTTTTCAATTTTATAATCATCATCAAAAGTACCACCTCTCATTAAATTGAAAAGCGTATTTGCAAAATGTCTTGTGTTTACCAAAGCATCATCGGTTACTTGTAAACCATCTGCTGCGCCAGTTAAAGCAATTAAGTTTTTTGTACCTAACTCAATATCTTTAGTAATAATTTCTAATAAATTTTTATCTTCTTTTATTGCTTTAGAAACTTTTTGAATATCACCAATTGTTTGATTTACGTTTGCAATAAAACGCCATTCTTTAGATTCATTAGCTTCTAAGGCGATATCAGAACTAATAAAATAAGCTCCTTTTTCTGCTTTTACATCTACCTCTTGTTGTAATTCTAGACCTCTTCTAAAATTATTTAATTGTAATGATGACAATAAATACGTAGGATTTTCGATCCCTAAAGACCAAACAATATTTGCTTTTAAAGCTTCACTTGGTTCTGCTTTATCGACAATAATTGCACTTAAAGCATAAACACCTAAACCAACTTCTTTTTGTAATTCGCTCTTTTTATAGGCGTCTACTAAATTACTATAAGAGTTTTGCAAATCTGTAGTTACATCCGAAGGAATAATATTTTGCAAACCATCTAAAAAAGTAACTTCAATTTTTTCTGGTGAATTATTAATTAAAGTCGATTTTTTTACAAACCCAAATTGATCAGAAGAACTCCATTGATATCTAAAAGTAAGACCTAAATCTTCATTAATTTCTTCGAAAATAACTTTATTACCAAAACTGTTTTTATACAAGTTTTGTTTTGTTTGATATAATCCAATTTGGCGTTGAGAAAAAGGTTCCCAAACATACGTTTTGTCATTTTTAGTAACTTGAAAAATAGATTTACTCCCTGTTATATCTGCAGACTCTGTAATTTTATCATCTGTATAATAAGGAAAAAGTGAATACTCACTATTTTTTCTTCCTGCAGACAAACCTCCATTACTAGAAATAAACATCCAATGGTTAGAGTCTGAAACAATACTCATAAAAAAAGGTCT
Organism: Polaribacter sejongensis; assembly: GCF_038024065.1. Taxonomy (NCBI): domain Bacteria; kingdom Pseudomonadati; phylum Bacteroidota; class Flavobacteriia; order Flavobacteriales; family Flavobacteriaceae; genus Polaribacter; species Polaribacter sejongensis. The sequence goes on along the minus strand of NZ_CP150667.1, from coordinate 133,729 downwards.
CATTTCATTGCTATTCGAAATTTTATAATACACTTCGTTTTCGAAGTTCATCATTTCTCCTTTTACCTCTTGCGCTTTAAACGCTGCTTTATTATTTCCTAAAAAAATAGTCTTTTTTGTCATCAAAATTATTTTTTGAACCTCTTATAATTCATTTAAAGAGGTTGTTATTTATTGATTCCACAAGGTACTTTTCAACCTTGTAGAATTTTATATTATATACCTACAGGTTTAGAAACCCTGCAAGAAGAAGCGCTTGAAGCTTCGTTAAAATTTTATTTCTTTAAAATGCTCCGAAATCAAATCGGTTGTCATTCCTTTTGCATATGGATTTAATTCATGTGCTTTTTGTAAAGCAAAATAAGCTGCCCTAGGTGATAATGTGTAAAAACCATTTTTATCTGTTAATCCTTTTGCACAGATACCAAACCATTCTTCATTCATGTTATTTGCTCCTTTTTCATAATCTATTGCATAGCCTGCATTAGACCAAGAAGCATGATTATCATGAATATTTAAGCCTGTAGTTTGGCCATCTTTCCACCAGCCATCACTAAATTGAAAAGTAAAACCTCCAATAGCATTTTCTGCTTTTCCTAAACCCGCCACATTTTCATAAATCTCTTTCCAATTTTCTACCATATAATAGGCTTGCATTTTTTGATCTTCTTTCTGGGTAATTGAGTTAAAAGCATCTGCTCCAAATTCTGTGAATAATATGGGCATATTCAATGTATTTTTCACGTTATCAAAAGCGTCTCCAAAAGATTTTCCTCGATACATATTTGTTCCATAAATATCTACGTCTTTACATTCTTCTGCAATAATATCTATATATAAATCGTCTCCATTACAAATAGCAACTGGGTGATTTATAGCTATCTTTTTCATTTGAATTGCCGCCTCGTTCATCAATCTATACATTGCCCTACCTCTTAACTCTCCTATTTCTTTCTTTTCGGTTTCGCCTTCAGGAAAATCTTCTGTTTCCGATCCTGCCCAAAAAAGTCCGAAGTTATTTTCGTTACCCAAAAGGAATAATAATAATCCAGGAGTGTTTTTGTAAGTAGCTGCCATTTCACCAACTTCTTTTAATAAGCTCTGTTGTGCATCTGCATTTCTGTAATCTGTTTCTGATTCCCAGTTACCATTTATAGCAACTCCGTATCTACCAAAAGAGTGGTTTAACATGGTATAAATGCCATAATTTTCATAGATATACGTAATCCATTCTGGCTGAATTCCTGTATAGACACGAATAGTATTAACGCCCATGTCTTTCAACAAAGTCATTTCTGAATCTAATGCCGTTTTTATAAACGCTTCTGGTTGCTCCCACAAACTATAAGCGAAATTTGTTCCAATAGGAAAATAATCCCAATTCATTCCATTAATTATAAAAGCTTCTCCATTTACAACTAATTTCATTCCTTGTTCATTCTTTAAAACAGCAACTTTATCTGTCTTGTTATCACAAGAGTTTAAAGTAAAAAAAAGTAGGATTATTGGTAAGAAAATGTATTTCATAAATATCAACTTTAATGCGTAAGTTTTTAATGTATCATCAAACTAAAGAGAAGAAAAAATAAGGTCAGCCACTTAATAAACTGACCTTATTAAATAAACCAAAAAATATTATTGATACACTTTTACATAATCTATTTCCATGGTATCTTCTGTAAATGTATCTGCTACATCTCCACCAAGAGTACCTCCAACGGCTACATTAAGAATTAAAAAGAAATCTGCATTAAATGGCAATGTTTCACTGTTTGTCATTTCATAAAACATAACATCATCTAAATAAATTTTAACAGACTCTTCTGTCCATTCCATACCGTAAACATGAAACTCTGAAGCTGCATTAGAAATCTCAGTAGTTTCACCATAGCTTGCATTAGAAGAACTAGCATCATCAAACCAATGTAAAGTTCCTAAAGAGGTATTTTTATCTGCACCTGTTTGCTCCATAATGTCCATTTCTCCACATTGTGGCCAACCTACCGTTGGAAAGTTAGATCCCAACATCCAAATTGCGGGCCAAGTTCCTGCCGCAGCTGGTAACTTCGCTTTTACCTCAACTCTACCATATTTAAATTGATACAATCCTTGCGATTTTAATCTTGCAGAAGTATAACCATCACTTCCATCAGCTTTAGCTGTAATAATTAAAGAACCACCTTCTACCTTCACATTTTCTGCAGCTTCTGTATAAGTTTGTAATTCTCCATTACCCCAACCACCTGCACCTAAATCATAGGTCCAATTTGCAGCATTAGGGGCTCCATCTGTATTAAAATCATCTTCCCAGACTAATTCATTAAAAGTATAATTTGGAGTAGTTGCGCCTTCTACAGGTTTTGTTGATGTAAATTTATGATACCAAGCAGCACCACTTCCTGAAGCAGAATTTTCTATAATTCTAACTATCATCTCATCATTAGTAATCGAAATAATATCATACGTGCTAGCACCTACATACCATCCCATAAATCCTCCATCTGCAATTTCGAATTCTGTACCTCTATAAGGTTCATCATTATACGATCCTTCTGTTCCTGCTTTAGATGTTGATGGTCCAAAAGCAACCGTTTTTACACCAAACATTGTCGTTGCTACCGTTTCATCATAACATTGATCTCCATCTACACCTATTAAATCTCCATAAGTACCAGGTATAAAAGCTGGTCCAACAGTTTGCTCAAAAGTAAGTCCGTTTGCAGTTCTTGTAAATACAAACTCATTATCATACATACAAGATTTTTCATCATCCCAGGCCTTAATTCCATTCCACCAAGCCTCATATGCAAACTCTCCATTCCCATAGTCATCTGTAGCTGGTCCCATACCTACATGTACTGCAACATCTGCTTGCCAATACCATTTTTTACTATCACCTACATTTGCACCACTTAAAAAGTTTTCTGCCTCCACATCAGAAAAAGAACTATAAACTTCTACATCTATTGTTTTTGTTGATGAAACGCCACCTGTACCATTTGCTTTTACAACAACGGTATATAGATTTACACCTACTTTAGAAAACCTTTTTGTTAAGACTCCTGATGGTGAAGCTTGTGCAACTCCATCAAAATAATATACATAAGAAGAAGCATTCTCAGCAGTTGCTGTTAAATTTACAGAACCACTTCCGTCTCCGTAAGGATTATTAGCATCTACACCTACAACTTCTGCCGTTATTACGATGTCTGTTGGAGAAACAATTTCTCCGAATTCGTACTCATTCTCTTGACATCCATAAAGGACTGTCATTAAAGAAAATAAGATTATATAAATATTTTTAAGTTTTTTCATAATCATTATTTTAAAATTGTGATATATCATCTAGATAAATAGTATAATTAGCAGAACCATCTCCTTCTGTACCATTATCCATTATTAAAACCAGGTTTGTAAAGTCTACAGAAGTACTTATTCCAGAAAAATCAAACGTTAACTCCTCCCAAGCATTCGCTGTGGTTGTAGTTGCTGTAATTTCTGCTGAAGCCACGGTATTTGGCCACGGAGTAGCATCTTCAAATTTTAATAGTACATCTAAACCTGCTCTTGGAGACCAAACTTTAACTTTGATACTTGTTCCAGCTGTAAAGCTAAATGGTGTAGGAACTGTAATTTTAGATCCTGCCCAAAGTTGACCTGCATTTTTTACAAGTTGTGCAACCATTGCAGATGCGTTTCCGTTTGTGTCTGGATTTGCAATTACAGAAATTGCACCACCATCAAAAGAACTTAATATAAACTCTGGTTCGAAATCTAAAACAGGACTTGTAGAAATATCATCTACGTAAATAGTGTAGTTAGCAGATCCATCTCCTTCCGTACCGTTGTCCATTATTAAAACTAGATTATTAAAATCTACACTCGTACTTATTCCAGAAAAATCAAACGTTAACTCTTCCCAAGCATTCGCTACCGTTGTAGTTGCTGTAATTTCTGCTGAAGACACAGTATTAGGCCATGGAGTAGCATCTTCAAATTTTAACAATAAATCTAAACCTGCTCTTGGAGACCAAACTTTAGCAGTAATTGTTGTATTAGAAACATCAAATGTTGACGAAATTGTAATTTTAGATCCTGCCCAAAGCTGACCTGCATTTTTTGCAAGTTCTAAAACTGAAGAAGATGAATTTCCATTTGCATCTGGATTTGCAATAACGGAAGCAGATCCACCATCAAAAGAACTTAATTCATAATCTGTTTCAAAAGTTAATGGAGTTACACCAGTAACTGGCGCTGAACTCGCTTTGTAAAAATAAAGATTGTCTATAAACACAGACCCCGAACCTTCAAACTTGAATTGGTGAATATCATCTACTGATAAACCTTGCTCTGTAAATGCTGAAATAGGAATGTTAATCGTTGTCCAAGCATCTTTTGTTAAGGCTGTTTTTATCATTTTTTCTCCGCTTGCAACACTAATTAAATAGGTATCTAATTCTGTAGCATCTGCAGTCCAAACATCTAAATGAAGAAACTCCATACCAGAAATATCTTGTGTTTCACCAATTTGAATTCCTTGATAGTTTAAATTACTATACTGAATCATAGCATCACCATTTAACTCAAAAGGAGTATAAACAGTTGTTTGGCTCCAATTCGGGTTAAAATCTGTACCTGCAACATTTGTATAGGTATCACTAAAAATAGAAATAACATCTGCAGCATCTCTTGCTGGTTGTGTATTTGCTGATTTTAAAGGTGCTAAAATAGCAGTAACTTCAAACTCACCGTTATATTCTGTTGTTTCAATTGCACCACCTTTAGCTATTACTTTTACAGTATACGTACCTGCTGTAGCGTATTGATAATTTATGACATCTCCAATATTAGCTGATGCTGCTGGTTGTGCTACATCTGCTTCTCCTGAATAAAAATCGTAAGTAGCTGCAAAATCTGCTTTCGCAGTAATATTTAATTGTTTAGAGATTGCAATATCATTTTCTATAGTAACTTCTAAATTTTCTGGAGCTTTAAAAGAAACTACTAATTCTTGTGTTGCTTCTGTTGCGTCTCCTTTAGAATTATAAGCTACCACTTTAATATTATACGTTCCTTCCGTATAGGTATGTTGCGCCATTTTACCAGCTTCAACACCTTTTTCTTCTGCAGATGCATCTCCAAAATAAACATCAAAAAAGGTTGCCCCAACCGCAGTTGGTAAAATAGTAACCAAACCAGAATTATCTTGCGATAAATTATAACTAGCAGCAACATTAGATGGAGGTGCTACATTATCTAAGAAGTCTAAACTTCTATCTTCTTCTGAACAAGCATTAATAATCAAAAGTATTACTAATGCTTTGTATATTATTTTTAATTTCTTCATAATTATTAGTATTTATCGTTTTGTTTCCAATTTCCTTGTGAAAATTGTATTTCTTCAATCGGAATTGGAAAAACCTCATTTTTACCCGTTGTAAAACCTGGTATTTGAGCCCCTCTACCTGTTCTTACCAAGTCGAAAAATTGATGACCTTCTCCTACTAATTCTACTCTACGCTCTTTATAAATTGCAGCTGTTAAATTAGAACCTGTTGTAACAATATTATGATCTGCATCACCAAAAGCTCTTTCTCTTACTCTGTTTAAATACGTTTTAGCTTTAGCATCATCTGCTGATGGCTTTCTATTATTAGCTTCTGCTGCCATTAATAAAACATCTGCAAAACGAATAGCTCTATAATTATTAGGGTTTGTTAAGTTTAAATCTCCTGCTGCTTCTTCACTTCTTTTTCTAGGAAGATATTTTCTATTAAAATAACCTGTATGCTCATAACCTGTAGTAAATTTTGCTCCAGTTGAAGCTGCCCATGCATCAATATCTAAAATAGCAACCTCTTTTCTGTTATCTCCATCTTCAAATTGATCCACCACTTCTTGAGTTGGTACATTAAAGCTAAATCCAGAAGTAAATAAACTCCCTTCATATCCTCTTACACCCTGATACCCAACGGCAACATTCCCTTCACTACACTGTAAACAATCGAAACTTGCACCTTGTGTATCTGTATATTGCACTTCAAAAACAGCACCTGTACCATTTTCTCCGTCAAATTCAAAAATTTTGTTATAGTCAGATTCTAAAACATATCCTCCGTTATTTATAACACTTTCTAAAATGCTTGCAGCTTCATCAAATTTGTCTTGGTATAAATATACTTTTCCTAATAATGCTTGTGCAGAACCTTTTGTTGCTCGACCAACTTGAGGCGCTGTATACGTCATGTTTGCAATTGCATATTCTAAGTCTGCTTCAATTAAAGCATATACATCTGCTTTTGACGATCTTGGTATTGTTTTTTCATCACCCAAAACAAAACGACCGTCTGCTTTAATAGGAATATCTCCAAACCATTTTACCAATTCAAAATTATAATACGCTCTTAAGAAATAAGCTTCCGCAAGAATTACATTTTTACCCGTAAAGTCGGTTTTATCTTTAAACTCAATAATATAAGCAGCTCTATTAACACCACCGTACATAAGACTCCAAAGGTCTTGAAGTTGATCGTTAACAGGAGTATGCGTCATATCATCTATTTGCTGATATCCAGGAACATCTGTAGCTGTTTCTCCACCACACAAAGTATTGTTAGAAGCTATTTCTCCCATTAATACATTTCTAAATGTAGATTGTAAAGGATCATAAGCTGCTACTAAAGCATTATAATAATCAGTTTCTGAATTGAAAAAAGATTCAGAATCTTCTGCATAAACTTTTGCATTATCTAAGTATTCATCTGAACAAGCACTAAAAATAAACAAGCTTGCCATAAAGATGAATCCTAATTTTATTATTTGATTGTAATTTCTCATCTTTTATTTTTTAAAATTCAACATTTAAACCTAACAAAAACTGTCTAGCAGAAGGATAGTTACCAGAATCGATACCAGCACCTATTGCTCCGTCATTAATAGAAGGATCGTAACCTGTGTAGTCTGTTAGCGTAAATAAGTTATTGATAGAAGTATATAATCTTAATTTAGACAGCCCTACTTTTTCTAATAAATCTGGCGCAAAAGTGTATCCTATTTGTATATTTTGCATACGTAAAAAAGAAGCATCTTCTACAAAGAAATCTGAAAACAGTCTGTTGTTTGTAGCATCGTTAGTTAACCTAGGTACCGAGTTGCTTGTACCTGCACCCGTCCATCTGTCTAAGTAATAAGCAGGCTTATTCACATTTGGTAAAAACCGTTCAAAATTTCTAACCATGTCTTTCCCTAGCTCTGCATATAAATAAGAAGTAAAATCCCAATTTTTATATTTTGCAGAAATATTGAATCCCATATAGAAATCTGCTTGCGGATTACCAATGTTCACACGGTCGTCAAAGTCTATAACACCATCGTTATTTGTATCTTTATATCTGATATCTCCAGGAGAAGTAACACTTGCTCCTAGCCCTGTTTGAGAAGGATGTGCATCTACTTCTGCTTGTGTTTGGAAAATTCCGTCTGTTTGTAAGCCAAAGAAATAACCAATTGGTTGTCCTACTTCCATTCTTGATGTAGGAAGATTACCGATTCCAAAATCACCTCCTTCTACAATAGCGTCGTCTAAAACGTCTGTTACTTTGTTTTTTACATAGGTAACATTGTATCCAAAATTTAAAGAAAAATCTTCTTTAGAAATGGCTTTGTAGTTAATTGCCAATTCTCCACCTGTATTTTTAGAAGTACCTGCGTTTACTGTTGGGTTTTCCCCTCCTGCTGCGCCAGAACCTAATAAACCAGAAACTGGAAAGTTTTCAATTAATAAATCTTTTCTTGTTTCTTCAAAATAATCTGCAACAATTGTCAATTTATCATCAAATAGATTCATATCTAAACCAATATCTAATTTCTCTGCGGTTTCCCAAGTTGCTGAAGGATTAGACAAAGCACCTTGTGCAGTACCATCTACTAAACTTCCGTTAAACACATACTCACCTTCACCATCTAATAAAGATCTGTATAAGTTATCCCCAACTAAGTTTCCTAAAGTACCGTAACTTGCTCTTAATTTTAAAAAGTTAATTGTTTTGCTATCTTTTAAGAAGTTTTCATCAGAAATTTTCCAACCTGTAGTTACAGACCAAAAATTATCTACTCTTTGATCTTCTGCAAAAACAGAAGCACCGTCTCTTCTAATTAATCCAGAAAATAAATATTTCCCTTTATAATCATACTGGGCTCTACCAAAAAAAGAGGTTAACCTAATATCTCCATTCCCTGTATTTAAACTTCTTTGTTCACTTTGCGAATTTGTTAAACTAATGTCTGCAAATTCATAAGAATTATTTGGTACATCAAAACCAGTAGTATAAATACCATCAAACAAATCATTCTGTACACTTGTACCTAACGTAAAGGTAGTATTGTGGTTTTCTGAAAATGTTTTTTGATAAGTGGCAAATGTTTCCCAAAGAACTCTTGTTGAAGTTGTTTTATATTGATATACAGAACTTTGAGTTTTATTATACACTTTACTAGCTCCGTAATTTTGAATTGGAGTAAAAGAACGTTGTTTTTCGTTATAAATTTTATAACCAACACGAGATACTACATTTAAACCTTCAATTGGTTTATATTCTAATTTAAAGTTTCCTTCAATTCCGTTACCTTCATTTTCACCAAATGTGTTGTTTAATAATGATAAAGGATTTACAACTTCAATTCCTAAAAAGTTATTTGTATCCTCTTCATTTACTCCAAAAGTAGGAGCGTAATTTAAACCATTAAATAAAAGAGAAGCATCAAAACCTTCTGAAGCACTCGTATAATAGTTTGCTATTAAAGAAAAATTTAATTTCTCACTAATATCAACTCCTAGGTTTAATTTAATATTATTTCTAACAAAATTAGATTTTTCTTTTGCAATAATTCCATCTTGTTCTGTACGAGAAGCACTTACAAAATATCTAAAATTTTCTCCACCACCAGATAAACTAATATTATGGTTTACTAACATTGCGTCATTAAAAAGTTCATCTTGCCAATTAGTTCCTACACCTAAATCACTAATATTACTAAAAGGAACAGTTTGTCCACTTGCTGCGTATGCTTCATTTAAAACTAAAGCATATTCTGTTGCATTTAAGTAATCTAATTTTTTAGTAGTTTGTTGAAAAGCAGCATATGTATCATATTTTACAGTTGCTTGCTTATTTTTCTTACCTCTTTTAGTAGTTACCAAAACAACACCATTTGCACCTTTTATACCGTAAATAGCAGCTTGTGCATCTTTTAAAACAGTAATAGATTCAATATCATTTGGGTTTATACTATTTAAATCACCTTCATAACCATCTACAATTGTTAAGGGTTGGTTGTTTGTATTAGAACTAACCCCTCTAATTAAGATATTTACTTTTGCACCAGGTGCACCAGATGAAAGATTAACTGCAACACCAGAAGTTGTACCTTGTAATGCACTTGTTGCATCAATAGGTTTTAAAGCTTCTAAAGTTTTTTCTCCTACAATAGATACAGAACCTGTAACATCTTTCCTTTTTTGTTTACCATAACCAACAACAACAATTTCATCTAAAGCCTCTGCAGACTCTTCTAAAGAAACATTTAATGTTTGCTGATTTACCACAACTTCTTTTGCAGCATATCCTAAATAATTAAATACAAAAGTTGCTCCTTCCTCCACTTTGGCAAAACTGTAAAGTCCATCAAAATCTGTTTCAGTTCCAACTGTTGTTCCTTTAATTAATATACTTACTCCCGGCAATGGATCACCCGTTTTAGCATCTTTAACAACACCCTTTACTGCTATAGTTTGCGCAGAAGCACAAAAACCTATAAGTAAAAGGAGTAATAATGTGATTTGTTTTCTCATGAATAAGGTATTTATTATTTTGATTATAAAATTATAGTTAAATTATAGTTAAATGGCAAAAACAGCCACAACAAAAAACATACATCACAAATAAAACGGCAAAAAAATGATGAATCCTCAATAAACACAAGGCTTACAGAATATGTGAAATATTAACCCAAAACATAGTTATATTACCCTTGTATAGGTGTTGTAGTGGTGAAAAAAAGTAGTGTTTGGGTATTAAATCTCCAAAATGTAGTTTGTTAAGTTCTCATCATGAGGTAAACCCATTTTTTTTCTTAATCGGTATCTTTTAACCTCAACACTTCTAGGAGAAATGTTTAATAAAGGAGCTATTTCTTTAGAAGATAGGTTTAACCTTAGATAAGCACAAAGTCTTAAATCGTTTGGTGTTAAACTTGTATGTTTGTCCTTTACTTTTTTTAGAAAGTTTTTATCAGCATTGTTAAATGCTTCTTGAAACATTTTCCAATCATCTGTATTGTTTAAGTTCTTATCAATAATCTTAACTACTTTTGAGATATCTTTATTCTCACTGTTTGCCAATTCAGTTTTAATAGTATTTAAAAAATCATTCTTCTTTATAATGTTCATTGTAGAACTTGCCAACTCTCTACTTTTACTCTCTATGTCTACTCTTAACTTATCATTATTAAGTTTCATTATTATTTGAGCACTCTCTAATTCTTTTAACTTTAATTCTTTTTGTGCTTTCTCTAATAGAGATTTACTTTTAAGTTTATACCTTCTTCTATAATAAATATTTATCAAAACAATAATGAATAAAACAGCTATTACATAAAATACGATGTATAGATTACTTAAATAAAAAGGGCGTTTGATAGAAAAGTTAAAAGATTTAATGTCTGCTATCTGATTTCCATATTTTCCTCTTACCTGAAAAACATAGTCTCCATAAGGTAGGTTCTCATATAATTGAGATGAATTCTCCGTCCAATCGGACCAGTTGTTAGACAGTCCTTCTAATCGATATTGATATTCGTTTTTTATCATTTTATCATACTTAGAAATACTATATGAAAATTCTATATTGTTGTGCTTATTCTCTAACACTGGTGCTTCTGTCAATGAAAGGGCCGTTTTTACACCATCTATCTTATTTACAAGTACATGTTGAAGGGAAATAGTTACGTTCTTTTCTTTTTTTACAAGAGCATCATTTAAGAGTAAATACCCGTGAGAAGTACCTATTAAATAATTATCTGCACTAATTTGTGTTAAGTTCTCGAAACCTAAAACATTATTTCTGATGCTACCAGCAATAGGAATTGCTTTTACTTGCGGGCTTAAACTAATACTATTAGAGGTTATAAGAAGTATATTATTATTAGAAAAACTATACAACGTGTTCTTTTGTTCCGCTAATTTTCTTATCGTTGTAATATTCTCTAAATCATTTATTTTTTTTGAAAACAAAGAATCTACTTTAAAACTACCATCAGTTTGTTTTTTATATATTCCTACTGAAGATGAGTAAAATAAATCATTACCAAAAGAAAAAACATTAGACCCATACCCTATTTGAGGAATGTTTATTTTCTTTTTTTTGAGCACTTTAGTATAGCTTTCATCAATTTCTAGTTCATAGAACCCTTTCAACTCATGATTTACATATAATTTATCGTTATAAAACTCATAAAACCGACTAGAAATATCGAATCCATCAATTTTATTTTTAAACTGCCAGCTCTCATTATCTTTTTCTAAAATAGATAAACCGTCATAACCACCTTGAATAAGAATATCCTTATTGTTTGGTACTTCTTTTATATTCCAAGTACCAAGTTCTTTAGTTATAGCACTTATTATCTTTTTATTTTTAATAACAAACGTTCCTTTATCATGTCCACAGAAAAGATTTCCTTCAATTTCTTTCAAAAACCAAACTTGACCTTCTGTATTTTCAATTAACTTAAACTTTAAATTTTTATCTTTAAAAAACAATCCCTGATTGGTCCCCAAATAAAGTTGATTATCAAAAAACAAAGAAGTATAAATAGTTCCTAAAGCGCCATCTTCATCTTCAAAAATTTTAAATGCTGATGATACATTTAAGTAATTTATACCGTTATCTAAACCAACCCAAATATTATGAGAATTATCTTGAAATAAAGAAAGTGCAGTATTGTTACTTAATCCTTTTTTTCGATTTATAGTAGACGTAATTTCCCCATTTTCACTCAGAAAAATAATACCATTAGAAATTGTACCAAGCAAGAAACTTTTATCCTCTAATTGAATGGCACTAAAAATTAAAAAACTGTGTTTATTTAAATCCGTTTTTACTTGTGTAACACCTGTTTCCTTTACCGTAACAAAACCTTTTTCTTTGGATAAAAAAAGCAATTCTTTATTATGATAAAAACAATTAATAATTTTATTATCCTTAAAAAAAGCATCGTTTGAGAAAACTTTTTCTTCTCCATTTTGGACAGAAAATAAACCTACATTCTTTTTTTGAAAAAAAATGGTATTATTTGATACAAAAAGTCCAGAAATAATTTCTTTAGATTCTATTATTTTAACCTCTTTAGAAACGGTATTCAAAAAATAAATTCTTGTATTGGATTTAAAAAGAATCCAATTTTGATAAAATTTGACATCCCAGAATTCTTCTCCTTCTTTTAATTTTATTGATAACTTTTCTACTAATGAGCTGTATTCTAATTGTCCTTTTTCATTTTTTTCCCAAAAGCCAAAATCCATAAAAGAACCTGAATAAATTATTTTGTCTTTAACTTTTACAGATCTTAAAATGGGGTTTGAAATATGCGTATATAGTTGCCACTGTTCTCCATTATATTCGAGAAGCCCACCATTATTAGCTACATATATTAAATTATCTTCAGACTGCGCTATTCCCCAATTCTGATTTTGACCTTTATAATCTTCTGCTGTAAAAATTTTAATTGGAGGTAATTCTTGTGCAAATCCAACAACATTAATAAAAAAAAATATAAATAAAAATCTATACATAACTTGTAACAATATGTTTGGTTACTAAATTACATTAAATATCATTAAACAAGACTAAAATCAATAACCTGTATGGTTTTTATTTTGATAATAAACCTCACTAATAAACAATATAGCAATCCAATTACCTTAAGCTCAATTATATGCTTGTGTTAAAAATAATTCTATTTTTTTAAGCTTATTATATCTTTTTTTTTACTCTTCGTTTAATGGTTTTCCTATGGTTGCCAAAATTCCACCATCAACATATAAAATATGTCCGTTTACAAAATCGCTTGCTTTAGATGATAAGAAAATTGCTGCTCCAGCCAAATCATTAGGATCTCCCCATTTTTTTGCAGGAGTTCTGTTTACAATAAAATCGTTAAAAGGATGCCCTTCCACTCTAATTGGGGCTGTTTGTGAAGTTGCAAAATACCCTGGACCAATACCGTTTATTTGAATATTAAAACGCGCCCACTCAGTCGCCATGTTTTTAGTTAACATAACTAAGCCTCCTTTTGCTGCAGCATAAGCCCCAACAGTATTTCTCCCCAACTCGCTCATCATAGAACAAATATTAATAATTTTACCAGATTTTCTTTCCATCATTCCACGAACTACGTGTTTAGAAACAATAAAAGGACTCACCAAGTCGATATCTACTACTTGCTTAAAATCTGCAACTTCCATATCTACCAAAGGAGTTCTTTTAATAATTCCGGCATTATTTACTAAAATATCAATGACACCAACTTCTTTTTCTATTTTTTTAACGGCAGCAATAACTTGATCTTCATCTGCAACATTAAATTGATAACCAAAAGCTGTAATTCCTTCTTTTTTATATTCAGCAACGGCATTGTCTACTTTTTCTTGTGATGAATTTCCATTCACAACAATAGTAGCACCTGCTCTCCCTAAGCCCATAGCCATTGCCATTCCTAAACCATGTGTAGAACCTGTAACTAAAGCTACTTTTCCTGTAATATCAAATAATGTTTGAGACATATTTTTATCTTAATTTTATGTTTATGTATTGTGAACTTATCTATATTGGTCTTTTTTCTTATTCTGATAAAATTAAAGAATAAAAACTTAACTTTTAATTATATTTATTTTTTTATGTATATCAAACTTTAAACTTCGTTTGTTTAAACAGTACTTCTCTTTAATTTAAAATAATTATACTGACTTCTAATTTAAATTTCTAAGCTAAATAAGCGTCTTGTTCGAGAATTACCATGGTTTATTTTTTTTATCAACTAATATTTTATAACCATAAAATAGTCTTTTAAAAACAGTAAAATTAATTATGAAGTTATAAAATAGCTTATTATTGTAAACTTAAAAGTCTAAACCGTTCAAAAAAATGACAATTCAAGATTTAGTTGGTACATATTCTATTATTGGTAGCAACCAAGATGTAGATGAAAATTCGTATAAAGGAGAACTTCACCTAACTTTAGATGAAAATGACAGAATTGTTGCCAAATGGAATATTAGTGAATCTCAAGAACAAACAGGAATCGGTTTTTTTAAGAATAACATTCTCGTTATCAACTTTAAATATGTTGGGTTTGAAGATGCAATTTATAAAGGAGTGGTGGTTTACAAATGCCTAAGCAAAGATATTTTAGAAGGTTTTTGGTCTGAAGAAGCAGGAGATCCTAAATTCTTAGGATCAGAAAATTGTTTTAGAGTAAAGCACTCTAAAACAATTTTAAATTAGTTTATAAATTTATTTTGGAACACTTGCCTTATAAATTTCAACCTCAGAATCTGTAGTAATTTTATACGTTGTATTCGCTTTTATAAGTACAGACTGCCCTTTATCTAAAGAGATAGTTTCATTATTCTGAAAAACAGTAGCAGCTCCTTTTAAAGCCATTAATATCTCTACAGAATTTGAAGTTGAAGAATGAGATACTGTTTTTGTCAATTCAATTTTACTTAATTCGAAGTCTTTAGCTTTAGTTTTAAAAACAACTTCTCCATTCTCTTTATTTTCCTCACCGAATAAAATAATAGGAATCGTTTCTTCGAATTTTGTATTTTTTATAAGCTCTTCAACATCTATGTGTTTGCTAGTTAATCCGGCTCTTAACACATTATCTGAATTTGCCATTAACTCCATGTTTACACCTTCTAAATAAGCATGTGGCACACCTGCATCTTGAAAAATTGCTTCTCCTCTGCTTAAATTTAAAATATTAAAAAAGTAAATAGAAAAAATACCTTTGTCAATGTCTTCAGAATCTTTATTATTTAATGATTTGGCTGCCCAATATGCTGGTGAAGATTTTTCTAATTCATTATTTACAAATTTTGGAAGAATTCTTTTTACCAAAGGTCTCAAAATTGTATTTACTTCTTCTTGTGAGTATTCCATCACTTTTTTATAAAGCCCTAAATAACCTTCTTCTAAGAAGGTATTTAACAAGAAACTTAACTCTAAAGTTTCTTTTAAGTTTTTTGCTAGTTTTTCACTTTCTAAAAACCCATGCAAGAGCCAAAAATCAGTTAAAGCCACCATTATTTCTGGCTTGTGATTTTCGTCTTTATAATTTCTATTATCGGCAGTTAAAGGAATTCCTTGTTCATTTTCTTTTTTGTACCCTATTTTAGCAGCAGCAATACTTGGGTGTACTTGAATAGATAGCATTTTACTTACATCTAAAACTTTGAATAAATATGGTAGTTTACCAAAGTCTTTTGCAACTTCAGCTCCTAAATTTTCTGTTATATTTTGTGCTAAAAACTCATCTAATGAAACACTACCTTCCTCAGTAATAACTTTTGAAGGTGCTTTTAAATGTGCTCCTAACCAATATTCTGCATATGTAGTGTTTGGCTTTATCGTTTCTGAAACTAAATTAGGAATGAAGCTTTCTCCTCCCCAATCATAATTTTGCACTTTACCTTCAATTCTAAGTAGTTTGTTGTCTAAGTTTTTCATTATATATATTTTTTCAACTAGTAATTTCGTTTAGCGAATACACGCTTCGCAACAAAACCCTTTCATTTTTTTTATTTATGAAATTTTCATCCTTAATACTTTCTAATTTCTTTTTTAAATTGTTTTTAAAAACACTTTTTGGGGTCGTATGCACAAATAACTGAACATCATATAAGTTAGACAAAAACCGCACCCCTGCTTTCATTGCTAACTTCAAAGCCTTTTCTTTTCTCAAGTTTAAAATAGAAATGTCAAATTTAGAAGATTCATTTAACTTAAGTAAGAAATTTAATATTTTATTATTGTTACCATTATTAACGATACATATTTTAAACTCTTTATTAAAAAGTGATTTAAAACGGATTTCCTTTAAAATATCAAGGTCATTCTTATTACATATTATTATGATTCCTTTTTTCATATTTTTTTCGATCAAATAGATTATGCTACAACAGTGCTTTTATGATCTTTTTTCCCACTTCTATAATGCCAAGCAATTTGCCCTAGTTGACCAACTATTTTAACAGAATCTTTCATTGATAGTTTAGAGCCATCAGCATGAATCCATCTTTTTAATGGCTGTTCACATAATATTTCTTTTGCTTTTTTTAATCCAAAATGCAGTGTTATTCTTCTAAAAATTTCAACATCAAAAATCCATTGGGTAACAAATTTTTCTTTAAAAGAAATATCTATTACATCTTTATGAAAAATTTTAGCACCACATTGGGTATCTTTAAAGTCCATAGAAAGAATTTTTCTAATGATATAGTTTATAGTCAAACTAATAATCTTTCTTGCTGATTCTTTCGTAATATTTGCGCCCATTCTACTAATTCTAGAACCACTTACAATCTTATAATTAGATTTTTCAATAGTTGAAACTAAATCATCAAAATCAGCTAAATCTGTTGATAAATCTGCATCTAAAAACCCTATATAATCTAAATCTTCTTGCTTAGCCATATATAACATGCCTTGCCTAACAGCTTCTGCTTTACCTCCATTTTTTTCACAATCATAAACAGTAATAAAGTCTTCTCTACCTTTTCTTAACTTATGTAAAACTTCTAAAGTTTTATCTTTACTTCCATCATTTACAAAACATAAATGATATCCGGTATTTTTATCTATATAATCTGTAAATTCTTTGCTTAGCAATCTTTCTTCTTCATTATAACAAGGTATTACAACACCAACACATCTTTGTTGTATAATAGTGTTCTTATATTTTTTTGTAGTATCTGTATTTTCTGGAAGGCCAATTAATCTTTTTGTTCTTAACCCAACCTCTGTTAAACTTAGAGGTTTTTTCATATAATCATTTACACCTAAATCAAAGCCTTTTGTAATCATGTCATCATCTGTATTACCAGATAAAATCATAATTGGTGTATTAGATTTTTTAACTTCTCTAATATGCTTTACAACCTCTAAACCAGAAATAGTTGGCATATTAATATCAACAATCACTAAATCTGGTTTAAAAGAATTGTACAATTCAATTCCTTTTAAAGCATCTGTTTCTGTTAATACTTCATACCCCATTTCTTTTAACCTACTTTCTAAAGGTATTAGAACTAATTTTTGATCATCAATAGCTAAAATTCTCATAACGATATTTTTATATTACTTATTTACACCTCAAAAATACTTTTGTTTTATTTTTATTCTATAATAAGATCTTTAAAGGTTGATTAATTAGGATGAAAGGTAAGTTACTTTAGACAAATAAAAAAAACTAAGTTTAAAATTTTTACCTTTACATGATTATAAGTCAGAGATCTATTAATGAAAGAAAAATCTAATAAATACTTAATTACTGCAATTCTATTGGCAGTTCTTTTTCATGGTTCTACTATTTTCTTTACATTAGAAACTACCTATGACGCTTTAATTCATTTATTTTTTGCAGATCATTATGCAACTAGTTGGTTTGAACCCTGGAATTATAAATGGTATACAGGCTTTACGGTGCAGAGTTATCCTCCATTGGTGCATCAAACAATTGGAGCTTTATCGTTAATAGGAGGCTTAAAATTTGGAATGTTTACAGTGGCTATGATAGCCATTGTTCTATTTGTTACTGGAGCTTACAGGTATTCTTTATTAATAACATCTAATAGAACTGTTGCCGGTTATGCTGCTATTTTAGCTGTTTTTTCTTCTTCTTTTGTAGAGACTTTGCATATTTTTGGTCAATTACCCAGTATTATAGGTGTTTCTGTTTTAATGCATTCGTTACCCGAAATATACCTATGGCTTAAAACAGGAAAATATAAATTTTTCTTTACTTCTCTTTCCTTAATCGCTGTTACCGTTACCTCTCATCATGTTACTCCTATCTTTGGAATGTTATTTTTTATATTTCCTTTAATAGGAACGGTTATTATGGATGTTGCTAGAGAAGAAGTTAACTCTTATAAAGAAGTTACTTTATCTTTATTTCTAAAAACATTTATGAAACAATTGAAGAAAAACCTTGCATTTGGGTTCTCTTCACTATTCCTTATAATATTTTGTATTTTTCCCTATTGGATGAATTCAAAATTAAACCCAATAACACAAGTACCTATTCCTCATGGATCTAGAGATAGCTTTATAGATGTTACATCTTCTGGTTTGGTATTTTTTACAATTCCATGGGGAATTTTATTATTCATTTTTCCTTATATATTTTACAGATACTTTAGTAAAAGATATTTATTTTTCGGATTGTCTTTTACCATGTTAGTTATTTTGGGAACAGGTGGCACAACACCAATACCTAAAATGATTTTAGGTGAAACGGCCTTTAATATTTTAACCTTAGATAGGTTTACACTTTGGGGTTCAATCATGTCTATTCCTATATTTGGAGAGTTTATCTATAGGTTTGTAGAAGGAGATTTAAAAGTTCTAATACAAGAACGATTTGGTGCCGTTTATCACCGTTTATTAGGAGGACTATTGGCCGCTTTTTATGTTTCTATGGTAATTTTCACCATGAGTTTGGGATATTTTAGACCTTCTCAACCTCAAAAGATAAAAATGCTTCCTATTGTAAACTTTCTAAGTCAAGATTCTCATGATCATTGGAGGTATTTAACGTTGGGTTTTGGAGATCAAATGGCGTGGTTAGCAGCCCAGACAAACGCAATGAGTGTAGATGGTAATTATCATTCCGCGAGGCGCTTACCCGAACTAACAACAAGACCTATAGAACGTTTAGAAAACTCAAAGTTTAAAGGAGTTGCTGGTATTGGTTCTTTGCAACAATTTTTAACCACACCTGAAAAATATAATTTAAAATATATTTTTTCTAATGATAAATTTTATGATCCTGTATTATTTTTCTGCGGATGGCAGCGTTTATCACAATTAGAAAACGGTATTATGGTTTGGGAAAAATTAAACGTACCTCCTATTTCATCTATTTTACCCAAAGAAGATGTACCTGCTTGGGTAAAAATAATTTGGGGGATCATTCCTTTTTTAACTGTACTTATTGCATTTATTTTAAATATACAGTCGTTATTTGTTCATAGTTTAAAAACAAAATTTAAAGCTGTTCCTGTTTACTTTAAATTTAAAGTTGATTACAATAAGTTTCCTAGAATTGTATTAAAAGCATTTCATATCTGGGCAGTTATTTTAATAATCACAATTGGTTATGCGTGCTATATGTTTTATATTAAAAACGATACACAAAGATCTCCAGAAAATGTAGTAAAAGCTTATTATGACGCTGTCGATTTTAAAGAGTTGAATAAAAGTTATACCTACATAGATCCAAAAGATGAGCTTACAAGAGCACAATATTTATTAGAGATATCTGTTACAGATGGTTTGTTAAGTTCCTATGCAAAGTTAGATGCTATAACCACAGAGATTATAAAGCAGACAGATAGTTTGGCCACATTAAAGGTAGAAACAAAATGGATTACTCCATTAGAAAAATTATCAAAAACTGAATTTAAAACAACTGTTAAAAGAAACAGTAAGTGGTATTTAAAACCAACAAGAAAATCGATAGATTTACCACCAGATCAATTATATTCTAAGAATTCTACAGGTTATTTTAATCAAGGAAGAAGAAGAATTACCACAGAACAAACCCATCACGAAGATGTTTTAAAACAACCTGTTTTAGAAATTGTTTCTGCTAAACTAATAAAGTTTAACAAACGTTATGCTATTATTGGAGAAGTACAAAATATAGATAATGTTCCATCAGACGTAGTCTTAAAAGGGACACTTTATAATGATGAGAATAAAGAATTGGCTACTTATAATGCAAAACACATTTTAAAACACAAATTAATGCCAAAAGAGATTAGTGCTTTTAGAATTAATTTTGAGGGTATTGCTTGGTCTAAAACAAAAGATTCTATTCCTAAAACTTTTAATCCAGACGAATTTACGCCTGTAGAACTCAGTGAGCAACCAACTAAATTTAACTTACAAGCTGCAGGAAATACTACAAATTCGGACTTGTTTAAGGATATTGTTTTAAGTGAAGTAAATATAAAACCAACTAGCATAAGCGGAACTTTATTTAATAGTGGAATTCAAGAAATTACGGTTCCTCAATTAATTATTACATTTTATAACAAGGATAAGGAAATGATTTGGGTGGATAATTTATTTTTAAAAGAAGGGATACGACAAGAAAGAAAAATTCGTTTTAACTATGCTATTCCTCTAAACCCAACCATTAAAACAATAAGTAAAAATATGGATTTTTGCTTTGTAAACGGTTTACCAAATAAAGATATTGCTTCTAAAATAATGCCAAATAGAATAAAAAACCATACTATTGGTAAACTACAAAAAGTAATTCATCCACTTTTTAGTTATGTTAGAATAGAATTAAGTATGTATATCGGTAATCCTAAATAATGAAATTAAAACAAGTATTTTTTCTACTTCTTTTTCAATTAGTTATTGTTTCTTTTTTTGCACAAGAAACAATAACTAAAAAACCTGCTATTTTATTAGTATCAACAAAAGCAAATTATATAGTTGGTGATAAAATTTCACTCGATTTTAAAGTTAAAAAAGATACCACATTTCAATTATATTGTTCTAACAGTTATGGTGCTACATTAATAGAATCTAAAAGTATCAATAAAAAAGTTACATTTAAAATCCCCGATTTTTTAACAAGAAAAAGAGGAATACTTTCTTGGAAAACCACACAAACAGATACCATAATTTCAGGGAACATTTCTATTTCACCTCTGCAAGAACCAACATCCATAGAAACTTATTTAGGCCCGCCAAGTATAGATGCAGGTGATACCGATTACACAATGTTAGTGGTAATACCAACAGATAGCTTAGACAATCCTATACCGAATAATAGTAAGGTGGGTGTAAAGTATCAATTTCTAAAATCTGAAAAAACTGAAGCTATTTTTACAGATAAGCTAATTGGTCATAAAAATATTTATGCTCCTAAAAAAAATGGTAGAATGATTATTTCCTCTGAATCTTTCGGTTTAAATTCTAAAGAATTTGATGTAAATGTAATGCCAGCAATTGCTACTAACTTTAAACTTTATCTTCGTAGAAATCATGAGTATGCAGATGGAAATCAAATAACAACTTTTTTTACGTCAACAATAAAAGACAAAAATAAAAATATTATTAGCGATGGTAGTTATATTGAATTTTACATTACGAATAAAAAAGGAAATATTTTAAAAACTGCTGGTACTACTGTAAACGGAGTCGCACACGCAAAAATTATACATCCAGATTTTGAAGATACTTGGAAGGTGCAAGCCTATTTTATTGGCATTGCAGAAAGCAACACAATAACAGTAAAGTATAAAAAAGTTGTTGAAGATTATATCGTTTCCTTTTTAGACAAGAATAGAAGTATTAAAATTGGTCCATTAAAAAGTTTTATGAATCAAATCATTCCAGATGGTTTATCTGTAAAACTATCTATTTATAAAAACAACGTACTTATCAAAGAAAAATATAATGAGTCTTTAAACGGGATAGCCATTTTTTACTTAGATCCTAATATTTTTGAAAATGATGTTTACGATTTTAGTATTGAAACTGCGGGTCTTAAAAAAGATTTTAAAAGTATTAAGTTATGGTAAAAAGAAATAAACAAATTCTTAGAGGAGTGTTAATGCTAACTTACCTAGCAATAATTGCCGTTCTTTTATTCTTGGTAAGCTCTTTATACAGTTTTTTAAACACTGGTGCAGATAGAAGCAAAATGTTGCATACAGAAGTTAAAAAAGTAGAACAATACTTACCTAAAGTAACATGGAAAGATGATGGTAATGAAGGCAGAAAAATAAGTGCTCAAAAAATTGCTGCCGTGCAAAACGATTATTTAGATGCTTGGTATGTAAAGCAAATTGCTTACAAAACAAACACAAGAGTTGGTATAGAAGATTATTTTACCAAAAGTGCAAGAAAAAATATTTATGCCAATTTAGATTACAACAAACTCAACAAAACGTCTATAGAAGCTACCACATTAGAACATAATTTAGACATCGAGTTTTTTAGTGAAGACGGACAATTAATTGTTTTAAAAGACACCAATGCAATCGAATATAAAAAGGTTTTTAAAGATGAAAAGTTAATCTTAGAAACTACGGAAGTTACTTCTTATAAATATGTATTATTATTAGAAGATGGATTTTGGCGCGTAAGACACATGGTAAAAGAAGCTTCGGAAAATTTTAAAAATACTCCTGTAAAAAGATCTTTAGAATTTGCAGATATTAAAGGGATCAATTATTACCCACAAGCAACCCCATGGAATATGTACGGTGATGAATTTGATATTGATATTATAAAAAACGATTTTAAAATTATAAAAGAGGCAGCATTAAATTCTATTCGAATTTTTGTGCCTTATGAAGATTTTGGTAAAGCAAATGTAAAACCAGAGAAACTAGAAAAACTAAAAAAAGTATTAGACACCGCATTAGCAGAGAACCTAAAAGTTGTGGTTACTTTGTTTGATTTTTATGGAAATTATGATGTTTTAGACTGGACATTGAACCAAAGGCATGCAGAAAAAATTGTAGAAACTTTTAAAGAGCATGAAGCTATTTTAGCTTGGGACGTAAAAAATGAACCTAATTTAGATTTTAACTCTAGAGGTAAAGAAAATGTAACCGCTTGGTTAGATTTTATGATTATTTTGATAAAAAATATTGATAAAAAACATCCCGTAACCATTGGTTGGTCTAACACCAAAAGTGCCACTATTTTAAAAGACAAAGTAGATGTTGTTTCTTTTCACTATTATGAAGACTTACTTAATTTTGAGGATGAATATTTAGCCTTAAAAGAAGAAATAAAAGACAAACCTATTGTATTACAAGAGTTTGGACTATCGTCTTACGGCGGTTTTTGGAGGCCTTTTGTTGGTTCTGAAGAAAAACAAGCTAACTATTATAAAGAAATACAAAAAGTCCTGACAAAGAACTCTGTTCCTTTTATGTCATGGACTTTATATGATTTTGATGTGGTTCCTAAAGAGGTTTTAGGCCGATTGCCTTGGCGAACTAATCCACAGAAAAAATTTGGTTTTATAAATAATAAAGGGGGAAAAAAATTATCCTATAAATACATTTCTAAAGAATAATTATGATTTCTTTTTGGCTATTATTTTATCAAATTCTTCTAAATAAATATCTGTAATTCTTGACATAGGGAACGCCGTTGCTGCTTTGTAATTTGCTTCACCAAGTTCTATTCTATAGGTATCATTTGTTACAATTGCTTTAATTGCATTTGCCAAACTTGTTACACTTTCTGGTTCAAAAAATTCACCTCTATAACCTTCATCTTCAATTAAGGTTGCTAAATCTCCTAAATTAGGCATTACCACTGCTCTACCATAACTTCCTGCTTGGTGTAATACTCCAGAACTTCCGGTTGTAGACGTATAAGGAAAAACAACTACAGCACTTTCTGTAAACAACGGTTCTACTTCATTTTCTTCTACATACCCAGTAAACGTAAGTTGTGGTACATGTTTGTAAGTTTCTTGAGCATTCTCTAAATAACCAGGTACATTTGGGTTGTCTGTACCAGCAATTACAATTTCTAAATCTAAACCTGTTTCTTTTCTTACAATTTCTACAGCTTCAATCATAGATTCTACTTTTTTGTAGGTTCCGAACTTTCCGAAAGTCATAATCTTTAAAGGACCTTCAGGTAATTTTTGTGATGGATTTTCTGGAATTTCAAAAGTTCCGTGAGGAATCATTTTTACATTATCAACCTTATATTTATCAACTAAAGTAGTTACATATTTATCCATTGTAACCGCAACTAAATCTGCTTTTAAGATCAATTTTGTTAAGGATGTACCAATAAAATTATATATTTTTTGAGCTAGTTTATTAGAGGTAAATCCAGCACTATCTAAATCTACTTGTTCTAAAATATTATGTAATAAAACAATGGTAGGTATTCCTTTCACTTTACAAATTAATGGCAATGTCAACCCCAAAGCAGCAACCACTTTCTTGTCTCCAAACTTCATAAATTGCAAGTTGAATAAAACAGCATCTGGCTTTGTTTGATTAATTGCTTTTATAACATTATTCGTATTAGCGTAGCTATTAAATTGCCAACATTCTTTTACCGTAATTTTACAACCATCTGCTTTAAAATTAATTTCTTTTTCACCTGGAGTTTCATCGGTTAAAAGAATTAATTCTGTAACCTTTTCTTTCAACCTAAAACTTTTAACTAAGTGATATGCATATTCGTTTAAGGTTACTTTACTTGGTGGATACGCTGTTACGATTGCTAATTTCATATTGTTTTTTTTATGGTACTACAAATTTCAAAATTTTGCAGCAATTTTAATTAAATAGACTGCTCAAACGCAATTATATATAGTTGATTGGAAAATAACTATAGACATTGCTTCTAGGTTATTTCTTTTGGTTTTTTGGAAGACTTAGAATCTTTAAAAAAGAAGAAACTAAGTTGTACTATTAACAATAAAACCATTGCTATAATTTGCACATGTACAACTTGTTCTAAACTTTCATGAAAAAGTACAACTAAAACAATTTGTAACATTCCAAAAATACCAGACAGAACAACGGGTACATATTTGTCTAAGGATAAATAATAATATGCAAATATGTTTGAAATTGCAAAGATTCCTGTTGCAGATGCATATTTCCATAGTAATGAGGCTACAGACACGTATTCACTACCAAATAAAATATTAATAATTTCATTAGGAAAGAAGAAGCAACTAATTACAATAGCTGCAGCTATAAAGCCAATATATGCTACATATTTTAATAAAATAGGTAACGTATCTTTTCCTTCTTTTTTAAGTTGAACCACTGTTGGTAAAAGTAACATTACAAACATCCAAGCAATAAAATAAACAACCCTACCTATTAAAGCTAAAGAAGCATACAAACCTGCTTCATAAGAAGCAAAATAATGTTTTACTAGCAAAATGTCACTATTGTTTATAATAATTTGAGTTAACTCGTAAAATGCCGTAATAATAAAAAATTTCTTCACCAATTTCTTATTGACTTTGTCTAATTTAAAAGGTTTGAATAAAGAAAAATTACTCGTTCTAAAAGGAATCAACCCAAAAACAAAGGAGAAAAAAATACCAATAGCAATTATCAATGAAGAATCTATATCTAGAAAATACAACAAGGCAAATGTTAATAATAACCTACTCATCATTTCTGATTGATAAGTTACAGACAGTGATTTTAATTCCTGCTTTCCTTGAAAAACACCTCTATTTACACTCATTAAAAAGTAAAATGGTACACCAACTCCAAAAATAACAAACATTGTAGAAGAAGTCGTTTTAAAAAAATATTGCAGTTGTGTAGCAAAAACAATGATTGCAATACCTAGAATAATTCCTGTAAATAAAGCATTTTTATAAATTTTAGAAATAAAACCAGTAAAAATACTATCCTCAAAAAGTACAGAAAACTTAGCTGTAACCAACTGAAAAGTCATGGCTACAAAAGATAAAACCAATAAAAAAGTAATTAAAATAGCAGCATCTGCAAATTTCTCAGGACCTAAAACCCTTCCTAAAACTAAATTATATATATAATTACCTCCGTTTACTAAGAGCACACTTAGCATAAATAATTGTTCAGGTTTTATACCTTTTTTTACAAACCTTATAATTTCTTGCATATTTTTTGCTATTTTATAATCCTATTTAGGCTTTTAAAATTATTATAAATTTCTTTACAATCACAAGTATTCTTTTATTATTTTACAATTAGTTAAAAATTACTGATATTAGTAACATTCAATTTTTAAGTAATACTTAGACAAATATCATCTAGATCCTCTAAAATAATACATTTCTAAGTTGAAAAACACTTTTATATAGTTTAATGATTAATTACTAATGCTTAACTTGCCAAAGCAAAATCAAAATCTATGAAATTCTTATATTCTACACTTATCTTCTTTCTTTTCTTTAGTATACAAAGTTTTAGTCAAGATATGCAAGAGGGCTTTACCTATTTAGAAACAGGTAAATACAAGGAGGCCGAAGTTTTTTTTAAAGACATATTAAAAGAGTATCCTACAAATAAAACGGCCAGACTTTGTTACGGAAGAGCTATAGGTCTAAATGGTAAAGCAACTGCTGCCGTAACACTTTTTACCAACTTATTAGAAGATTACCCTACAGATTTTGAAGTAAAACTTAATTATGCAGAGTCTTTGCTTTGGAGTAAGAATTATCCTGATGCAAAAGTTTATTACCAAAAATTACTAAAGGAAAATGATAAAAGCTTTGCTGCATTATTAGGCTATGCTAATACCTTATCTAATTTAAAAGAATTTGACGCTGCTTTAATAAATGTAGACAAAGCCTTAGGCGTACTTCCTGGCAATCCTAATGCTTTGGTTTCTAAAAAATACATGAGATTAGGATTGGCAAGTAAGAAAGTAAGTAATCAAAAATATGAGGAAGCAGAAACCATTTTAAAAGAAAATTTCACTTCATTTAAAGACGATAAAGAAACGTTACTAAACCTTGCTAATTTATATTTAATTTCTAAACAAATAGAAAAAGCAAAAAACACTTATGAAATTATAGGTAAAAAGCCAGAAGATAAACTTATCTCATTAAATGGAATAGCTTTAGCACATCACTTAGATGGTGATGATAAAACAGCATTAACTGTAAGTAAAACAGCGCTAAAAAGTATTGATAAAAACACCTCTGAAACCTTAAAAAATCAAACCACAGAAAGATATATTCAAGCTTTAATTTGGAATAAAAAATATACGTCTGCCAAAACTGAAATTGATAAACTATTAGATGATAATAAAAACCCAGAAAACTGGATGCTTTCTTTAAGAGCAACTCTAAACATCTATAAAAGTGATTTTAAGAAGAGTATAGCAGATTATAATTTAATCTTAAAAAAAGACAGTGCTTCTTTTGATGGAAATCTAGGAAAAGCAAATGCTTTAAAAGCATCTGGTTTTTATAATAATGCATACAAAAGTGCAGAAAATACACTAACCTTTTATGAAAAACAAAAAGATGCTTCTAATTTTATAAAGGAACTAGATTTAAGTTTTACGCCATTTGTAGAAACCAAATATTCTTATTCTTATGACAATGGAGATAACGAAGCAAATGCATACGACCTGAAAGCTGAAGTTCTGTTTTCTACAAAGTTTAAAATTTTAGCAAACTATAACTTTAGAACAACTCTTAATAATCAAATTGACTCATTAAAAGCCACTACAAATAACTTATTGTTAGGTGTTTCTTATCAATTACTAAACAACCTAACCTTAAAAGGTAGTTTTGGTATTACTTCTTCTGATTCAGAATCAAAAAAATACAATCAACTATTAACAGATATTTCACTTAATATAAAACCTTTTAAGCTTCAAAGTTTAGAATTAGGGTACAAAAGAGATGTTCAAAATTTTAATGCAGCATTACTGAATGATGAAATTGTACAAAATAATCTTATTTTAAATTATAGCTTAAATACCAACTTTAATTTAGGTTGGTTTACACAATATTATTATACTTGGCAAAGTGATGAAAACGTTAGAAACCTCTTATTTACTTCTCTTTACTATAATATCTTTGCAAAACCTTCTATAAAAGCAGGGCTTAATTATCAAAATATTTCTTTTAAAGAATCTAAAGATAATTATTTTAGTCCGAGTAAATTTAATGCAGTTGAGATTTTTGTAAACCTTATAAAAGATGAAACTGCAGCTAAGAAAAAAGAATGGTTTTATGGTTTAACAGCTGCTACTGGTTTGCAATATATAGAAAATGATGATGCTCAAAGTACATACAGAGTTCAAAGTAATTTAGGGTATAAATTTTCTGAACGTGCTTTATTAAACATCTATGGTTTACAAAGTAATATAGCTTCTGCTGCCGCATCAGCGACTACAACAGCAAGTTTTACATATACTGAATTTGGAATCCGATTTAAATGGATTTTCTTAAAAAAACCATTATATAAAAAATAAGGGCAAAAGGAAAATCTTTTGCCCAACAACATTCCTACTTAGATTGGGGGACTAGTTGACGATAAAGGTTCCGAAATGTTGATTTTTCTTATCATCAATCAATCTGTATTTATAAACTCCTTTTTTTAATTGAGGTGCAATGTATTTTACTTTTATAGAAGAAGAATTTGTGCTTATATTTTGTACATCTACTACCCTCCCCATTATGTCATATACCTGAATTAGAATACTGTTTGAAGTAAATGGTAATTGGATAGTTGTAAAATTTGTAAAGGGATTTGGGTAATTTATTAAATTATTATTCTTCTCTGATGTAAAGTCATCTGTACTCAAATCATTATTAACCGTGAATGCTATTTTATTTATATCAAAATTAAAAGGTTTATAATTGGTATAATCGCCTATAATAGAAAATACAATTGTTTTAATATCTTTAATAACAGCTTTGTTTCCTCGGCCATCTACAAAATCTAAAAATGAAATACTATAAAACTTTTCTTCTAAATTAGCCGGAATCGTGTAACGTAATCTATTTTTCCAGTCTCTATCTCCATTAGACATAATTATAATCTCTATAGGCTCATTATTTTTTATATTAAAATTTAAAAAGTCATATTTATCTACATTTAAAGTTTTATTTTCGGGTAAAAGGTGCCTAAATAAATTAACATTACCTTTTACTTCTCCAACTGCTTTTACACTTCTTTCTACTTCATATACATCCTCTTTTAATTCTCTTTCAAAAGTATGTACTTCAAAGTTTGAAACCATTACATATTCTTTCAAGTAATCTAAACCCCATGTTCCACCTGCCAAATACAAATCATCTTTTTGAGTAGAAGAAGAAGTTTCTAAATAAAAACCAATATCAAATAAAACGCCTGTTTGTATTGATAAAACTTCATTATAACCTCCTGACAAAGAAAACGTATTGGCCACTTTAACATGCTCTGAAATCTCAGTTTCTGCTATATTCCCAACAAAATTTACGGATTTTTCTTGTGTTCTGTTTACCAAATTTAAATGAACAATACCATTAGAATAAGTTCCGTTTTTTACAAAAACATTAGGTAATACCTTAGTTACCAAAGTACTTTTTAAGTTATTTTTTTCAGTATGTTGTTCTATGATATAATTTGCGATTGAATAAACTTGAGCGAAAGAACTTCCCCAAATAAAATAATTTTGATAATTCCCTGTAGGATATTGGTCTATGTTCCAAAAACTAAACAACTCATGCTCTTTTCTATGTGTGTTAATAGAAAAACTTAAAGTATATTCTGTTTCACCTGAGACGCTGCTAATTTTAGTTTTTATTAATTTATGTTCTTTAATTAAAATAGTATTAACACTATCTAAACTAACGCCATTAAACCTGTTGCAAATTGCTTTAAAATGATTATAAATACCGCCTTCTGTTTCAGTAGCTATAACAGATGACACTTGTTTATCTCCTTGATAATAATTTAGAGTAATATTTTTTTTAATGATTGTAGTTGCGAGTAATTCCTTAGAACCAGAAACAAGTACCGCTTCTGTATGATTTATTCCTGTTTTGGGTAAATAATCAGCTAGAGAATTTATATAATCAATTTTAGAGAACTGATTATTGTTAAATTTTATTTGATTTTCTATTACACTTACTTCACTACTAAATCGATCGACTTTGTATAATTGAGCATTTAAGTTTATACATGCTATAAAAGTTATAAAAAGTACTATTTTTTTTATGATATGTTCCATTATATCACAAAAATAAGCAGGAAGTACACTAAATTTATTGATTATTAGTTGCTTACACTTTAACTATAGATAAGTTGTAAGAAGTGTTTAGATAAACCATTAAAGTAAATCTAATCTTTTCATTAATTCTGGACGTTTAGACCTACTAACAGGAATTACATCTTTTTTAATAAGAACACTATTATCTTCAATATCTATAATTTTTTTAATATTAATGATATATGAACGATGTATTTTTAAAAAAAGGGATTCGGGCAACTTCTCTTCTATTTTTTTAAGTGTAGAGTGAACTGTATAATCTTTGGTTTCTGTTTTTATTTTAATATAATCTCCTTTAGCTTCTATTAAGTAAATACTTGGTAAGTCTATTTTTATTAATCTACGATCGATATTAATATAAAAATCGTTATCAACTTTTTTAGACTCAACAACTTCTTTTTTAGGCTCATTAATAGAAATCGTTTTAGTTTCTGCTTTAAGAATAGCTTTCTTAAATCTAGGTAATCCTAACGGTTTCAATAAATAATCTACAATAAAATCATACTCAAAAGCTTCAATGGCAAACTTAGGATCTGAAGTTGTTAAGATAATTTTAGGTGGATTTTTTAAGGTTTTTATAAAGTCTAATCCACTAAAACCAGGCATATGAATATCTAAGAAAATTAAATCTACCGTATTTTCTATCAAATATTTCATGGCTTCAATAGCGCCAGAAAATTCTTCAACAACGTTTAACGACTTAACTTCATTACAAAGGGTTTTTATAATAGCCCTTGCCATTTTTTCATCATCAATAATAATACAATTCATACAACTTATATAGTTTCTATATAGTCTGAAATTGCTTTTAAAATTTCATCAAAATCTTCCTGACCTTCTAAACTTTGTTCTCTAAGATTATGTTCAAACTTATTTGCCATTTCGTAACTCTTTTCAAGTCCCAAAATACTAATTTTATGTTTAATCTTATGAACATTTTCTTCAATTTTTTTAAATTTTTTATGCTCTAAGCTATCATGGTATTCTTTCTTTTCCTCAGGAAACTCTGTTTTAATCACCCCAATAAGCTCTGTTCTAATAGATTCATCTCCTCTAGCTAATTGTTCTATATATATTAAGTTTGGTTGTTCCATCTTTATTTTTTTATGCTAAAGTAAAAAGTAGAACCCACATTTTGCTCTGATTTTAGATAAATTTCTCCATTATATACTTCAACAATTTTTTTTACGATAGACAAACCTATTCCAGTAGATTTATAATCATCTTCTAATTTTTGAAACGCAACAAATATTTTATCAAAATATTTGTTATCAATTCCAGTTCCATTATCCTCTATGTAAAATTTCCAAAAATCAGAATCTTCAGTAAAACCTATCTCTACCGTAGGTTCTTTTTTATCATTAAATTTTACAGCATTGTCTAATAAATGTAAAAATAATTGCTCTAATCTAAATTTATCCCCTTTTATGGTAGGTAATCTTTCAGGAATTATATAAGTAGCACTATTTAATTTTTCGTTTTTCTTTATTAGGTTATTTACTAAATCATTTAAATTTACATTATAAATTTCTTTTTCTATTCTACCGATTGTAGAGTATTCTAAGATTCCTTTTACAAGTGTATCCATTTTCTCTACATTCTCCCTAATAAATTGTAAATTTTCCTTTCCGGCAGCATCTAAAACCCCAGAATAATCTTCTAAGACCCACGCAGTCAATGCTTCAATGCTTTGCAAAGGCGACTTTAAATCATGAGAAACCATGTGTGCATAATCATTTAACTCTTGATTTTGACGCTCTAAGTTTTTTAAAAGCTTGTCTTTCTGCTGATTTATTTTAATAATTTCCTTGGTCTGATTGTCTATAAAATCAACCAATTTTAAAGAATCTATCCCCTCTTTTGGACGATTACTTTTTAAATCGTAAAACTGTAATTTATCAATTACACTTTCTAACTTTGAAATTACTTTTTTTTGAGAATTAGACTCCTCTCTTAATTGTTCATTAGCACTATACAATTCATCTGAACTAAATTTTGTTGCTCTTTGCAACATTAAAAACTGTTCTTCTGAAGTACTGTAAGATTTATCTATAGCTCCTAAAAATTGGTCTAATTCTTTATTAGACTGCAATTCTTTGGGAAGAAATTTTCTTATTTGTCTTTTTAATAAAGAATTCATTACTCGCTTATTAATGTAACAGTCATGGTTTGGTTGTGCAGTTGACAACTATTTTCTCCTATAAAAGGCGCTATTTCTCCATAAGAATACAGCCCTGTAACCGTTGCAGTATCACCAACAACTTCCATTACTTCTTCTACTTCTTCTTCTACTCTTTGGTCTAAAACTAATTTTCTACCAATACAACTTACTAAAATTGCTAATTCTGGTTTCTTCTTTCTAAATTCCAAAGCATTTATGGCTGCTTTTTCTGCTGCATTTACAATGTTATCTACATTGGTCATCATTAATTGTACTTTAGTATCCTCTACGATATCACCTGCTAAAATCATAGAATTCTCTTCTTCATCTATATTTAATATACTTCGCACAATTGTATTTGTACCATCTTCAGATTTTACATTTAAAGGATATAACAATGCTGCACCTGGCAATTCTTTAGATTTTTCACCTAAATATTTCTTATATAAATCTAAAGCTGGTAAATTATCTAACTCATATAAAATATTTCCTTTAGATTTGGTTACTACTCTTTCTGGTCCAAAAGGTGTCCAACCTCCATTAATAGAAAATGTAACTTCTAAGGTTTCTCCATATAAACCTATTGCCACCATTTCTCCTGGTTTAGGATTTTCGTTGTAAGAAGAAATTGTTTTTTCAAATCGTGCATCATCACCACACAAAGCACCTGTAATTAATAAATTATTGTCAGTAGCGGCATTCATTCCTCTAGTTAATTGGCTACCATTTATAAAACTTCCTTCAGAGAGTACAAAAACGTGCTTTAAACCTTCTTTTGGCAATTGACTTATTAATTCTTTACCAACTGAAAAACTATCTATTTTAGCGTCTGAATCTTCACTTAAAACATTAGATGTCTTAATTACAAAACTACTTTTCTCAAACTCTATTGCAGTAATCGTTATTGTTTCATCATCAATAGATTCTGAAGAAATATCACCACAAGCAGAACCAAAAACAATATGTCCATTTTTAAAAATAGTTCTAATTTCTTCAAAAATAGACTTATCTTCTAATAAATATCGATTACCAAAAACAAGGACTAACGGTGCTATTAAATCTATTTTCTCTGATAAATATTTCCAATCAGTATTTTTATGCTTTTTAAGTTGTACGGTCTTCATTTAGTTTTTTTTTTATGGTAAAGTAAAAAGTAGTTCCTTTATTTGATTCACTTTCTAACCAAATTTCTCCTTCATGTAAATCAATTATTTTTTTAACAATTGATAACCCTATACCAGTTGAATCTTTTCTTTTATTTAAAGAGGTAAACACTTCAAATATTTTACTATGATATTTTTTTTCTATACCAATACCATTATCTTTTACAGAAAATTGATGAAAGGTACCTTTATCTTTATAATCTATTTCTACAAGTCCTGTTTCTTTATCACAGAATTTTATAGCATTACTTATAAAATTTTGAAATAATTGTTGAAACTTGGTTTTATCTCCTTTTAAAACAGGTAATACTTTTAATACGTTTACAGAGATGTTTTCTGGTATAAATAAAACCTTTTGTAAATCGCATAACGTAGTATTTAAATTTACCTCTTGATCTTCTTGTGTACTAGATCCTGCACTCGAATACTCTAAAACATCAGAAATTAATTTTTCCATAGTTTCAAGTGTTGTTTCTAAAAGGTCAAAATTTTGCAGTGTCATTTCATCAAATTTCCCTTCATTATCTGTTTTAATCCAAGAAATTAAAGCTTCTAAACTTCTAAGCGGAGATTTTAAATCATGAGAAACAATATGTGCGTATTCATGTAAGTGTTCATTACTATTTTCTAGTTCTTTTAAAATTTGTTCTTTTTGTAATTCTAATTTTTTAATTTCTGTAATATCAAGACTCAAGGCAATAGACCCAATATTTTCTCCAAATAAATTGTAATTAGGAGCAGCACTTACCAACCAATATTTAGTTTCTCCTTTTTTATTTTTCGTTTTAAGTTCATAAGAAGTAGACTCACCTCTAAGTCGTTTTTCTTTTTGATCTTTTATAATATCTAAATCTCCGTTAAATGTAAAAATATCACGACCTATTTTTCCTAATAATTCTTCTTTGGCATAACCAGACATTTCTAAAAAACTTTGGTTTACCATCGAAATTTGATCATCTATATTAATCTCTACCAATCCTAAATTCATGTTGGCTATAATATTGCTGTATTTTTCTTTTTCGACCTCTAAACTTAAGTTATATTTCTTCTCTAAGGTTACATCACTAAATGCCCATAAATAACCTTTTATTTTTCCGTTAACTATAACAGGTGTATAATTTCTTTCTAAAATTTTACCATCAACCATTTTTAGTTCTTCACCAAAAACAGCTACTTTATTTTCTACAATTTCATTCATTCTTTGAACAAAATTAGAAGAGTCTTTAAATAACACTTTATTTTGTTCAGATGCTTCTCTACAATCCATACCTATTAAATCAGTTGGTTGTACATCTATATTAAATAGTTGACAAAACTTGGTATTCGATAAAACTATCTTTCTATTTTCATCTTCTAAAATAATACCACTATTTAAATTTAAAACAAGCGCAGATAATCTATTTTCTGACTCTATAATTTTTTCTTTATCTAATCTTTCTTTCTCAATATCTTCTACGGTAACTACATTATAGTTAATAATATTATTGTCATCTTTTACGGCAGTAACTGTAACTTTTGCCCATAAAATATTGCCATTCTTTTTTATATATCTTTTTTCTAAATTATAAGTACTTATTATTCCTCTATAAAGTTGATCTGTTAGTTTTTTAGATTTTTCTATATCTTCTGGGTGCGTTAAATCCCCAACTTTAATATTATCAAATTCTTCTGAAGAATAACCTAACATTTCTTTTAAAGAATTATTTATTAATAATAATCCTTTTTGATCATTTCTAGATAAAGTAATACCGATAGGAGAGTTATTAATAATAATACTTAACTGGTGTTTTTGATCTTCTAATTGCTTTTTCATCCTTACCCATTCGCTAATATCTCTAATAATACCTTGGGCAGCAATTGGTTTATTTTCTTTATTATAAATTAAAGAACAATTTACTTCTATCCATTTTAGATTATTATTCTTATCAACAATTCTTGCGGTATAATCATTAAAAGAACCCTCTGTATATAATTTATTAAAAGATTTAGCGGTATATTCTAAATCTTCTTTGTAAACAATTTTTGAAAGATTAAATGCCTCTTCATTTATATCATAGCCAAAAACTTCTACAGCAACTTCATTCATCTTTAAAACATTTCCATATAAATCCATAACTAAATATGCATCATTAATGTTCTTAAAAACTCCTTCTAGTGTAGATGATTTCTCATTTAAAAGTTCTGTTAACTCTTCAGATTTAGAATATAATTCCCTAGACTTATCTTCAAGAATTTTCTCGGCAGCTTTCCTTGCTGCTTTTTCGCGTTTTAGAGCGCGTTGTAATATTCCTATTTGGTCTTGATTTTCTTTTAAGGGGGTATTCATTTTATATTTCTTTTATAATATAGCTCTTAAATTTAATTTATTTTTAGCTCTTAAAAAAATTCTGATATAAATAAATCCTTTTTTAAATTTTGTGGACAATAAACCTTACTTCTGTTCCGTCTTCTTTAATTTTCTCTAAAACAATAGATGCCTTTGAATTAAAATGTTCAAAAGTTTTGTTCATTAAACCTAATCCAAAATGATGCATCGCTCTGCTAGATTTATAAAGCATTATAATAGAGTTGTCTGTTTTTTCTTCGACAACAAATGTTGGAAGTTCTGCATCTGGATATATTTTTTGAACTTCTACATGTATATGGTTCTCAATAGACGCTAACATTTCTATTGGATCTTTATATGTTTCTAAAAGACCTGGGTAACTCGTTTTTATAACGGAAAAAAAATGTTCTGCATAAACTAGAAGTAAATCATCTGTAGAAATACCTGTATTACCACTTAAGTTAGTTACCAATTGTAACATTTCAGAAAAACTATAGGTTCCTATAGATGTATACACTCCTTCAGAAGCCAATTCTGATTGAGAAATAATTTTATCAACCATTTCTAAACCAAACTTTTCCTCAACTAAATCTAAAAACTCTGTAAAAACTATCCCTTTCATCTTTAATATTTTTTTAATTCATTTGTACTCCAATAAGATAAAACCTTTTCAATTTTCTGAACATAATCATCATATTTTAAAGGTTTTAAAATATAACCAGAAACCCCAATTTTATAACATTGGTCTAAATCTCTTTGATTATCTGATGTGGTTAAAATTACAGTAGGAATATGCTGTATATTTTCATCCTTTTTTAGAATAGATAAAAATTCTATACCACTCATTTTTGGCATGTTTAAATCTAGTAAAATTAAATCAGGAAAATTACTTTTATCTTCTAAGATTTTTAAAGCTTCCTCACCATTTTTAGCTTCTTGAATTGTATGTTCTAATTTTAATAATGAAAGTGTTCTTTTCATTTTCATTATTTCAATAAGATTATCTTCTATTAATAATATTTTTAAGCTTTTGGACATTACAGAGGTTTTAAATTTATGTATACAAATCTAAGTTAATTTAATTGAGTATTATTTAGGTGGTTGGTCAGAAATGTTAAAGTATCGACGAAATGCAAAAAAGTATAGACCATATTTAATTGTAAAGACAAAAAAAACTCCAACTTTTCAGTTGGAGTTTTAAATTTATAAAAATAGTTTAGACTATTTTCTTACTGCTTTTACAATAGCTAAAGCTGCTCTCACATCTTTTTCTAATTTAGCGTAATCTTCATTTGCTATAATTTCTTTAGAAATTAATTTAGATCCCATTCCAACGCAAGTTACACCTGCATCAAACCAACCTTTTAAGTTTTCTTCCGTTGGAGAAACTCCACCTGTTGGCATTAAGCTAGTCCAAGGTTGAGGTCCTTTTACTCCTTTTACAAATTGTGGTCCATAAATATCACCAGGGAATAATTTTACGATTTCACATCCTAATTCTTCCGCTCTAGTAATTTCTGTTAAAGTACCACAACCAGGAGACCATAATACTTTTTTACGGTTACAAGCAATTGCAATATCCTCTCTTAAAACCGGAGTTACAATAAAGTTTGCTCCTAAAGCCATGTATAAAGATGCTGCTCCTGCGTCTGTTACAGATCCAACTCCCATAATCATACCTGGTAATTCTGCAATAGCGTATTTAGTTAACGCTCCAAAAACTTCGTGAGCGAAATCTCCACGTGCTGTAAACTCCATTAAACGAGCTCCACCATCGTAACATGCTTTTAATACTTTTTTACTTAATTCTATATCGTTATGAAAAAATAAAGGAATCATTCCTGTTTCTTTCATTACTTGCGCTACTTCTAATCTTGAAAATTGTGCCATTTTTTTATTGTTTATTTGTGTAATCGTTTATTTGTGTAATTGTTTGATTGTGTAATTGTTGAATTGTACCTGAGTGTTACAGTTACACAATTTAACAATTAAACCCTTTAACAATTTTAACTCCAGTTTAATATTTTTTTGAAATCGTATGCTTCTGGATTGGTAACATATTTTTTCGCATTTTCATAGTCCTTTTCTTTTAAGAAGAATAAGTTTTCTATGAATAATTGTGCCATATCAGAATTAATATCTACTAATCTTGGTGGAATTTTACCGTTTTCATCTTCAAAATCCTTTAAATATAAAGGTGAAATATCTCCATTAGAATTAGCACTTACAATACAACCTGTAGCACCTTGATCAAATAATTTTTTAACTCCAATACCAAGTAAAGTACATAAGGTTAAATCGAATGCTATAGGATTACAACATCTTAATTCATACCCCAATTCTACTGGTCTAGATTTAATATCTAATCCTATTTCTTTTAATTTAACTTGCAGTAAGTAATTAAATATATGCGATTTACTTACGTTCCCTAATTCTGGATGTCCGTGATCATCATAAGTAAAATTAATCCCTGAATTGATGATTTCCTTTTCTTCCATAAAGTGAAAAACACCTTCGCTAATTAAAGCGACACCGTATTCTACACCCATAACTTTACATTTTATAATAGAAGAAATAATCATATTGATTAACTTCTCAAATGTAATGGTTGTTTTGTTAAACATTTCTGGAATAATCACCATTTGGAAATGACATGCCGAAGCAATTCCAAACGCCAAATGTCCAGCAGAACGTCCCATTGCAGACATTACAAACCAATTTTCACTAGTTCTTGCATCTTCATAAACCGTATTTCCAATACGTACACCTTCATCTTTTGCTGTATGAAAACCAAATGTTGGGTTTCTATCTGGCAAAGGTAAATCGTTATCTATTGTTTTTGGTACATGAATATGCCTAACGTCTAACGCTTCACTTTTTAAATATTTGGTTAATCTATTTGCTGTAGAAGCTGTGTCATCTCCACCAATAGTAACCAATAATTTTACATTATTTTTCTTAAAAAAATCTGCTTTAAAATCACTGTCTTTAGGTTTAAATCTACTCATTATAAGACTAGAACCACCTCTACTAAAAATACGATCTGCACGATGAAAATCGAAAATCTCCAATTCAGGATTTTCTGAAAGCAATCCTTGATATCCATGATGAACACCAATTACCTTATAACCATCTTTCATAAAGGTTTTAGCAACAGTACTAATTACTGTATTAATTCCTGGAGCAGGACCACCTCCACACATTATAGCTACAGATTTCTTCATATTTTATCGTTGATTTTAAAATTAGTATGTGTACAGTTATAAATTTGTTTAACTGTTAAATAGCGTAAACTACTTAACAGTTAAACAAGAAACTAGATTTATCTAGCTACTCTTCCAGATGCATCACCACCCATCAATTTATTTACTTCTGCAACTGTAACTAAGTTTGCATCACCTTTAATAGTGTGTTTTAAACAAGATGCAGCAACTGCAAAGTCTAATGCATTTTGATCGTTATCTGGGTATGTTAATAATCCGTAGATTAAACCTCCCATAAAAGAATCTCCACCACCTACTCTATCAACGATATCTGTAATTTGGTATTGACGTGTTTGTAACATTTCATTTCCATCATATAAAACTCCTGCCCAAGTATTGTGAGACGCAGAAATAGAACCTCTTAAAGTAGTAATTACCTTTTTAGCTCTTGGAAATTTCTCCATCATTTGCTTACAAACAGATAAGAAAGCTTCTGCTTTTACATCATGTCCTGCTGTTTGAACTGCAGCTCCATCAGGCTTAATCCCGAAATGCATTTCTGCATCTTCTTCATTTCCTAAAACTACATCACAGTAAGAAGTTAATTCAGTCATAATAGACTCTCTATGCGCGTCATCACAGAAATTCCATAATTTTGCACGGTAGTTTAAATCTGTAGAAATAGTAATTCCTTTTGCACTAGCTGCTTTTAAAGCTTCTAAAGTTACATCTGCTGCACCTTGAGAAATTGCAGGGATAATACCTGTCCAATGAAACCATTCACATCCTTCAAAAACTGCATCCCAATCTATCATTCCAGATTCTACTTCTGCAATAGCAGAATGCGCTCTATCATAAACCACTTTAGACCCTCTAGATACAGCACCAGTTTCTAAGAAGTAAATTCCTAAACGGTCTCCACCATAAACAATCTTATCTACACCAACACCTCTTTTACGCATTTCCATCATTGCACACTCACCAATATCATTCTTTGGTAAACGCGTTACAAAATCTACATCAATTCCGTAGTTTGCTAATGATACTGCTACGTTAGATTCTCCACCTCCGTAAACTGCATCAAAATTATTTGCTTGTGAAAATCTTAAAAATCCTTGAGGAGCTAATCTTAACATGATCTCTCCGAATGTTACTACTTTTGCCATTTTAATCCTTTTTTAAATATTATAGTTAATTGGTTAAACGTTTAAGCAATGT
This sequence comes from Polaribacter sejongensis, assembly GCF_038024065.1. Classification (NCBI taxonomy): domain Bacteria; kingdom Pseudomonadati; phylum Bacteroidota; class Flavobacteriia; order Flavobacteriales; family Flavobacteriaceae; genus Polaribacter; species Polaribacter sejongensis. The sequence continues at coordinate 93,584 of NZ_CP150667.1, read as the reverse complement.
TTCAAAATAAAATCAAAAGGAAAGAAATGAACTATCGTTTTGATTATATTAAATATCGAATTATATTTGCTTAATCGATTAAGCAAATATATAAAAAAAAGTATTATCAAAAAGAAAACTACCATAAAAGATATTGCAAGTGTTTTAAACATCTCTCCAGCAGCTGTTTCTAAGGCATTACATAACGACTCGCGAATAAGTGAGAAAACAAAAAAAGCCGTTAGACAAGTTGCAAAAAACCTAAACTACCAGCCCAATCACCTAGCAAGTGCGCTAAGAAGTGGAAAAAGTAAACTTGTTGGTGTAATTGTACCTAGAACAAATAGCAATTTTTTTTCATCTGTAATACAAAATATAGAAGAAGTACTAAATAAAGAAGGCTATAACATTATAATCACACAATCTAACGAGTCTTTTAAAAAAGAATGTGCTAGTATAGATACTTTATTATTTACGCAAGTAGATGGTATTATTGCTTCTATGGCAAATGAAACTGTGGACTTAAGTTATTTTGAAAAAGTAAAAAAAGCAGGAATTCCTTTAATTACATTTGATCGTGGAGAAAATGATTTAAATGTAGATTATATTGGTATTGATGATTACAACAGTAGTCATTTAATAGTAGCACATCTTGCTGAACAAGGTTGTAAAAGAATTGCACATATTGGTGGTTTTAAACGTACCCGAATTTTTAACAACAGAATTAAAGGATATATAGATGCTTTAAATAAACACAACTTACCTCTCATAGATGAGTTATTAATAGAAAGTAACCTAACAACTGAAGATGGTAGAGAAAAAATGCATCAATTACTAGCATTAGAACATAGACCTGACGCTGTTTATGTAGCTGGAGATTATGCAGCTCTTGGTGCGTTGCAAGTGTTAAATGAAGAAAAAATTAGTATTCCAGATGAAATAGCTTTGGTTGGTTTTGGTAATGAACCTTTTAGTTCTATGGTTACCCCTTCTATTACAAGTATAGAGCAACATAGTGAGGAAATAGGGAAACTAGCTGCGCTTTCTTTTTTAGAACATGTTAAAAATGATGTTGTAAAACAAACACTTACCAAAAAGATTTTAGATGTAGAATTACTTATTAGAGATTCTTCTAATAGAAGACACTCCTAACCTATTCTTTTTCTTATTTTTGTTAATAGCTAACAGACAATAATCAAACCTTATGAAACAATTAATTATTTTACTTTTATTGATTATTGCCTTTTTTATTGGATACGGACAGTATTCTCAATATCAAAGATTCAATTCTCCGAATGTTGATTATAAAACGACAAAAGAAATAGATAACGCTTACTACAACCAGGAAACGGTTATTAATTATTATAAAGCTATTGAAGATTTAAATAGTTTTGTAAAACTGCAGTGGACAGCTAATAATATTGATGTTAGAACTCCAGAAGAGGATACAGAAGAAACTAAATTAGCACTTAAAAACTATGCTGATAAGGTTGCTACTCTTAAATTTTATGAAAGCAAATTAGAACAATCTGCTGTATTAAAAACGAAAGGTTTGTCTAATGAAGAAATTCAATTTTTAGAAAATACGGGGACCGACTTAAAATCTCACCAAAAATCAATTGCAGTTAACAAAATTAAAAGTATGTTTAATCCTGATAAAACAATGTTTTCTGGGTACAAAAGTGCTTTAATCTTTGAAGTTCAAAAACAATTAAATAAAAAGGGTTTCGAGATAAAATTAGATGGGGTTTATAAGCTTGAAACTTTAAATGCGATTAAAGGTTTTGAAGAAAAAAACAACCTTTTTGTAGATGGTGTTTTAGATGTTTTAACTCTAGACGCTTTATTTGAATAAAAAAAACTGTCTAAAAAAAATGTCAATCTGAATTTATTTCAGATTCTTATGAAGATTGAACTTCAGTAAGTTCATCTACAGAAACAAGATAAGTATATCAAGATTTAATCCTTATTTAGACAGCTCTTTTAAACTTATTTCTTGTTTTTAGGAGTCTTACCGGGTTTCTTTGTTGCTTTTGCTTTCTTTTTCTTAGGCATTTTTCCTTTTATTCTCTCTTTTTCTATAACAATATCTGCCATAAATTCTGAATTAAAAGTATGCTCTTTTGCTAACTTTATAAAAGTAAGAGCTGTTTTATAGTCTTTTAATTGCTCATGTAAAATTGCTTTCTTTAAATATAAAAGTGCTTTATCAGATCCTTTTACTGTTAAGGCAAAATCTATAAAATCTTCTACTTCTTTATAATCTTCATTCCATAGAAGTGTATTAATATAAGGTGTATATACCTCAAAAGCATGAATATTTTCTGCTAAAGCTTGTTTAAAATATACAATTGCTTCTTCATATTTATACAACTTTTCCGCATAAACTCTTCCCATTAAAGTTAATGCCATTGTATTTTTATCATCATAAGATAATGCAAAGTTTAAAGCTTCCATTACCTCCTCTAAATCGAAAGGGTAACTTTCTAATGCTTTAAAAATATAATTATTTACCAATGTTCCCATATTATTTCTTTATTTGTCATTTTACAAAATGACTCTTTATTTTATCAAAAAAAACACCGTTTTAAGCTGACAGCAACCAACTTTAATGATATTTTTTTGTGTACTTGATATTATAATTTACAACTTTTTTTTGTAATATCTAAATAACACACTTACTTTGTTTATCTATTCATCAATTATGCCATTTTCTAATAGATCTTTATTTTATGAATAATTGCTAGTTAAATTGCTTCTAAATACGCTGTTTTTTAGCAAGTACAAAAGTACGCTCTGTTTGCGCTATTCTTGCAGATATTTGTATTATTTTTTTGATTGGTTTTTCTTTTTTTAATAAATAGAAAAAAAGAGTTCAAATACAGATGAAAAACAACCTTCTTAATAAAACTTTTAAAATTCTATTGCATTCTTTTATTTTGCTCTATTGTTAGTAAACTCGCTTGCGTTAGGGATTGAAACGGCATCCTTTTTGTTTTTCTCAAAAAGATATAGTGTAAAGCCCGACCTTTAGGTAGCGCCCTGAAAATAAATCAATTTGCATAAAAAAAACGTCCAAAAATAAATTTTGACCGTTTGCGTTACTACTTTAATAATTAAATTTTACTATTTTTCTAACAAAACAAGATCAAATTCTGAATCTATAATTACTTTTCCGTCTTTAACTTCTACTTTATCTGCTGATGCTTTTTCTTTACCTAAAACATCGACCTATAAAGTAACAGTTTAGCGTCCTTTTTAGGTGATTTAAATATAATCAAAAGTTATTACTTTTGTTATTTTATTATGATGCATAATATGTATGTAAATTGGTTACATTTCCAAATTTTGATTGTAAAAACTATTGTACCTAATAAATTAATTCATTTTCTTAATACTAATCGCTAATCCACCTCCTTCAGCTAAAGGAAATTTCAGTTTAGAAGTGCGTTGTAATTCTATCGTTTGAAACTCAATATCTAATGGATTCTTATCCCAATGAGCATTTTTACCGTCTTTGTAAATCTTAGCTTCGTATAATTGATTGTCATCTAAAAAACTAAAATCTACTTCAATTTCTCTTGAGTTTTCATCAGAAATACTTCCTAAAAACCAATTACCTGTTCCACGTTCTTTTCTAGCGATTGTAACAAATTCACCAACTTCTCCATCTAAAACTTTGCTTTCAGACCAATCTACACCAACATCTTTAATAAATTGAAGTGGTTTTGGGTTCGCCTCATAATGCTCTACTAAATCTGCAGCCATTTGAACTGGACTGTAAATAACCACATATAAAGCAAGTTGATGCGCCAAAGTTGTATTTACCTGATTATTCTTTTTATAGTCATCAAATTTAATATTAAAGATTCCTGGTGTATAATCTATAGGTCCTGCCAACATTCTTGTAAAAGCGACAATTGGTAAATGCTCAGGAGGGTTTCCTCCATCAGAAGACCAAGCATTAAATTCTTGACCTCGTAAACCTTCTCTAGAAATTATATTTGGATATGTACGTCTTAAACCTGTTGCTTTTATGGGTTCGTGTGCATTTACAGCTACTTGATATTTTGCTGCTTTTATGGCTGCATTGTTATATTGATTCACCATATATTGTCCATGATGATATTCTCCTTTCGGTAAAATTTTACCAACATAACCAGATTTTACTGCATGCATTCCATATTTCTGCATTAATGCATACGCAGCATCTAGTTGTTTTTCATAAGTCGCAGTTGCTGCAGAAGTTTCATGATGCATAATAATTTCTACACCTTTTTCTTTTGCATACGCAGTAACTTCGTCTAAATTATAATCTGGATAAGGAGTTACAAAATCAAAAACACCTTCTCTGTCTTCAAAACCAATCCAACGTTCCCAACCAGTATTCCAACCTTCAACTAAAACACCACCAATATTATTCTTTGCTGAAAAGTCGATAAAACGTTTTACATTTTCTGTGGTTGCTCCATGTTTTCCATGCGCTTTTCCTGTATCTGTCCATTTTCCATCAACCATTTCCATTCCATAATCCCAAGAAGATTTTCCTAAGTGCATTTCCCACCAAACTCCTGTATATTTCATAGGTTTAAACCAAGAAACATCACCCAATTTATTTGGTTCGTTTAAATTTACAATTAAGTTAGATTGAATTAAATCTGGTGCATTTTCAGTAATCTGAATCGTTCTCCAAGGGGTGTTAAATGGCAATGTTCTTTTTACTTTATAAGTTGTATTTCTAGAACCTACTAAACTACTTTTAAAAGATAATTTATCTGTATCAACTTTTAAAGTCATTCCAGAATAATTTACCAAAGCAGCTTCATGAAAACTTAAATGAATGCCATTTTTACCAACTAAAGTAACTGGTGTATTTACAGCATTTTCTGGAATGTATGTTTGCCCTAAACTTGGGTGATTTCTTTTAACAGATGCATCAATTTCTGATAACTTTGTAGTGCTATACAAATGCTCGTAAATATCCCAATCTCCAGGAATCCAAAAAGTTTTATAATCTTCAGTTAAATTAAATTGTGTATTTTCTTCAGTTATAAAAGCTTCCGAAAAATTGTCTTGTTTTGGGAATTCATATCTAAAACCAACACCATCATTGTATATTTTAAAAACAATATTTAACTTTCTTTTTAAGTCTGATTTTTCCTGCAATTCTACTCTTAATTCATTGTAATTATTTACAACATCTAATTGCTCTCCCCAAGGCATTTTCCAGGTTTCGTTAAATTCTTTTGTTGATGATTTAATGACTTTAAAATTATCTAAAAATGGTTTACTGTTTTCAAAATCGAAACCTAAAGAAGATTCTTTTATGATTGATTTATTCTTAAAAAAGACAGTATAAAAAGGTTTTCCTTGTTTATTTAAAGAGAATTCAAGAGAAATAGCTTCATCCGGAGAAAATAAAACCTTTTCTGATTTCATCCAACAAGAAGACAAACTAATACAAATAACTACTAATAAAAACTTAATTTTCATAACTTATTTTTTTTCTAATAAGACCACAGTGTCTTTTGATGTAAAACTTACTTTTCCTTCTTTAACTTCGACTGTTTGATTTGAGTAAAAATCATTTATTTTTTCGCCATTATTAAAGATTGAAGAAACAATAATTTCTTTATTTCCTTGTGGTAAATTAAGTCCGATTACAACTTTATCATCGTTTCTAACTCTAGAAAAAACCAAACCATTTTCTTCAGAAATTAATTCATGCTTTCCTGCTCCAACAGCCATATGATTGGCTCTAAACTGACCTAATTTTTGCCAATGTTCTAAAATTTTCTGAGTTTCTTCATTCGATTTAATGTCTTCCCAATTCATAAAAGAACGCAAAGTAGCATCGCCCACAGTACCTTTTATGGTTAAATCTCTTGCAGATTCATCTCCATAATATACTTGAGATGTTCCTGGAGTTAACAGCAACATAGTGGCCGTTTTATAAGGCTGCTCTCTTTCTTTATCAAAAGGCTGCCCATCATCATGAGATGTTAGATAATTTAAAATTCCGTATCCTTTAAAATCTGTATGTAGAAGCGAATCGTATTTTTGAAAAACAGCTGTTTCTGCCATTTGTTTCACATTCCATTTCAATTCAAAATTGATTAAACTATTAAAAGCATTGTCATAATAATTAATTTTCTCTCCACCTAAATCAAATGCCTTTCCATCTGATATAGTGTAATTATACACCTCGCCTACTAAATAAAAGTTGTTTTCATCTAATACTTTCTCAGGATTATTTTTTTTGTAAATAGCAAAAGCAGCATCGCATTCTTCTTTAAATTCTTGCCATACAAATTCTTCTGTATGTTTTACGGTGTCTACTCTGTAGCCATCAATTCCGAATTCTGTAATATAATCCGTTAACCATTTCATAATGTAAAAACGTGGTGCTCTTGGGTGACCAGTTCTTGCAAAAAAGGCATCTAATTCTTTTACTTCTTGCTCGTAACGTCCTTCTGCTTTCCACTTTTCTACCAACTGAATTGGCAATTCTACAACCTCATTACTTTCTGTTTTAATGTCTGGTAAATTTTCTACCAACGTACAAGAAACCGTATTTTCATAAGAATCATACGTACAAGCTGGTCCCGTTCTTACCCAATCTGAAGGCCAAACCGGATCTTTTTCTGTAACTGGACCTGTGTGATTGATAACGGCATCTAATAAAATACGAATTCCGTTTTTATGCGCAATAGCTACCAATTCTTTCAAGTCTTCTTTGGTTCCAAAATTCGGATCTATACTTGTCCAATCTTTTGTCCAATAACCATGAAAACCATAAGACAAACCTGTACCTTCATCTGTTCCTCCATGAATTTGCTCTACAATTGGCGTCATCCAAATGGCGTTAATTCCTAATTTGGTAAAATAACCTTCTTTTATTTTCTGAGTAATTCCTTTAATATCTCCACCTTCAAAGCCACGTAACTTTCCTGTTTCTTTAGTTCTTTCAAAATTGATATCATTGGTGGTATCTCCATTATTAAAACGGTCTGTCAATAAAAAATAAATATTTGCGCCTTCCCAAACAAACTCTTTTTGAACTGTTTGTGTTGCTACTCTTTCTTTTGATGAATTTTCTTTACAACTAATAATAGTTGCTAACAAGATGAAAAAAACAAGGTTCTTCATAATTATATTTTATGTTTTAAATCTCAAAGATTTTAAACCCCTTTGAGGTTTATGTTATTAATATTTAACTTTAAGTATAAAAGATTCTAATGGTTTTAGATCTACTCTAACTCTAGCTTCTCCGTTTTCTACTTTTAAAGTTGATGAATACTCTTTATACAATTGATCTTCTACTTGGTATTCGCCATCTTTTAAATTCCATTTTGTAATAATATCTTGAGGTAAACCTAACTCAAATCCATAGGTATCATTTGCATTAAAGTTAGAAACTATAATTAATTTTTCATCATCGCTGTAACGTACAAAAGAAGAAACTCTATCATTATACCATTCTGTATGCTGACGATTAAAATGATGAATATCTTGGTACTCGCCCATTAAGGCATCACTTTTAATGGTAAAGTTTAATAATCTTTTGTAAAAATCTCTTAATGATTTTTCTTGATCCGTAGATTGCCCGCCATCATACTCTTTACCATTTACCCAACGTTGTAAAGTTGGCACACCAATATAATCGAAAATAGAAGTTCTAGATGGACTTCCAAATCCTGCATTTTCTGCTCCAGGCTCTCCTAATTCTTGTCCGAAATACACCATTGTTGGTGCCGTAGAAATTGTTGCAGAAACCACCATTGCTGGTTTTCCTTTTAAAGGATCTCCCGCAAATTCTGGACTTGCAATTCTTTGCTCATCATGGTTTTCTAAGAAATGCAACATATTGTGTTCAATATCTTTTAAATCTTCTTGAATTGGCGCAATATGATCTGTTAATCCATGACCTTGCATAATATTTTTTATGGTATCATACAACTGCACTTTGTCATATAAATAATCCATTTTCCCTTTTCTGATGTAATTTCTATATTCATTTGGGTTGTACACTTCTGCCAATAGAAAAGCATCTGCATTTTTCATTTTAATAGCAGAATTCATAAAACTCCAGAATTCAACAGGCACCATTTCTGCCATATCATATCTAAATCCATCTACACCTTTTGCGGTCCAATACAATGCAATATCTCTAAATTTAACCCAAGAGCTAGGTACTTTTTTATCTTGCCAAAATTCAAAGTGTTTTTTGTAGTCTTCATTATCAAAACCTTCTGGTAATTCTTCAAAATCTTTTTTACCTTCAGGAGAAACACCATAATTTACTTTTACAGTTTCATACCAATCATTAAAATGAGGTTTTGCAGCTCGTGAACCATTACCTGTCCATTTTGCTGGATTTTCATCAAATTTATTATCTGATAACGGATTTTTTTCTCCGCCTAAAGGTGCATATCCATTTAAAAAGTCTGGTACTTGAAAAGCTTCATTAGGCACATAATAAAAATTATTATCTACATCATACTCCACTGTTTTATCATCATCTGCACCAAAGTCTTTGGTTCCTTCTGGGTTAGATAAGCTTTGATAATTTCTAGCAACGTGATTTGGTACAATATCTATAATTACCTTTAATCCGTTTTTATGAGAACGCACTATTAAAGCCTCAAATTCTTCTAATCTGTTTTCTACATTTACTGCTAAATCTGGATTTACATTATAATAATCCTTAACCGCATACGGAGATCCTGCTCTACCTTTTACAATATCTGGATCATCATTTGAAATGCCAAACTCTGTATAATCTCTAATTACATCATGGTGAGGAACACCTGTGTACCAAATATGTGTAACACCCAAATCTTTAATTTCAGACAAGGCTTTATCTGTAAAATCATTGAATTTACCAACACCATTTTCTTCAATAGTTCCCCAAGGTTTATTAGTGGTATTTGTATTACCGAATAATCGTGTAAATACCTGATAAACCACTGTTTTTTTCTCTTGATTTGTATTCATCTTCTTAGTTTTTGGTGTTTTTTCTGTTGAACAACCAATTATTATTGCTAAAACTGAAACAGATATAACGCTGTATATTTTTTTCATAATTGATTTTTTATTTTAATGATATTTTTACTTTTAATTCTTTATTAGGATTCCATTTTAATGGAATTGTAAGCATATTTTTTTCTGATGAAATTCGTTTTCTTTTTCCATCAACTTTTACCTTTTTAGGATTCCAGTTGATATTATGTAATACCAACGTAATTTCTTTTTGTTCTGGATTCCAATTTTCACCAAATCCTGCTTTCATTTCAAACTCTAAGCAACCTTTGGTTAATTCAGATTCAAATTCTAGAATTTCATAAGCTCCTTTTTCAAATGCATTAGAAAGCAAACCATTGTCATTATAAAGCGTTCTTTTACTTTCTTTAACCGAAGCGTCAAAATAATAATGAACTTCTAAAACATCACCTTTATAAGCATCTGTAGTCTGTTCTAATTTTGCCATCGGTATAAAAGCACCTCCTCTTACATACGTAGGAATTGTTGCTTCCTCTAATTCAACTGATTTTGTTTGTCCACCAACAACTTTTTCATCTGTATAAAAATTAAACCAATTGGCAGTACTTGGAAAATAAACTTCTTTGGTTGCTACCGAATCTTTTAAAATTGGTGTGATTAAAAAATCATTTCCCCAAAGGTATGTAGTTGAATTAGTCATCAACTTTTCATCGTCTTCTTCAAAGAAAATAGGACGCATCAATGGCGTTCCTTTTTGATTGTTATCAAATGCTACATTGTAATTATATGGCAATAATTTATAACGTAATTCAATGGCTTTCTTGGTCAATCTCTTGGCTCTTTCACTTCTAAAAACAGGTTCACTAGCAACATCTTCTTGAGCATGAGGTCTAAATATTGGTTGAAAAACACCATATTGCAACCAACGGATATATAAATTATCATTTAAATTTGCGCCTGCAAATCCACCTAAATCAGAATGCATGTATCCCAAACCTTGCATCCCCATTTGTAATGCAATTTCTGGTTGAGACTGCAATCCTCCCCAAGTTCTGTTAACGTCTCCAGACCAAGAAATCATGCCAAAACGTTGCGAACCAGAATAACCTGCTCGCATTAAAATAAAAGGTCTTTCATTTGAAAACTCTTTTTGATAGCCTTCAAAAATTAAACGTGCCCAATCATGCCCGTAAATATTATGAATTTCATCTGCTGTTTTATTTTCAAAATTCACCCAAGAAGGCAAAACTTCTGGCTCTCCTAAATCTCCCCAAAGTCCTTTTGCTCCTAATTCTACTAGTTCTTTATATATGTTCCAGAACCATTCTCTTCCTTCTTTTTTGTAAATATCTACAATACCTGTATTTCCAAAATAGAAATCATATTTTGCGGGATTCCCGATTGAATCTGTTGCTAAAACATGTTTTGCTGCAGCTTCATCCCACTTTTTAGAAGTGGATAAAATAAAAGGTTCTGTAATTAAAACTGTTTTTACACCTTTGTCTTTAAGTCCAGAAATCATTCCTTTCATATCAGGAAAAGAATCTTTGTAAACCTCCAAATTCCCCATGGTTCCTTGTAACTCTTTTCCAAACCAATACAAGTCTAAAATTACAGCATCTACTGGTATTTTTTCTTCTTTAAATTTAGCAATAGTCGCTTCTGTTTCTTGTTGTGAATGGTAACCAAATCTACTTGAAAAGTTACCTAAAGTCCAACGAGCTGGTAATGGTTGTTTCCCTGTTAAATCGGTATAATTGTTTACCAAATCGATCCAGGAATCACCAACAATAACTTGATACGTTTTTCTTCCTGAAATGGTTTCATACGTTAAAGAATTGTCTTTTTTACTGTCTAAATCTAAATAACCAATAGGAGCATTATCAAAATGAAGCATGTATTTTTTTGATGAAATAACCAAAGGAATTGTAAAGTTCATTAACTCCGCATGCGTTTCATAACCATACTGTGCTCTATTATAGAGTGGCAATCTGTTACCTCTTCTATTCATGCCCAAAGCTCTTGATCCTGCACCATATAAAACCTCATCTGAAGTTAAATTGAATTCAATTTTTTCCGTTTTGTCGGCAACAATATTGCCTCTAACCAAATCCATTGGTTGGTGTTCCGACTTAAAATACCCGGTTTTTTCTGAGGTAACAACCTCATCATTATAGGTATAAATAATTTGAAAAGGTTTGTGTTTTACAAGTACCGAAATTCCTTCAGAAAAGAAATTACTTTCGTTTGCACTAATTACATGAGTAATATCTACTTCTGATGGTTTTAAAACTACCGCATGAGATTCTTTAACCTGCTCCTCACCAGTAGGAATAAAGCTAGTTTCTACAATTTTTGTATTTAAAAATGTAACAATGTACAAACCATCATTCACATTAATATTAAAACCATTAGCTGTTTGTTTTATGCTTTTAAAAACTCTGTCTGTATTCTGTGAAAATGAAAAAGTTGTTATAAAAAGTAATAAAAAAAATATTTTATAATTCTTCATATTTTATGTTTAAAAACCCAAAAGGTTTAGACCGTACTACTTATATTTTTGTTGTTAAAAGAACACTACCTTTTTCTGATAAATGAATTTCATTTCCCCAAATAAAAGTATCGCCCGTAATAATGTTTTTTAAGGTTTTACCCTCTAATCCAACCTCTTCAAATCGTTTTAAATCTATTGTAATTGGTTCAATATTTTTATTGATAATATTTACAACCGTTTCATCACCCTTTGTTCTAAACAAGAAATAAGTCCCCATGAAAGGAGCAAAATGAATGGTTTTACCATCATGAATTGCTTTACTATCTTTTCGATAATTCAAAATCTTTGTAATAAAAGATTGCATGTCTTTTTGGTATTCATTTAATCCTTCACCAGTAAAAGCATTTACAGCATCATCTTTAAAACCTCCTGGAAAATCACTTCGTATTAAACCATGATCTCCGGGGTTTGCAGAATCATTCATTAGAATTTCTGTACCGTAATAAATTTGAGGAATTCTTGGTAAGGTTAACATATAACTCAATCCCATTTTTACTTTTGAGGTATCTTCCCAAAGCTCTGTAAAAACTCTTGTTTTATCATGATTATCTAAAAAGACAAACACATCTTTTGGAGATGCATAATGAAAATCATTGGCTAAACCTTCATATAGTTTTATCAAACCTTTGTCCCATTCTTCTTCTTCATTAATACCTTCTACAATGGCTTTTTGCATTGGAAAATCCATCGGAGATTTTAAGTTAGACTCATAACCATCTCTGTTATTTGCACCTCTTTGCCAATACCCAACAATTAACGGATTGTAGCTCCACTCTTCTCCCACTATAGAGAAATTAGGGTACTCATGCATAATAGCACCTGCCCAATCACTCATAAAGTTTTTGTCTGGATATGGATACGTATCTTGTCTAATACCTCCTAAACCCAACGTTTCTATCCACCAAATACTATTTTGAATAATATACTTTGCTAAAAACGGATTTCGCTGATTTAAATCTGGCATTGCAGGTGTAAACCATCCTTCATTATTTCCTTTTAAATCTGCTTTTGATACGTATATATCTTGATTTGTAGTTCTTCTATGGTTAGACCCAATATTGGTTTCATTGTTCCAATTATCTATATTGTCCTCATAATTTTTTTGATTGTTTAACCAATCACCAAAAGGTAAATCTTCCATCCACCAATGCCCAATTCCACAATGATTTGCAACTTGGTCCATGATTAATTTCATGTCTTTTTCTCTTAATTTATAAGCTAACTCTTTATATTCTGATAAATTTCCGAAACGAGAATCTACTTTATAATAATCTGTAATTGCATAGCCATGATACGAACTTTCTGCCATATCATTTAAAAGAACTGGCGTTGGCCAAACAGTTGTAAAACCAAGGTCTGAAATATAATCTATGTGATTTATAATTCCTTGTATATCGCCTCCATGACGCTTGTAATTATCAGAACGGTCTATATCTGTTTCTTTTAATGCTGTATTGATATTATTAGAATCATCTCCGTTTGCAAAACGATCTGGAGTAATTAAATAAATAGCATCAGAACTATTAAAACCTATAAAATCGTCCGACTTTTTATCTCTTGATTTTAACTCGTACGTATGTGTTTTTTTTGTGCTATCTGCAAAAGTAAAATCGATATTAAATTCCCCTACTTCTGTAGACTCATCAATTTTTAAATCGATAAATAAATAATTATTACTTCTAGCTTTGTGTACTTTTTCGATAGTAACTCCTTGATAAGAAATAGAAGGTATTGCATCACCAATATTTTCTTCTTTTACTAATAATTGCAACGAAGTATCCTTAAAACCCACAAACCAATTTGGTGGTTCTACTCTTTCAATTTCGTTTATTACTGCTGTAATTTCCTTAGTAACCTCCATTTTATTTTGTTCTCGTTTTTGGCATGAAAACAAAAATACAATAACAGAAATTATAAGAACATTTAAATGGTTGTATTTTAATAGTTTCATTTTATCCTATTTAAACCTCAAAGGTTTTAAAAACCTTTGAGGTTTGCTTTGTTACTATTTATTCAATTTCTTCAAAATTATCACTTTGTTCATTTTCTTTATGAACATGAATAAAATTATCTTTATCATCAAAAAATTCAATCACTTCTTCTCTCTTCAAAATTGTTGGTTTTGATGATAAAATAGATTTATAAGAAGAATATAAATATTCTTGATAATTATCTGTAAAACCATGTTTAAGAGGATTTAAATGAATATATAAAATTACATTTCTTAAATATTTTAAATCCTTAATTCTATTACGTTTAAATCTAACTTTAAACAAACTACCTTCTCTGTTGTACTTTTTATTTATTGCCTTTGTATAAGCATTAAATAAGTTAGAAAAAGGTTGAGATAATTTCTCTAAATTTATTTTATTGAGTTATACGTTTAGCTTCTGTTTTATTTGATTTTGATAAACTGGTTTGGCAACTACCATTCTTTCAATTGTTTTATGAAATATACTTTTCTGAAATTGAGATCTATTAATTCTAAAACAAAATTCATCAAAATAAGCTTGAATATGCCATTTACTTACATGAGTTGGTATTGCTCTAAGCCAAGACTTAACTTGCATAATCATGACATGTAATTGTTTAAAGTTAGCACCATTATTACTATAGATTTGCTCAATGTTATAAACTTCTTTCAAAGGTTCATATCCTCTCCATTTATCTGTTATTATTTTAGCAGATTTACTTATGTGTTCTTCAAAAATTGGTGTTAATGATTTTGCAGAATAGTCGTTTATAGATTTAATGTAAACTCTTTTCACCTTATTGTTATCTGTTAATTCTACTGCAATTACGGCTTTTTTCTTTTTTGTATCGTAACTCCTACCTTGTTTTCCTTCTTCTTTTCCTCCAACAGTAAACTCATCAACATGAATTAAGGTTTCTAGAGGATATTTTTGACTACTTTTCATTGCTTTACGAACTTTTTGCATAAAATACCATGCAGTTCCTTGACGAATACTAAAGCGTTTACCCATTTGAATACTTGAAGTACTTTTACTATTTGTACTCATTTCAAAAGCAACACAAAACGCTTTTTGCAATCCAAATTTAACTTTATGAAAAAGTGTATTTGCAGTAGCACTTTCTACATGATGGCAAGCATAACAGTGATAATTATATCCAGCTTTTTCACAACCTTTTGTATGTCCACATTTACTACATTTAAAACCATCCTGCCATTTTATTTTTGATAAATAAGCTTTACAGGCTTCATCATTTGGTAGTTCTTTTATAAAGTTTAGTATATCTTGACCTTCAAAATTATCCATATATCAATGTTTTAAAGCTATAAGATACGGAAACTAAATGACTAACTCAAATAATTTTATTAATAGATGATAACTCTTCCCTTGATTTTATTTTAATCAATAAATGAAAATGATTTTTCAACAAACAGTATGCATATACATCTGCAATTGGTGAAATATGCTTTTTTATTAAATTTAAAAAATGTGAATAATTACTATCTTCAACAAATAAATTTTCTTTATTATTTCCTCTATTATAAATATGGTAAAAATGGTCAGGTTCTAAAACATCATATTTTTCCATATTTTTAATTCGATTATTATGTAAACCTCAAAGGTTTTAAAAACCTTTGAGGTATCTATTTATATTTATTTACTTGGTGACACAGTTACTTGTTCTCCATCAACTAAAATATCAATTGATTCTTTTCCTTCTAGTGTAAACTCAGTTCCTGTTTGAGAAACATTTACTGTAATTACTTGATGTCTAAAATTCACTTTAAATGAATAGGCTTTCCATCCCTTAGGAATTTTTGGAGCAAAAGAAAGCGTGTTATTTTGTACTCTCATTCCCCCAAAACCTTCAACGATACTCATCCAAGTTCCTGCCATAGAAGTAATATGCAATCCTTCTTCTACTTCGTGATTATAATCGTCTAAATCTAAACGAGAAGTACGTAAATAGAATGTATATGCCTGATCCATTCTATCTAACTTTGCAGCTTGAATACTATGTACACAAGGAGACAATGAACTTTCGTGCACTGTATATGGCTCATAAAAATCGAAGTGACGCTCTAATTCTTCCGTAGAAAAATCATCTTCGAACATATAAAAACCTTGCAATGTATCTGCTTGTTTGATGTACGGAGAACGTAAAATTCTGTCCCAACTCCATTTTTGGTTAATCGGTCTCTGGCTTTTATCTAAATCTGCAACCGTAATTAATTCTTTATCTAAGAAACCATCTTGTTGTAAGTACACATTGTGTTTTTCTGAATATGGAAAATACATATCATCTGCAACACTTTTCCATTTTGCCAATTCTTCATCAGAAAAATTTACTTTTTCTTTAATTCTGATGTAATCTGAAATATGGTCTGTTTTTACAACTTCTATATTTTCTAACGCATAATTAATACACCATTTTGCAATGTAATTGGTGTAAAAGTTATTGTTGATGTTATTCTCATATTCATTTGGACCAGTAACACCCAAAATCATGAATTTATTTTTATCCGAAGAAAAAGTCGCTCTTTGTTGCCAAAAACGTGCAATGGCAATTAAAACTTCCAATCCTTTTTCTGGAATGTAAGAGTAATCGTCTGTAAAACGGTGATAGTTATAAATAGCAAAAGCGATAGCTCCATTTCTATGAATTTCTTCAAAAGTAATTTCCCATTCGTTATGGCATTCTTCACCATTCATGGTAACCATTGGGTACAATGCTGCTCCGTTTGTAAAACCTAACTTCGCTGCATTTTCAATCGCTTTGTCTAAATGATTATATCTATATTCTAACAATGTTCTTGCTACAGCTTGGTCTTTGGTTGCCATGTAAAAAGGAATACAATACGCTTCGGTATCCCAATACGTACTTCCTCCATATTTTTCTCCTGTAAATCCTTTCGGACCAATATTTAAACTAGCATCTGTACCTAAATACGTTTGGTTTAATTGAAAAATATTAAAACGGATTCCTTGTTGTGCTTTTACATCTCCTTCTATGGTAATGTCGCTCATGCTCCATATTTGTGCCCAAGATTCCTTTTGTTTCTCTAATAAAACATCAAAACCAAAACTAACGGCTTTGTCTAAAGCTACTTTTGCTACCGAAACTAAAGCGTCTTTATCATGATTTCTATCAACCACATAACCACCAAATTTATGGATGGTAAATGTTTCATTTTCTTTAATCTCTTGTTGATAAGTGCAAGAAATTAAATTTGAAGTTTGCTCGCTTTTACAAGGTACCTCAACTTCTTTATTGTCTACAAACAAACGAGATTCCATAAAAGTACACGTGTAAAAATGTGTTTTCATGGTTCTTGCCTCAATATAAGATTGTTGGTTATTTTGAGAAACTTTTAAAACATCCCAAAATTGATCATCCCAATTGGTATCTTCATTGGTAATTCCTGCATCTATATAAGGAATATACGTGATTTTAGCATCTGAATTTAACGGAGTTATCGTGTAACTAATCGCACCAATTTCATCTAATTCTAAACTTAAAAAACGTTTTGCTGCTACTTTAATTTTGATTCCGTTTTGTAAAACAGCTTCAAAATCTCTAGACAACCAACCTTCTTGCATGTTTAGTTCTCTCTTAAATTTAGAAACCTCTTTACAGGTGTTTAAATCTAATTTCTCTTCATTGATCAATACGTTAATACCAATCCAATTTGGTGCATTCAATACTTTTGCAAAATACTCTGGGTATCCATTTTTCCACCATCCAACTCTTGTTTTATCTGGGTAATAAACACCACCGATATAACTTCCTTGAAAAGTTTCTCCTGAATAATTTTCTTCAAAATTAGCTCTTTGTCCCATGGCTCCATTACCAATACTGAACAAACTTTCTGATGATTTTACTTTCTCTGAATTAAAGCCTTCTTCTATGATAGACCATTCGTTTGGTATGATATAATCTTGATTCATTTTGTTTTTTTAAGATATAAGAACAAAGATGCTAGACCGCTACGCTTTTAGACTGATTCTTGCTCTGTAATTTATTTTTTATCTTGTTTCTTGACTCTTTTTAGTCTTGTTTCTATTCTCGACCTAATTATTTATCAATCAGCTCCTGAATAAAATCTGTACTGATTTCTGTAAAATCATTAAAGTTATGTTTTGCTTCCGATAATATTTTATCATCACCAATACCAATACTGATCATTTTTGCTGCATTTGCCGCTTCTACACCTGCCACTGCATCTTCAAAAACCACACAATCAGTTGCGTTTACACCTAATTGCTTTGCGGCTAATAAAAATACTTCCGGATCTGGTTTTGCTTTGGTAACATTATTACCGTCTACAATAGCATCAAAATAGTGCAAAAGACCAACTTTCTCTAAAATAGGTTGTGCATTTTTACTTGCAGAACCTAAGGCAATCGGAATATTTTGTTCTTTTAAAAAAGCTAAAACTTTAGGTACATCAGGTAAAATTTCTGAAGCATCCATATTTTCTATATACTTTAAATAATCTACATTTTTTTCGATCATCCAAGTGTCAAATTCTTCTTGTGTTGCTGTTCTATTACCAATTTCCAACAAAATTTCTAAACAACGTTTTCTACTTACGCCTTTAAATAATTCGTTTTGTTCTTTGGTAAATTCGAAACCTAATTCGTTTGCTAATTTTTTCCACGCTAAATAATGATATTTCGCTGTGTCTACAATAACTCCGTCTAAATCGAATATAAATCCTTTTTTCATCTACTTTCCTTCTTTATTTTTAAATAAAATTAATTTTAGCATGTATTAATTTTATCTAAACTATTTATTTTTTTTAAGTCCCTTCTTGATAACTAATTGCATTTTTATTGGTAATTAATAAATTACATAATCCTGCAATTATTAAACTTATTCCTGCAACTGTCATTGCATTTATAGCATCTTCACCTAATAAATTAGATACATAATTAATTCCCCCTAATGCTGCAATAATTTGCGGAATTACAATAAACATGTTAAATATTCCCATAATAACGCCCATTTTCTTTGGGTCTACAGAACTAGATAACATGGCATATGGCATAGACAAAATACTACCCCAAGCAAAACCAATTAATACAAAACAATATTTTAAATTTTCTGGTGATGCATAACTCATCGCTAAAAACCCTAAACCACCAATAATTAAAGAAAACATGTGTACATATTTTCTGTTGATGTTTCTTTTAGAAGTATATAAGGTTAGTAACAAGGCAAATGCCATAGAAGACAATCCGTAAATACCCATTGCAGAACCTACTGAATTAGAGGATTCTTGAAATTTTGTATTGGCGATTCTAAATGCTTCTGCTTGCACAGTGTCTGTCATATTAAAAGCAGCCTCTATTGGAGCGGGTGTATGAAATACGTGTTCCGTTAATGCAGGATTTGCCATAGACCACATGGTAAAAAATGCAAACCATGAGAAAAACTGAATCACTCCCAACTTTTTCATTGTAGTTGGCATGCTACCAATATTCTCTAATATATCAGGAATAAAATTATTCTTTTTTGCTTTTTCTTTTTCAAACTCTTTCATGTCTTCTGGCGGATATTCATCCGTTGTAAAAACGGTAAAAAGAATACTTGCCATAAAAACAACTGCACCTATTGCAAAAGCAACTTTTACAGACATTGGTACAACTCCAGATGCAGCTTCATTACTAACACCAAACTGAGAAACCATCCATGGTAAGTTACTTGCTACCCAAGTTCCTATTCCTATAATTAATGTTTGTACAACAAAACCATAAGATCTTTGAGATTGTGGTAACTTATCTGCCACCAATGCTCTAAAAGGTTCCATAGAAATATTTATGGAAGCATCTAAAATCCATAAAAAACCAGCAGCCACCCATAATGCAGGAGATTGTGGTACAAAAAATAGTGCTAATGAACTTAAAATTGCACCTACCAAAAAGTAAGGCTTTCTTCTCCCCCATTTTACACTCCAAGTTCTATCACTCATATAACCAATAATTGGTTGTACAAGTAAACCTGTTAAAGGTGCGGCTATCCAAAGCAAAGGAATATCTTCTTTTCCTGCGCCTAGTGTTTGAAAAATTCTCGACATAAATCCACCTTGTAAGGCGAATCCAAATTGTATTCCTAGAAACCCAAAACTCATGTTCCAGATTTGCCAAAAACTTAATTTACGCTTTTCCATTTATCGTATGCTATTAAGTTAATATTACGATAAGCGTTTAGACTTATCAATTCATAAATTTTGTGGAATGTAATTTATTGATAAATCGTAAATATCTAGCAAAGGTATGTGTTTTTTATATATGTGAAGAAAAGGAAAGTAAAAATCTACGACGACGGTTTCGTAGATTCTCGTAGTTTTAAATCGCTAGAAATCACGATTTTTTTAGGTTTAAATACTTCAGATTCTTTTTCTATTCGTTCTATTAAAAGTTCAACTGCTTGTTTCCCCATTACAAAACCATGTTGTGCAATTGTTGTAATAGAAGGTGAAGAATATCTAGAGATTAAACCATCTGTAAAACCTATTACAGAAAAATCTTCTGGTATTTTATGTCCTTTTTGTTTCGCTGCTCTCATTGCCTTAGCTGCATAAATTTCATTTACAGCAAACACTGCATCAATATCTTGTTCAAATACTTTTTCTATTTGATCAGAGATATCAGCTTCTTCATCAATTTCAAGGATTAAATTAGAGTCTGTTTTAATATAAGCTTCTATCAATGCTTTTTCATAACCTTGCCTTCTTAAAGCTCCTACATTAACGTGCTTTGGTGTTGTTATTAGCGCAATTTTTTTTCTACCATTTTCTAACAAATGCTTCGTCGCTTTATAACCGGCACCAACATCATCTACCACTACTTTATCACACAAAATTTCATCTACAACTCTATCTATTAAGACCAACGGAATTTCTTCTGCCACTAGATCTTCAAAATGCTTAAAGTCTTTATTTTCTAATGTTCCACTTGCAATGGAAACAATTAAACCATCTACACTTCCGTTTGATAAAACTTTTAAGGTATCTACTTCTTTCTTATATGATTCATTAGAGAAACAAACCATAATATGATACCCTTTTTCATTAGCACCTTCTTCAATCCCCATAATTACTGTAGAGAAAAAATGATGCACTATTTTAGGTAAAATAACTCCAATTACTTTTGTTTTTTGATTCCGAAGTTGAAGCGCTAAACTGTTAGGTTTGTAATTATAGTAA
Organism: Polaribacter sejongensis; assembly: GCF_038024065.1. Classification (NCBI taxonomy): domain Bacteria; kingdom Pseudomonadati; phylum Bacteroidota; class Flavobacteriia; order Flavobacteriales; family Flavobacteriaceae; genus Polaribacter; species Polaribacter sejongensis. The sequence continues at coordinate 72,864 of NZ_CP150667.1, read as the reverse complement.
TCTGCATAAGCTTGAATTTTTTCTTTAGTCTCTCTACTTATTTCATGACTATCCTTTAAGGCTTTTGAAACGGTAGACGTAGAAACTCCTAATTCTTTCGCAATTGTTTTTATAGTAATTTTTTGCTTCATTCTTTATTAAATCTAAAATATTAGCGTGATTTTTTATTAATATGATGACAATCTCATAAGAAAAGTTGTTAACACGAAAACGTTTTCGTGATTTATATCATGTTGTAAACATATTACTAATATCTATATTTACAATGTGGAATGTAAATTTATTGTAATCAAAAAAGTCAAATTTACAGTTATTATTTAACAAATTATACATGGAAAAATTTAAATTATTGTTAATTGGAATTCTTTTAACAACCTCATTTAGCGTGTTTGCACAACAAACAGTTAAGGGTGTTGTAAAAGATAAAACATCTGGCGATCCTTTGCCTGGTGTTAGTGTAGTTATTAAAGGTACTACTAGAGGTATGCAAACCGATTTTGACGGAATCTTTACTCTAGATAAGGTACAAACAGGAAACGTACTTGTCTTTAGATATTTAGGTTTTTCAGACAAGGAGGTTACAATAGGTACAGATTTTAATCTATCTGTAGTATTAGAAGAATCTTTAGAATCTCTAGACGAAATTGTTGTAGTAGGTTACGGTTCGGTAAGAAAAGAAGATTTAACAGGTACAACAGATTTATTAACAAGTAAAGATTTTAATAAAGGACCTATTGTTTCTGCACAATCACTTATTAGTGGTAAAGTTGCAGGTGTAAATGTAATTGCGGGTTCTGGTGCTCCAGGAGATGGACAAACCATTAATATACGTGGTACAGGTTCTTTATCATTAAATAGCCAGCCATTATATGTTATAGATGGTATCCCATTAGACAATGGTGGTGTTGGAGGATCTAGAAATCCATTAAACTTTATAAACCCTAATGATATTGAAACATTTGTAGTTTTAAAAGATGCGTCTTCTACTGCTATTTATGGTTCTAGAGCTGCAAACGGGGTAATTTTAATTACTACTAAAAAAGGTAAAGACAGTGAGTTTAAGTTTAACGCAAGCTCTCAAACAACTGTTTATACTTTAAGAGATAAAGTAGATGTTTTATCAGCAAATCAATTTAGAAGTTTAATAAATGATATTGGAACACCTAACCAAATTGCTTTATTAGGTGATGCTGATACAGATTGGCAAGAAGAAATTTATACAACTGCTATAGGGCAAGATCATAACTTTAGTGCATTAGGTAAAATTTATGGAATACCAATGAGAGCTTCTTTAGGATATTCTGAACATGAAGGAATTTTAAAAGGAGATAACTTACAACGTACAACTGCTTCTATGAACTTATCTCCTACTTTATTTGATAAACACTTAAAGATAGATTTTAACGTAAAAGGAATGTACACCGAAAATGAATTTGCAGATAGAGGTGCAATTGGTGGAGCGGTGTCTTTTGATCCTACACAATCTGTGTATGATGCAAATTCTCAATACGGTGGATACTTTGCATGGTTAGACGCTGGTACCGGAAACCAAAACAACTTAGCACCAACAAACCCTTTAGCATTATTAGACTTAATAGATGATTCTGCAGAAATTAGACGTTTTGTAGGGAATGTAAAGTTTGATTATAAAATACATGGTTTAGAAGATGTTACCGCAACAGTTAACTTAGGGTATGATACTTCTAACAGTCATGGTAGAAAAGTTACTTCAGAACTTATTCCAACTTCAGATGCAACTTTTAATGGTTCTTTATCAAGATTTACTCAAAATTCAGACAACAAGGTTTTAGACGCCTACTTAACGTACGCTAAAACTTTTAATGAAAAGCACAACTTAACAGCAGTTGCTGGTTACGCATATCAATCTTTTGAATATGATAACTATAGTTATGATAGTGAAGCGGAAGAAGATGGTAATACGTATGAATTTATAGACAAATCTAAAAACGTGTTATTATCATATTTCAGTCGTGCTAATTACGATTATGAAGGTAAATACTATTTAACAGCAACCGTAAGAGCAGATGCTTCATCTAAATTAAACCCAGATGATCGTTGGGGATTCTTCCCATCATTTGCTGCAGCTTGGAGTATTCATAAAGAAGCTTTTATGGAAGATTCTTTCTTTAATGAATTAAAATTACGTGTTGGTTACGGTGAAATAGGTAACATTAATGGTTTAGGTGATTATCAGTTTTTAACTAGGTATCAAGGTAGTACAGATACTGCTAACTATCAATTCGGAAACTCTTTTTATCAAACTTTTAGACCAGAACCAATTAATACCGATTTACGTTGGGAAGTTGGAAGAACTTTAAATCTTGGTGTAGACTTTGCTTTTCTTGATAGAAGAATTACAGGTTCTGTAAATGCTTATTTAAAAGAAACAAACGATCTTATTGCTAGTTCTATTGTAGACCCTTTTACAAATTTTGGAAACAGAATTAACGCCAACATTGGTAACATGGAAAATAGAGGTTTAGAGTTTAACTTAAACACAACCCCTATTAGAACAGATAATTTTGAATGGACAGTAGACTACAACATTTCATTAAATGATAATAAAATTACCAAATTATCTGCAGACCAACCACAAGGAGGAATCTCTACAGGTGTTGGTAATAATGTACAAGTACATAGAGAAGGTGAAACTGCAAATAGTTTCTTAGTTTTTCAACAAGTGTACGATGCCAATGGAAAACCTTTAGAAGGGGTTTTTGTTGATAGAAATAACGACAATATGATTAATGATGATGATAAATACATTAATGAGGATCCTTTTGGAGATGTTTTAATGGGCTTTAACACAGGTGCTAGTTATAAAAACTGGGATGTATCTATACAAACTAGAGCTAGTTTTGGTAACTATATGTACAATGATGTTGCTGCAAATAAAGGTGTTGAAAAAAACGCTACAAACAACAGTATATTATCTAATTTACATGCAGATTACTACAATAGTGGTTTTACAGTTATTAATGATAGAACGGCCTTAAGTGATCATTTTGTACAAGATGCTTCTTTCTTTAAAATTGATAACATTTCACTTGGTTATACTTTAGATAAGATAGAAAACACAACGTTTCGTTTTTATGGATCATTACAAAATGTTTTAACAATAACCGATTATGATGGTTTAGATCCAGAAATTAACTTAGGAATCGATAATGATTTTTACCCAAGACCTAGATCTTTTGTATTAGGCGTAAATGTTAACTTTTAATAAAAAGAAAAATGAAACAAAAATTTAAATATTTAATTGTAATCATGTTATTCTCTTTAGGAGTTATATCATGTCACGAAGATTTGAATCAATTACCTATTGATCCAGATAGTTTTACAGAACAAGATGTGTTTTCTAATGCAACAGAAGCACAAGGAGCACTTGCTAAATTATATGCTAGTTTGGCTTTAACAGGTCAAAAAGGACCTTCAGGTGAGGCAGACATACAAGATATTGATGAAGGTTTTTCTCAATATTCTAGAATGTTGTTCAACTTAAATGAATTAACAACAGACCACGCTGTAGTTGGTTGGGGAGATGCAGGTTTACCAGATTTACATGGAATGTATTGGTCTGGTAGTAACGATTTTTCTGAAGCATTGTACTATAGGTTAGCACAAGAAGTATCTTTTTGTAACTCATTTATAAATAATGCAGCTGTTTTAACAGATACGGAGGTTGCAAGTTATATTGCAGAAGCTCGTTTTTTAAGAGCATTTGCTTACTATAATTTAATGGATATATATGGTAACGTACCTTTAGTTACTTCTGTTTCCACTGAGTTGCCAATGCAAGCATCAAGAACAGAAATATTCAATTTTATTGAAACTGAATTATTAGAAATTCAAGATGAATTAAAAGTAAGTGGATCTAGTGAGTATGGTAGAGTAGATCAAGCTGCTGCTTGGGCATTATTGTCTAAATTATATTTAAATGCTGAAGTTTTTACTGGTACAGCAAAATATGCAGAAGCAGTAACGTATTCTAACAAAGTAATGACTTCTAGTTATTCTATTAATACGGTAGATGCCAATGGAAACGGAAGTGCTTATGACGAACTTTTCTTAGCAGACAATAACACAAACGGAGCACAAAATGAATTTATTTTTGCCTTAAATTTTGATGGTCTTAGATCTCAAACTTATGGAGGTACTACATTTTTAGTACATGCTGCAATTGGTGGAAACATGAATGCTACAGAGTTTGGTGTAAACGGTGGCTGGGGAGGCTTAAGAACTACCAAAAACTTGGTTAATAAATTTGATGCAAACGATAAAAGAGGAATGTTTCATTCAGATGGTCAAACTTTAGAAATCGAAGAGATTCCTACTTTTGAAAATGGATATGCTGTTACTAAATTTAAAAACATCGATTCTAATGGAAACCAAGGATCTGATGCTGCAGGAGATTTTGTAGATACAGATTTACCGTTAATAAGATTAGCAGAAATCTATTTAAACTACGCAGAAGCATCTCTTAGAGGTGGCGGAGGAGATTTAGGATTGGCTGTAACTAAAATTAACGAATTAAGAGAAAGAGCTTTCGGAAATGTAAGTGGAAACATCAGTATAGCAGACTTAACTTTAGAGTTTGTTTTAGACGAAAGATCTCGTGAGTTGTATTGGGAAGGACAAAGAAGAACAGATTTAATTAGATATAATTACTTTACTTCTGATACGTATTTATGGCCTTTTAAAGGGAATTCTAAAAACGGATCTGGAGTTCAAGATTATAGAAACCTTTTTCCTTTGCCTAATAATATTATAACAACGAATCCTAATTTAAAACAAAATCCAGGATACTAATAACTAAAGACATGAAAAAAATAATAAATTCATTATTCGCTCTTATTATTGTATCAATTGGTTTTACCAGTTGTGAAGATATTAATGACAGAGTAATCATAAACCCGGATGTAGCAGCTACAACAGCGTTGATTATTCAAGAAACTGCACCTATTGTACTTTTAGAAGAGAATCAGACTGAAATTGCTCTACATACAACTTGGACAGCACCAGATTTTGGTTTTGATGCAGTGCCAACGTATAAAATTCTGATAGATTTAGCTTCAGGAGATTTTAGTAGTGCAGAAACCATAGAAATTGGTGATAAATTAGAGAAATCATTTACAACTTTAGAATTAAATTCTATTGCATTGGCATTGGGTGCAGAAGCAGATGTTGCTTCAGATTTGTCTATAAAACTACAAGGCTTTATTGGCAATCAATTGTTAATTAATACAAATTTGCAAACCATTAATGTAACTCCATACTCTAGTATTTTAGACTTATCTACTACATGGGGAATCATTGGTTCTGCTGCTAATGATTGGGGTGCAACTCCAGACTTACCATTCTATACAACCAGTACTGCAGGTGTTTTAGTTGCTTACGTTACTTTAATTGATGGAGAAATTAAATTTAGAGAAAATAGTGATTGGGATAATAATTTTGGAGATGACGGTGCAGACGGAACTTTAGATGCTGGTGGAAGTAACATCGCTGTTGAGTCTGGTGCTTATAAAATTACCATGAACTTAAATAGCAACACTTATAAAATAGAAGATTTCTCTTTAGGTATTGTTGGTTCTGCTTATAATAATTGGGGAGAAACTCCAGATTTTGCTCTTACTTACGATTCTTATTCAGATCAATTTAGAGGAATTGTAAAGTTATTAGACGGTGAAATGAAGTTTAGAATGAATAATGATTGGGGTACCGCTTACGGAGAAGGTGCTGCAGGGTTCTTAGATGCATCTGGAGGTAATATTGCTACTACAGCTGGTAGATATATTGTTACTGTAAACCTAAATGATCTATCTTATTCTTTAGAACCAATAGAAGATATTTGGGGACTTGTAGGAGAAGCAACTCCTAATGGATGGGATGGTCCAGACGTATTATTTACAAGAGATTGGTCTCAACCAAATGATGATATTTGGGTCCTAAATAAAGTAACACTTATAGATGGTGAATATAAATTTAGATCTAATGGAGCATGGGCTTTAAATTATGGTGATGACAATGCTGATGGAATTTTAGATAACGGAGGAGCTAATTTAGTAGCCACTGCTGGTACATATTCTTTTGTATTAAACTTTACAGATCCAGAAAACCCAACGTATACAATAAATTAATTTTTTTTAAAACTTTACAAAGACTACCCCTAAAAGCGGTAGTCTTTGTTTTTTAACACGATTACTTATGAAAAAAATTACACTACTTTTATTATTAATAACTACTCTAAGCTATAGTCAGGTACAAAATGCTACCTTTTCGGTTTCTCCTACTACTTTTAACGAGAGCGATGATATAACCATTACAGTCTCAGGTATTACAGCTGCTTCTTGGGGAGTTTCAGAGATCTATTTATGGTCTTGGTCTTATGATATCAATGATGCAAACGCTATGGATTCTCCAACAAATGGAAGTTGGACGAACTCTAACGAAGCTCAAAAGCTAACAAACAATAGCAATGGTACTTATTCAATAACATTTAAACCATCAACTTTCTATAATAGAACTGGTTTAGGACGTATTGGTATGTTAGTTAAAGCTAAGGATGGTTCTGGAGATAAGAAAACTCAAGACCAATACTTTGAAGTTGGTGCTTATCAACTAACTTTAAATGCTCCTACAACGACTACAACAATATTAAATTCTGGAGAAACATTACCAATTGCTGCAACAACTTCGTTAGCATCAAACTTTAGCTTAAAAGCAAATGGAGTTGTTATTAATCAACAAAATAACACATCAACATACAACTACACTCCTACCGTTACAGAAAATACTACCTTTATTCTAGAAGCTACAAATAACGGAGAAATTAAAAGCACAACATTTAAAGTAATTGTAAAACCAACGGTTTCAGAAGCACCTGTTCCTGCAGGAATGAAAGACGGAATTAATTTGAATCCATCAGACAATACAAAAGCTACTTTGGTTTTTTATGCTCCCGAAAAAGAGTTTATTCACCTAATTGGTAGTTTCAACAATTGGGAAATTAACAATGCCTATTTACTTAAAAAAGACAGTGCTACAGATCGTTTTTGGATAGAACTTACAAATTTAACTCCGCAAACAGATTACACGTATCAATACATCATCAATGCAGATTTAAGAGTTGCAGACCCATACTCTACTGTAATTTTAGATGAATATAACGATCAATATATAAACGCAACAACCTATCCTAATTTACCAAGTTATCCTACAGGAGAAACCAACCACGCAGTTACTTTATTAAGAACTGGAGATGCAAATTATGTTTGGCAAACTACTAACTTTACAAAACCAGAAAAAACAGACTTGGTTATTTATGAGCTTTTAATAAGAGATTTTGATGCCTTACATTCTTATGATGCTGTAAAAGCAAGATTAGATTATTTAGAAGAATTAGGTATTAATGCCATCGAGTTTTTACCTGTCATGGAATTTGATGGCAACGAATCTTGGGGTTACAACCCTTCTTTTCATATGGCTTTAGACAAATATTATGGCAACAAAACTTCTTTTAAACAATTTATAGATGAATGTCATAAAAGAGGAATTGCTGTAATTATAGATGTTGCTTTTAATCATGCTTCTGGTCAAAATCCATATTATAGAATGTACAATACAGACAATGGTGGTTATGGCGGACAAGCAAATTCAGATAGCCCTTTTTTCAACCCAACTGCAACACATTCTTACAGTGTTTTTAATGATTTTAATCACTCGAAACAAGCTGTAAAAGATTATGTAAAAAGAGTTTCTCAATATTGGATTGATGAATATAAAATTGATGGTTTTAGATGGGATTTAACCAAAGGATTTACTCAAAATTGTGTTTCTGGAGATGCTTGTACAAATGCATATCAGCAAGACCGAGTAGATGTTTTAAAAGAATATGCTGATGATCAATGGGAAATAGACCCTAATTTTTATATTATTTTTGAACATTTAGGTACCAACGAAGAAGAAACTGAATGGGTGAATTATAAATTAGATGAAGGAAAAGGAATTATGGTTTGGGGCAACCACAATCATCAATACAACCAAGCGACTATGGGGTATGGTACTGAAGCCGATTTTTCTTGGATTTCTTACAAAAACAGAGGTTGGTCTGTACCTGCAAATGTTAGTTATATGGAAAGCCATGATGAAGAGCGTTTAATGTATAAAAACGTACAATTTGGTAACGCTAGCGGAAGCTACAATGTTAAAGACTTAAATACAGCATTAGCTAGAGAAGCATTAGCGGGCGCTTTTTATTTTACAGTTCCTGGACCAAAAATGATTTGGCAATTCGGAGAATTAGGATATGATATTTCTATAGAAGAAAATGGTAGAACAGGAAATAAACCAATTTTATGGAATTACTTAGACAATGTTAATAGAAAGAATTTAAAAGAAACTTGGTCTAAATTAATTCAATTAAAACTGCAATATGAAATTTTTGAAACTTCAGATTTCACTCTAGATGTTGGTAATGCTAACGGATTAAATACAATTCATTTAACAGATGCATCTGCCTCAGACATACAAAACATTACTATTATCGGTAATTTTGGTGTAACCACGCAAAGTATTTCTCCTACTTTTCAACAAACAGGTACTTGGTATAATTTATTAGAAGATAACACTACAATAACAGTTACAAATACAACTGCTAGTATTTCGTTAGCTCCAGGTGAATTTAAAGTGTATGCAAATAACCCGGCTTCTCTTTCTTCGGATGATTTTACGTTAGACGATAAAAACTCTATGAAACTGTACCCTAATCCAGCTAAAACACACTTTGTTCTTTCTGATAAAACTAATGAAGTTACCATTTTTGATATTACCGGAAAACAAGTAAAATCGTTTTCTAAAGAAGCAATAGACAGCAATTACTTTGAAGTATCAGCCTTTAAAAAAGGTGTTTATTTTATTAGAATTAAGGATGTAAATAACCAAATTCTTACTAAAAAATTGATTCTAAACTAACTCAATAATTAGTGATTTAAACAAAGAAAGCGAGCAATATTTATATATTACTCGCTTTCTTTATTTATAAAAAACATGTAAATCTAAACTCCAAATTGAGTTAAGTGATGGTCTAAATGTTTATAAAATGAATTATTCCATTCTACCGCAGTTAGTTTACCAAAAGAATTAGACTCTTTACCTTCAAAATGAGTTTCTCCTAATTCTTGGGTTTTAATAATGTAATCTACTAAATTTTTCTTTTCTACTTCAAATTCTTTATCATCAGCAATAATGAATTGAGATGCAGTTCTTCCATTTTTAGCATAAGGTTTTTCTGAAACAACAATATTTTTAACAATCATCTTTAAAATCCATTTGGTAAAAGCATTTGGTTTAGGATATTTTTCTGTAAAAACCATCTCATAAGAAACAGCACAATGCGCTAACATTTGAGATACAGACATTTTTCCCCAAGTTGGATTTGTTGTAGCCGATAAATTATTGATTCTTTTAATTACGTCATTTGTAATTTCTTTTTCGAAAATATTTTTCATTCTAATGTAATATTTTAAACAATAATTCTTTTAATATATCTTTTTGAGATTGACTTGCGCCAACACCTTTACTTTTTACATCTGCATCTCTTAAAAAGGCAATTATTTGTGCCACTTTACGCATTGGATAATTTCTTGCAGCTAAAAAATATTCATCAACAAAATAAGGATTAACACCTAATGTTTTTGCTACAGAACTTTTAGACTTGTCTTTTAAACCATGAAAAGAAAGGAGTTGGGTAAAATACCCATTCAACAAAGAAATGGTCATTACCAAAGGATTGTTCTTTGGGTTTTCTGCAAAGTAATTTATAATTCTATTGGCTTTTACAATATCCTTCTCTCCTACTGCTTTTCGCAATTCAAAATTGTTAAAATCTTTAGAAATACCAATATTGTCTTCAATATGCTTATCACTAATAATAGATTCTTTAGGCAGAATTAGCATTAATTTATCTAACTCGTTAGAAATTTTACTTAAATCTGTTCCTAAAAACTCTACTAACATCTGAGATGCTTTGGGTTCTATTTTATACTTTTTACCACTTAAAACTCTACGAATCCAATCTGAAACCTGATTTTCATACAGTTTTTTACTTTCATAAATTAAACCTGTTTTAGCAATTGCTTTGTGCAGTTTTTTACGCTTGTCAAGTTTTTTATACTTATAATTAAAAACTAAAACAGTGGTTGGTTGCGGATTCTCTGCATAAGCAACTAACTTTTCTATATTTCTACTTAAATCTTGGGCTTCTTTAACAATTATAACCTGTCTTTCGGCCATCATTGGGTAACGTTTTGCAGCAGAAACAATATCTTCTATGCTTGCATCTCTACCATACATTACTTGCTGATTAAACCCTTTTTCGGCTTCCTCTAAAATATGTTCTTCTATATAGTCAGAAATTTTATCAATATAATAAGGCTCATCACCCATTAAAAAATAAATTGGCTTTATAATTCCTTTCTTTATATCTGAAACAATGTCTTTTATTTCGTTCATTTACTTACTTTTGACTGATGCAAAAACTTAACCTACCTTCTTATAATTTCAAACTCAAAAGTAGCGAAAATAAGACGCTTATTTTTGATAAACTGAGAAAAAAATATATGGTTTTAACTCCAGAAGAATGGGTACGTCAACATTATGTATCTTTTTTAATAGATGAAAAAAAATATCCAGTTTCTTTAATTGCCTTAGAAAAGCAATTAACCATTAATAATCGTAAAAAAAGAACAGATATTTTAGTTTTTAATAAAGAAGGAAATCATGAGATTATTGTAGAATGCAAAGCACCTTCTATTAAAATCACACAAGACACTTTCGATCAAATTGCACGATATAATTTAAAGTTAAAAGCCAATTACTTAATTGTTACCAATGGTTTAGAACATTTTTATTGTAGAATGGATTTTGAAAAGGAAACCTATATTTTTTTAAAGGATATTCCTGACTACAAATAACAATTGTCATTATTCTAAAAGTAAAACAGAAAAAAGAATAGAAAACGGACATTTCTCTTTTGCTTAAACCCATGTGTAAGTTCAATTTATTTATACTTTTATTAAGACAAATTATATAAAAAAAATAACTTATAAACAGTAAATTCGCATTCTTGAAAATAGCAATCGTCATATTAAATTGGAATGGTCAAAAACTGTTAGAACAGTTCTTGCCATCCGTTATAGCTTTTAGTTCTAAAGAAGCTGCTATTTATATAGCAGACAATGCCTCTACAGATTCTTCTGTTACCTATGTAAAAGAAAATTTCCCAACGGTTAAAGTAATAGAAAATACTATAAATGGTGGATATGCAAAAGGATATAATGATGCTTTGCAATCTATAGATGCAGATATTTATTGTCTTTTAAATTCTGATGTTGAGGTTACAGAAAATTGGTTAGATCCTATAAAAAATGTTTTTAAAAATGAAGAAAACACCGCTATTATTCAACCAAAATTATTGGATTTTAAAGACAAAACGAAGTTTGAATATGCAGGCGCTGCCGGTGGTTTTATAGATTTATATGGCTATCCTTATTGTAGAGGACGTCTATTTAATCAATTAGAAAAAGACAACGGGCAATTTAATGATGAAGCTACTATTTTTTGGGCTTCTGGTGCATGTTTATTTATTCGCTCTAAAGTATTTCATCAACTAGGTGGTTTAGATGAAGATTATTTTGCGCATCAAGAAGAAATAGATTTGTGCTGGCGAGCACAAAATAGAGGTTTCAAAATAAAATACGTGGGCTCTTCAACCGTATATCATGTTGGCGGAGCTACTTTAGAAGAAACAAACCCTCATAAAACATATTTAAACTTTAGAAATAGCTTACTGAATATTGTAAAAAACGTTCCTAAAAGATGGTTTCTATTCGTTCTTTTTTCGCGTTTAATTTTAGACGGAATTGCAGGTTTAAAGTTTCTATTAGAATTAAAGCCTGTTCACACTTTAGCTATTGTTAAAGCTCATTTTAGCGTTTATAAAAACTTCTTTAAATTTTTGAAAAAACGTAGAGTTTTACAAAAAAAACAAGATTACAATTTACATACAAGTATTGTTTGGCAATACTTTGCGTTGGGTAGAAAAAAGTTTGACGAACTAAAGTAATTCCTTTTCTAAAACTTCTCTCCATTTACCAGACTCTGCATAGTATTTTATCACCTTATTTCTTTCAATTAAAAATTGTTGCATGTATTTTTTAAGAAAAATAAAATCAGCAATTTTTCCAAGAACCCCAAAAGGTGAAGTAAAGTCAAAAATATCTTTTACAATCACTTTGTCCCCTTTCCGTTCAAGAAAATGTTCATGTCTAAAGCTTTTAAAAGCTCCATGAACCATTTCATCAGCAAAAAAAGTTGGTGCTTCAAAATCTGTTATAATAGAAGTTAATTCTTGGGTAAAACCTAAATGTTTAGCTCGCCAAGTTACTGTTTCATTAAGTGATATTAAACCAGAAGTTTTACCAGCAATTGCTTCTTCTTTAGAGTTTTTTGTAGAAATTTTATGTAAATCGATACTTCTAATTAAATTGAAAACAATATCAATATCAGCTATATTAATAATGGTTTCTAAGTGAATTTTTGGCATTACAAAATATCTAAACTTCCTTTACCTTCTCTTATTACTTCCGGATATCCATCTGTAAAATCTATAATTGTAGATCCTTGATTGTCTCCATATCCGCCATCAATAACAATATCTACCCTCTTAGACCATTTTTCGAAGATTAATTCTGGATCTGTAGTATATTCTAAAATTTCATCTTCATCTCTAATAGAAGTAGATACAATTGGGTTACCCAAAGCTTCTACTAAAGTTCTAATAATATTATTATCTGGAATACGAATACCTACCGTTTTCTTCTTTTTAAAGACTTTTGGTAAGTTATTACTTCCAGGTAAAATAAAGGTATAAGGACCTGGTAATGCTCTCTTAAGAACTTTAAAGGTAGCACTATCTATTTGCTTTACATAATCTGACAAATGGCTTAAATTATTGCAAATAAAAGAAAAATTTGCTTTTTCTAATTTTACGCCTTTTATCTGAGCTATCTTTTCTAAAGCCTTATTATTGGTAATATCGCAACCTAAACCATAGACAGTATCGGTTGGATAAATAACCAAACCGCCACGTTTTAAAACAGCAACAACTTTGTCTATTTCTTTTTGGTTTGGATTCTCATTATATATTTTTATAAATTCTGCCATATATTAAATATACAAAAACTCAACCTGATAACCAATCATGTTGAGTTTTTTATTTCTGGGAAACTTATTTTTATTTAAGATTTATCTACCATTCTAAATCCTTCACCATGTATATTTAAAATTTCTACATGTTCATCTGGTTTTAGGTATTTACGAAGTTTTGCAATATAAACATCCATACTTCTAGATGTAAAATAATTGTCATCTCTCCATATTTTTGTCAATGCTAATTCTCTTGGCATTAAATCATTTTTATGAATTGCCAACATACGCAACAATTTACTTTCTTTTGGAGATAACTTTATAGGTTCTCCATTTTCACCAATAGATAAATGTCTTAATTTAGAATTGAAGAAAAAGCCTCCAATAACAAATTCGAATTGCTCTGATTCTGCAGTTTTATCGGTGTCTTTACGCTGTAAAATTGCTTTAATTTTATGCAATAATACTTCCGAATCAAATGGTTTGTTTAAATAATCATCTGCACCAACTGCATATCCTTTTAAAACATCTTCTTTTAAAGTTTTTGCTGTTAAGAAAATAATAGGCACCTCTTTATTGGTAGTTCTAATATCTTGTGCTAAAGAAAAACCATCTTTACGAGGCATCATTACATCTAATATACATAAGTCATAATCGCTGTTTTTAAACATGATTAAACCTTCTATACCATCTTTAGCGTGTGTTACATTATAATCATTTAATGCTAAATAATCTTTTAAGACTGTTCCAAAATTTGGATCATCTTCAACTAATAAAATTTTTTTACTTCCCATTGTTATGTTTTTAAATTAAAGGTAATTTTACTGTAAACGTACTTCCTTTTCCTTTCTCACTTTCTACAAAAACAGTACCATGATGTTTTTCTACAATCTCTTTTACATATGCTAAACCAAGTCCATGGCCTTTTACATCATGTATGTTTCCTTTTTGTTCTCTATAAAACTTATCAAAAACTTGTTTTTGAACCGCTTTACTCATTCCTATTCCTTCATCTTTTATTTTAAAGATAAAGAATTTATTAGCACTTTCTGTGTACACATTAATTTTAGGTGCACCTTCAGAATATTTTAAACCATTTTCTAATATGTTAACAATTATATTTGTTAAATGAAATTCGTTACCAGGAATTTCTGTTATAATTGCTTCAAAATGTGTATTTATAGTCCCTTTTCTATCAGCTATTAATAAACTTACATGTGTAATTGCATCTTCTATTGTGTCGTGCATATCAATAGTTTCCTTACTAATATCTAACTGATTTTTTTCTAACCTAGATATTCTTAAGACATTCTCTACTTGAGAGTGCATTCTTTTATTCTCATCTCTAATCATTTTTACATAACGCAACACTTTTTCGTTATCATTAATAATCTTTGGATTCTTGATAGAGTCTAAAGCAAGGTTAATGGTAGCAATTGGTGTTTTAAACTCATGCGTCATATTATTTATAAAATCAGTTTTTATTTCTGATATTTTTTTCTGTCTAATTAATTGATATAATGAACTAGAAAAAGCGATAATAATGATAAAAATAAAGGACAATGAAAGTATTAAAATACCCGAAAGACCAGAAAGTATGTGTTTATCTTTAGACGGAAAAGTTACATACAACTCATACTCAACGTCCCCATTTTCATTAAAAAAAAGAGGATACGGATAGCTTTCTTTTTTGTTTATAGTATAATATCCAGATTTTAGTTTTGTAGCTAAACCATCTTTACTATAAACACCATATTTAAAATCTAAATATACATTTCGTTTTTCTAATTCTTCCTTAATCGTATTATTTAAATCGTTATTACTTATTCTTTGATGAAGAGGAGTAATTTTTTTATAATCTTCAAAATATGCCGAATTATAAGCATTTTCTATTTTCTTAAATCTTTTAGTAAAAGAGTATCTGTTTTCATCTGTAGAAGAAAAAGCATTGTCTACTCCTTTAATTAATCTTGAATGAAAAAAATCTTGTTTGCCAGTAACTCTTTTTACTATGATAGAATCATTGTCTAAAAACTCTGTTGGTAGTTTAAAATTTTCTTCTAAATAAGTAGTCCCTATAGAAAAACGCTCTTTCGTAATAGTATCTATTTCTTGAAACAAATAATTTCTTATTTGAGCGTCGTTAGCCAAACCAACGTTATCAAAGAAATCTTCCATTTTTTTATCAAAAAAAGCTTCCTCTTTATCATTTATTCTTTGAGTTACATTACCCAAAGATTTTTGAATATCATTCTTAAATTGCTCATTTCTGCTTTCAACTGCATTGTTTATCCAAAACAACTGCACAGCAATAATTCCTATCAAGGAAATGCTCATTAAAACCACAATAAGAACAAACATTTTCTTACCCATACATCAAAGTTACGGCTTTCAAAAGTTGATTTTATTGTTTTTAACCTAAATTAACAACTTTACTTTAAATTTAAGACTCTTTTAACAATCCTATTGAATAAAATTAAATTGAGACCTCCTTTTTTGTTAAAATATTATGGATTTTAAGAACCTGAAAATGAGTATTTTCTTTACTTAAATTGGTAATAACATAGTTAGATTGTAGTAACTTTTTATCTTCTAACCATTGGTTTTTTATTCTGTTTTCTACCGCTATTTTAGAAGTGTTATCTCTTAGCATTGTTCTTTCTATTCGAATGTTAAGAGGTGCGTAAACAGATATAATAATATCGCATTTTAGATTGCTTTTACTTTCAAAAAGAATTGCATTTTCATATAAAATATACTCTTTATCTGCATGTAACTTTACAAATTCATTAAAGTGATTTTTTACTTCGGGATGTACAATTCCGTTTAACGCTGCTAATTTACTTTTATCCTTAAAAACAAGGTTCGCTATAAAAGGTCGGTTTAATTGATTATCTAGGTAAGATTCATCTCCAAATTCTTCAATAATTTTAGACTTTATTATTGGAGAGGTGTTCATTAACTTTTTAGCTTCAAGATCTGCATTGTAAATAGCAACCGTATTAAAATTGGCAAAAATAGTAGCTACTGTAGTTTTACCGCTTCCTATACCACCTGTTAAACCTACAACCATTTTATTTCTGAATTAAAAAATCTATTTTATTAGGTATCACTTTAAAACTTTTAACATAATCTGGTTTTCCTATTACTTTAGGCAACAAATACCCCAGGTTATTATCTTTAGAAAGATTATAATCACAAACTACCTCAAAAAAGTTTTTATCAATTTTATTAAAGTTAGAAAGGCCTACTACATAAACTATTTCTACAGTTTTATTAAGTATCGTTAAATCTACTCCTCTTGGAAGGTTTTTTATTGTAAAGGGAACTTCTAAAGTACCCTCTGTAAACTTCTCTACTTTACCACTAATGGTTGTAAATTTAGCATTAAACTTAACGTTACCAGAGTTTTTAGGCAACACAATTTCAACATCTTTAGAAAAATCTTCTCTAACATTCTCTAATTTTATTACTTTTAAATCTATGGAAGTTATGTTCTTTACTTGTGCTTCTGGACCTGAGATTAAGATACTATCTGGTTCTACACTTACTGGCTCTAAAATATCATAACCAATTTGATATTTAATATCTAAATTTGGTTTTAAAGGCACTTTTTTAGAAGTTAAAGTACCAATATCTAAATAAATAGTATCCAACACAATTTGTTGTAATTCAATGCCAGAATGCAATTGTTTTTGAATCGTGTTAACTTGGTTTTTTGTTAAAAAATAATAGCTCCCAGAAGATTTTTTACGCAAACTATTAGCATTTAGGGTAATTGTTTTATCACCAAAACCAGATCTTATAATATTAAAACCAGTAGATTTTACAATGATATCTATTTCTTTTGTAGGCTTATTTTCTAATAATTTATCTTGAGGAATATTTTTATAGTTTACAGAAAAAGTGAGACTAGTGGTATATTCTTTAGAAAGCGTAATTAAAAACCACATTAAAATAGAGGCTATTAAAAAACTAATAAAACTTTTCGTTATTTTTCTATTCTTTATCAAGGTAGTAAATCAATTTTAATGCAATCTACACAAAAGCTTGTTAACAAAAAAGTGAGCTGTATCTAAAAAGACATAGCTCACTTAATATTTTAATTAACTAACTATTTATTTTTTAGCTGGTGCTAATTTTTTGTTTGTTAATTCCATAGAAACAGCAGAACGTTCAAACTTAATTTTCCCTGCTCCAGTTTCTATAGTTACGGTACCTTCCGCTTCATTAATTTCAGCTATTTTACCATGAATACCACTAGAAGTAACCACTTTTGCTCCTTTTTTAATTTCAGATTGAAAAGCTTTTTCTTTTTTCTGACGATTCATTTGTGGTCTTATCATAAAAAAATAAAACACAACAATAATTGCTAAAAAAGGCAACATGCTCATTAAACTACCACTCATTCCTTCTTGTAAAAATATTACAGTATACATATTTTTTTATTTTGCTTTTGGTGTTACAGAACCTTTAATTGTTAAAACCTGTCTACCAGCTTCTGTGTTTGTTGTTAAGGTTACTGTTTTCTGTTGTCTATTTGGTCTACCGTTTGTATTAAACTTCACATCAACAGTACCCGTTTCTCCTGGTTTAATTGGTGCTTTTGGCCAAGTAGGAACTGTACAACCACAAGAACCTTGTGCGTTTGTAATTACTAAGTCTGTTTTTCCAGAGTTGGTAACCACAAAACTAGTTTCTACCAAATCTCCTTCATTTACAGTACCAAAATCATAGATTGTTTTATCTAATGAAATTAAAGCTGTTCCTTTTTTAATTTCATTATCTCTAGATGCAGCGTTATCTAAATTTTCTTGGTTTACTTTTTTAACGGCACTTCCTCCGTCTTTACAAGCTGTAAAGAAAGATGCTGTAATTACAAATGCTAATAAAATTGTTATTTTTTTCATTATGATTTAATTTTGCGTAAAAATAATAAATTAATTACCTAAAACAATAGTTTAAAGCAATCCTCTACCTATTTTAACAATTCTTTTACTTTCTATAAATTCTTTAGAAATTTTATCTAAAACTCCATTAATAAAGTAGCTACTCTTTTCTGTAGAATAATCTTTAGATATTTCTATATATTCATTAATAGTAACTCTGGTTGGTATAGAATGGAAATTAAAAAACTCTGCAATTGCCATTTTAATTAGAATCATATCTATATCGGCAATTCTATCTGTTTCCCAGTTTGGTGTTTTTTCTTCAATAATAGATTCATACTCTGTATTATTTAAAACTGTTTTCTTAAACATTTTAGATACAAAATCTTCATCATCCTTGTCTTTATATAATTTACCTAAAACAAAAATAGTATTATCTTTCTGCTTACTTAATGTTTTTACAACCCAAGTATTTACAAAAGGAATATCATCAGACCAAGAAATCATAGTGTCTTCAAAATATTCTCCTAATTTTTCATTTGGTGCAATAATTTCTTTAAAGAAATCAATTACAAAAGCTTTGTCTACTTTATAAGAATCTTCTTCAGTAGCTAAATATTTTTTATACAAATCGCTATTTTGCAATTTCTCAAAAATAATTTTTACATACTCATCATTTTCTTCCCAGTTATTTACATCATTTAATTCAACATAACCTTCTATACTTACGCTTTCTGCGATGGTATTTATCAGTCTATTGTTTAAAAATTTGTTGTTTGGGTTTAAATCTTCTTTGGTAGCAAGAATTTTCTTTTTAGAAAGTGCTATTTTTTTAGCTGCTAATTTTTGTACTTCTACCAATAACTGTAGGTTTAAAACGTACAAATCGTACATTTTTAAAATACTATGTTTTAAAAATTTTTCCTCTTTAATGATATCATCATTATAAGAATGTAACATAGCGTACACAGATTGCATTACTTTAACTCGAATATGTCTCCTGTTAATCATTTTCTAAAGAACTTATATATAAATTTGGGTGCAAAAATAGTGTTATTTTACTTTTATTCGACTACCTTTTTATTCTTTTTTAAGAATTAATTCTATCCTGAATCTTGTATCTTTGCATTTTTACTTATTTAACAAAAAAATAATTTATAGATATTATAATTATTGTAATTTTATTTTTTTAAAAATTCAATATTCATTGAAGGAACTAAGACACGTAAACAAATACTTTTCTAAATATAAATGGCGATTATTAATAGGTTTATTAATAACTGTTTTAGCCAAATTTTTAGCTTTAAAAATACCTCAAATAGTAGGAGACTCTTTAAACATTGTTGAAGATTACCAAAACGGAACCGTTACTAATTTAGAAGACGTACAGCATCAATTATTAATAAACGTACTTCTAATTATTGGTGTCGCTATATTATCTGGATTTTTCACTTTTTTAATGAGACAAACCATTATTGTTACTTCTAGGTTGATAGAATTCGATTTAAAAAACGAGATTTATCAACAATACCAAAGGTTATCTCTTAATTTTTACAAAAAAAACAGAACAGGAGATTTAATGAATCGTATTTCTGAAGATGTTTCTAAAGTTAGAATGTATGTAGGACCTGCAGTAATGTATACTATTAATATGATTGTTTTATTGGTTGTTGGTTTTACTCAAATGATGAGTATTGATGTGGAGTTAACCATGTACACTTTAATTCCTTTTCCTTTATTATCGATTTCAATATTCGTTTTAAGTAAAGTAATACATAAAAGAAGTACAATTGTTCAGCAATATTTATCAAAATTAACCACTTTTAATCAAGAGTTTTTCTCAGGAATTAATGTGGTTAAATCTTACGGAATTGAAGCATCCATTATAAAAGACTTCGATAAAATTGCAGATGAAAGTAAGGAAAAGAACATCCATCTTCAAAAAGCAAATGCGTTATTTTTTCCGTTGATGGTCTTTTTAATTGGTATTAGTAACTTATTAGTTTTATATGTTGGAGGTCAATTATATATAGAAAACGAAATACAAATAGGGACCATTATAGAGTTTATGCTTTATGTAAATATCTTAACTTGGCCCGTAGCTGTTGTAGGTTGGGTTACCTCTATGGTACAGCAAGCAGAAGCTTCACAAGCTAGAATTAATGAGTTTTTACAGCATGTACCAGAAATACAAAATAACAGCAATTTACCAATAGAGTTAAAAGGAAATGTTACTTTTAAAGATGTTACTTTTACGTATGATGATACTAATATAACTGCTCTAAAAAATATTAACATCTCTGTTAAATCTGGGGAAACCATCGCTATTTTAGGTAAAACAGGTTCTGGGAAATCTACTATTATAGAATTAATTTCTAGGTTGTATGACACTAAAACAGGAACTATTTTATTAGATGATATCCCTATTAAAGAGGCTAATTTAGATGCTGTTAGAAGTCAGATTGGTTTTGTCCCACAAGATCCATTTTTGTTTTCTGAAAGCATAGAAGACAATATTAAATTTGGTAAAGAAGACGCTACACAAGAAGAGATTATTGCTGCAGCCAAAAATGCAGATGTACATAAAAATATTATCGATTTCCCTAACGGATACAAAACCGTTTTAGGGGAACGTGGTGTAACGCTTTCTGGTGGACAAAAGCAGCGTGTTTCTATTGCAAGAGCAATAATAAAGAAACCTAAAATTTTAATTTTTGATGATTGCTTGTCTGCTGTAGACACAGAAACTGAAGAAAAAATCCTTTCAAATTTAGAGAGAATATCAAAAAATATTACCACTTTTATAATTAGTCACAGAATCTCTTCGGCCAAAAATGCCGATAAAATTATTGTTTTAGATCAAGGAGAAATTATACAACAAGGAACTCATAATCAACTAATAAACATAGACGGTTATTACAAAGATTTGTATGACCAACAACTTTTAGAAAAAGAAATTTAATGTTTAACCTTGCTACATAAAATATTTTGTTAGATTTGTTAAGTATAAAAAAAATATTATAATTACTATTTTACAAGAATTATGGCAGAGAGAGCAGAGAGAGTTGAACAGGAAGAAATTTTTTCACAAGTATTAAGAGCAGGAAGAAGAACTTACTTTTTTGATGTAAGAGCAACAAAAGCAGATGATTACTACTTAACTGTTACGGAGAGCAAAAAGTTTACACATGATGATGGATCTTTCCATTACCAAAAGCACAAAATTTACTTATATAAAGAAGATTTTACCGATTTTCAAGAAATGTTAGGTAAAGCAACCGACTACATTTTAAATGAAAAAGGGAGCGAAGTAATTAGTGAGCGTCACCAAAAAGATTTTAAAAAGGAAGAAGGAACTGAAACTACTGAAGAAGTAAAATCTACAGAGAGTTTTACAAATGTTTCTTTTGACGATATATAACAGTCTTAAACTATTTTTGTATTTGCTTAATTGAGAATACCAAATAGGAATAAATAAGTACGTTAAAAATATTTTATTTCAAGTTTTACACAAAAAGAAAAACCGCAAATTTACTATTTGCGGTTTTTTGATTTTTGTTTAAACTATATTTGGTTTATATACCCCTAAAAGGGTTTGAAACCCTTTCAGGGTTACTATTCAGTAAATTAAAGTATTTTTTTAATTGTCTTAGTTTTAGCAACAGTTTCCTCCCACTCTTTTTTTGCTGAACTATCTTTTGTAATTCCGCCACCAACATATATAGAAGCTATTTTATCTGCTACACTCATACATCTTAAGTTTACAAAAAGAGAAGAACTATTATTTTCAATATTTAGTTCTCCTAAAAAACCGCTATAAAATGTTCTTTTATAGTTTTCATGTTTATAGATAAACTCTTCAGCTTTTTCTCTTGGAAGGCCACAAACAGCAGGTGTTGGGTGCAAGCCTCTAATTAATGTTTTTAAATTGGACGTAAACCTCAACTCACCTTCTACACTACTTCTTAAATGCAACAAATTCCCAGCTCTTACCGTTTCTGTCTTATCAATTTTAAGATTGGTAGAAATTGGTTTTAATTGACTTTCAATAAAATCTGTAACTAATTGCTGCTCATCTAATTCTTTACCTCTCCAAACAACCTCCTCGGTATCTACATAAACTTGAGTACCTGCTAAAGACATCGTTTTAAAAGTATTTCCGGTAATATTTAAAAGTGTTTCTGGAGTGGCTCCAAACCACAAACCTACTTTTGGATGAAACCAAACATATACAAATGCATTTGCATAGGTATTTAATATTTTTTTAAAAGTAAGTAGCACATCAAATTCATCTAATTGAATTTCTTCTTTTCTAGAGACTACAACTTTAATAAGCTCGTTATTATTTATTTCATCTAGCGCTTTTTCTACCAAATGAAGATGTTTTTCTTTATCAGAACTTACCTCGCTTGATACAGTATCATTAAGAGATAAATTTTCTTCAATTAAAATATTTTCATGAATAAATTCTGATTTTTCTAAAGGAAATAAAACCGCTTTTTCATCAGCATTAAAAGGCGCAAAAACAAATCCGGTTTCTTTAAATTGAGTTGTAAAATGCAATGTATCATCCTTCATAAAAAATCCATTAACGGATTCTGTATTCGGTTTTCTATAAACTACAAAAGGGATGTTTCTTTTGTAATTTTCTTCAATTTTATTAAAAATAATATTCAATGTGTTGTATTTATGATCTCTTAGTTAAAACAATATTGGTCATTTTTGCTACGGAAATTAAATCGTCATTTTCGTCAACAATTCTAACCTCCCACAAATGCGTTGTTTTACCTTTATGAATGTTCTTTGCAGTAGCAAAAACCACTCCTTCTCTTTTGCTTTTTATATGATTTATAGACAACTGAATTCCGTTTACAAACTGCGTTTTACTATCTATAAAAAAATTAGACGCTGCACTACCCACACTTTCTGCCAAAGCCGCAGTTGCGCCACCATGTAATTGTCCGTAAGGTTGATGCACCCTAGAGTTCACAGGCATTTTTGCAGTTAAAAAATCATCACCAAGAGCAACATATTCAATATCAAGAGTTTCCATTAATGTGTTTTTAGAACTCTCGTTAAATGCTTTTAAAATAGCAACTGTATCCATATCATTCGTTTTATATGGTAAAAGTACATATAAAATTTTGTATTTTTGCAGCAGAAAAACGAAACCATTTCATGTACAAAATACGCATAATTTTAGACACAAAAGAAGATGTAATCAGAACTATTTTAGTTGATGACAACTTAAACTTAGAAGATTTACATGCAACAATTGCAAAGTCTTTTGGTTTTGGAGGTCAAGAAATGGCTTCTTTTTATAAAACCGATGATGAGTGGAACCAAGGTGAAGAAATTCCGTTGTTTAATATGGAAGAGATTGGCGAAGGTGTTTCTATGCAGACTTGTATTTTAAATGAGACGTTACCCCAAGAAGGTGATAAACTAATTTATGTGTACGATTTCTTAAAAATGTGGACTTTCTACGTTGAAGTTATTGAGGTTTCGGCTGATAAAAAAGGTGATTTACCACAAATTATTTTAACTGTTGGAGAAATACCTAGTGAAGCACCAGAAAAAGAATTTATTGCAGAAAAATTAGACGATGGTTTTGGTGATGAAGAAGACATTGATGATGAGTTTGGTCATTTTGATGATGATTACGACTTTACTGAATATTAGGAAATATGTGTAATTGTTTAAGCGTTTATTTGTGTAACTGTGTTTAAAATTACACTTACAATAATTATTAAGCATCTAGTTTTAACAATTACACTTTTACACATTTCAACAATTACCAAAATTTCCCGTAACAAAATTGTAAATTAGTCGTCTTACAAACATAATCGACTAAATCAATTTCTTTGGAAACTATCTTATCACTAAAAAATCTCGATAAAAAATACGGAAAAGTTCACGCAGTAAACAATCTTTCTTTTGATATAGAGAGAGGAAATGTCTACGGAATTTTAGGTCCTAATGGAAGTGGAAAATCTACCACTTTAGGAATTATCTTAAATGTTGTAAACAGAACTTCTGGAGAATTTTCTTGGTTTGACGGAAAACTAACTACACATCAAGCCTTAAAAAAAGTAGGTGCAATTATAGAGCGACCTAATTTTTATCCTTACATGACAGCTACTCAGAACTTAGCTTTAATTTGTAAGATAAAAGAAATATCAACAGAAAAAATAAACGAGAAACTTGCAACCGTAAATCTTTTTGACCGGAGAGATAGCAAGTTTAGTACGTTTTCTTTAGGGATGAAACAACGTTTAGCTATTGCTTCTGCCCTATTAAATGATCCGGAAATTTTAATTTTAGACGAACCTACAAATGGTTTAGATCCGCAAGGTATTCATGAAATTCGTCAGATTATACAAAATATTGCAGCAAACGGAACCACTATTTTATTAGCTTCCCACCTATTAGACGAAGTAGAAAAAGTATGTTCTCACGTAGTGGTTATAAGAAAAGGTGTAAAATTATACGCAGGTCGTGTAGATGAAATGACAGCTTCTAATGGTTTGTTCGAGTTAAAAGTAGAAACGAACGAAGATAAATTAATGACTATTTTAGAAGAGCATCCTGCAATTGGTAAAATTAGTAAAGATCACGAAACCATAGTTGCTACTTTAAATAGCGAAATCTCATCAACAGAAATAAATGAATTTCTATTTAAAAAAGGGATTATTCTATCTCACTTGGTAAAACGTAAACCTAGTTTAGAGCAACAATTCTTAGATCTAACCAACAACAATTAATCACCTTTTAAACTACAAAGTCATGTTAAGACTACTTACTATAGAATTTCATAAATTAAAACACAACAGTGCCAGTAAAGTATTATCACTTATTTACTTTGGCCTACTTACCTCTATTGCATTAATTGCAGTGATAAAATTTGATATTGGTCCAATAAAATTCCATTTAGCAGATATGGGTATTTTTAATTTTCCATACATCTGGCATTTTAATACTTACGTGGCTTCAATTTTAAAGTTTTTCTTACTCTTGGTTATTGTTTCTATGATGGCTAATGAGTATAGTTACAAAACGTTAAAGCAAAATTTAATTGACGGTTTAAGTAAAAAAGAATTTATACTCTCTAAATTTTATACAGTAGTTGTATTTGCTTTAATTTCAACCATTTTTGTATTTGTTGTCTCTTTAATTTTAGGTCTGATATATTCAGATTACAATGAATTTTCTATAATCACTACAGATCTAGTCTACTTATTAGCTTTTTTTATAAAACTAGTTGGTTTCTTTTCTATGGGGTTATTTTTTGGAATTTTAGTAAAACGTTCTGCTTTTGCTGTTGGTGCTATGGTAGTTTGGCTTATAGCAGAAAGTATGTTTAAAGGATATTTATTTTGGACTTTTAGAGATGCAGACAAAACAGGTGAATCTGTAGATGCTATTATGCAATTTTTACCTCTAGAAGCTATATCAAACTTAATAAAAGAACCTTTTTCTAGATTAGGTGCTGTAAAGTCTGTAGCTAGCCAAATAGGAGAAAGTTTCACAAAAAGTTACGATGTACATTTTTCTTCTATTCTTATTGTTTGTTTCTGGACATTCATATTTGTTTACCTTTCTTACAGATTGCTACAAAAGAGAGATTTATAAGCATATTAGAATCTATTAATAGTATAATTAAATAAAAAAAAATCAATAAACTTTTGTAATTTGGCATTAAATTATTGTGTTGTTAAAATTGTTTAACCACTAATAATAAGAATACTTAATTTAATATTACAATGCGCAAAAGTTTCCCCCACGTATTATTACTTTTTTTCTGTTTTATTACTTTTCAAAATATAAATGCACAATTAAGTAGAAAGCATTTTATTCCGCCATTAACTTACGCTGAAGTAGGAAATGCAAATCCTGAGGAACAATATATTTATATTTCTACTCCAAGCAATCAAAATGTAAGTTATACAGTTACACAAGTTGGTTCTACTACACCTATTACCGGTATTATCACTAATACTTCTCCGAAAGAAATATCTATTGGTACAGGAAACAGTCAGCTTTTTGTAGATTCAAGACAAACAAGTATTGTGCATTCCGATAAAGGCTATATAATTGAAGCTAGTGATGTTGTGTATGTTTCTGTAAGAGTTTTAGCTGGTTCTCGTGCACAAGCCGGTGCATTGGTTAGTAAAGGTGCTTCTGCTTTAGGAACAACTTTTAGAGCAGGAATGTTTACAAATCAAAACCCTCAAACCAATTACTTAAATTTTATTTCTGTGATGGCTACAGAAGATAATACAACAGTAGATTTTGATGATTTACCAACTGGAATTTTAATCAAAAATTATTCTGGGAGTTTACCAATTTCTGTTACTTTAAATGAAGGCGAAAGCTATGTTGTAGCTACAAATTCTTTTGATAACACGATAAATAGAGATGGTCTAATTGGTACTTTAATTACTTCAGATAAACCTATTGTTGTAAATATAGGTTCTGCAAACGGAAGTTTTCATAATGGAAGTGGTAGAGATTATGGAATAGACCAAATTGTAGGAGTAGATAAAATTGGTTCTGAATATATTTTTGTGAAAGGTGACGGTTCTAATGGTTGGGAAAATGTATTAATTGTTGCACATGAAAATAATACTGATATTTTTATTAACGGGAATATTACTGCTGAAACAACTTTAAATGCAGGAGAGTATTATTTGATTGAAGGAAATGAGTACAATTCTAATGGGAATATGTATGTAAAAACTTCGAATCCGGTTTTTGCATATCAAGGAATTGGAGCAAACACAAGTGAAGCAAATCAAGGTTTATTTTTTGTTCCGCCTTTAAGTTGTGAAAACCGAGGTAAAGTAGATAATATTCCTAATATTGAAGATATCGGCGCTACAGCTTTTGATGGTGGTATTACTATTGTTACAAACATAGGAGCTACTGTTAATATTAATGCTCAACCTATTTCTACCTATAGCACTTCAGGACCATATGATGTACAAGGAAACCCAAATTACGTTACCTATAAAGTAACCAATTTAACAGGTAATATTTCTATTGAAAGTAGCGGAGAATTGTATTGCGCTTATTTTAACCAAAACGGTGCTGCTTCTTCTGGTAGTTTCTTTTCTGGTTTTCCTTCTAACCCTGAAATAAAATTTGATGTAGCTATTGCTACTTTAGGAAACTGTCTTGGTAATGGTTTAGAATTACAAGTTGCAAATTCTGACTTATTTGATACTTTTGAATGGTTTTTCAACAATGTTTCAACAGGAATTATTACTCCTAAAATTACACCTACTAAGCCAGGAAACTACAAATTAGTTGGTACCATTGGTTGTGATCCGCTCAACTTAAAAACTTTTGAATCTGTAGAAATCCCAGTTAGTATTTGTCCTGATGATTATGATAACGACGGCATTATAGACAACTTAGATATTGATATAGACAATGATGGAATTTTAAATATTGATGAATCTTTAGGAAACAAAATCATCGATTTAACAAATATTAGTTCTCCAGTTGTACAAGAAGATTTAACTCCAATTACAGCTAATTTAGCATCAGAAAACACCACTTTTAGTGGAGATGCAAATGGTAATTTTGTTAGTACGGCTAATACTGGTACTATATCAAACTCTAGATACACTTTAACATTTACTGATGATAATATCAACTTTAAATTAACTCAAAATACTACAAAAG
Organism: Polaribacter sejongensis; assembly: GCF_038024065.1. Taxonomy (NCBI): domain Bacteria; kingdom Pseudomonadati; phylum Bacteroidota; class Flavobacteriia; order Flavobacteriales; family Flavobacteriaceae; genus Polaribacter; species Polaribacter sejongensis. Next base: position 45,058 of record NZ_CP150667.1, on the reverse strand, counting down.
ATCACACTATTTCTTCTGAAGAATATTTTATCCTAAGATTATCTCAAGCAAATAAAAATATTACATTAGTAGATCCTGACAACCAGATTTTAGTAGACTCTAATTTTGATGATGAATTTGAAGATGATTTTACGCAGTTTTCATCATCAGTTATTAAATTTAAGTTTAAGTCAAATTTAGTAGGGAATACAAGTACATTTCAATTTGTAGCCAGTCAAATTAACAATATCACTTTTGAACATTATAATAACAATAGCAGTGCTATTTCTACATTTAATGGAACATTAGGTTTAACATGTTTCTCTTTAGATTCAGACGGTGACGGAATTGAAAATATGTTCGATTTGGATTCTGATAACGACGGAATACCGGACTTATATGACGCTTATGGTCAAAATATTACTTTATCAAACGTAGACGCAAATCTTGATGGTTTAGATGATATTTTTGATTCCATTTCAACAAATTTAGATACCGATGGAGATGGCGTTAAAAACTACTTAGATTATGATTCTGATAATGATGGAATTTTCGACTCCACAGAAGCTGGACATAATTTAGACTTAAATTTCGACGGTGTTATTGATGTTTTTAAAGACATCAACCAAAACGGATTGGCAGATGCTTTAGAAAATGATACTTCTATACAAACATTGTCACTTAATTATACAATTTCGGATACAGATGAAGATAAGATTTTCAATTTTGTTGATTCAGATTCTGATGGTGATGATTGTTTTGATGTTATTGAAGCTGGTTTTACTGGAAATGGTTCTGGTAAATTATTTGCAAATCTTTTTGAAGTTGATGCCAATGGTAAGGTTAAAAACTCTGATGGATATATAAATCCTATTAACGCCAATTACACAACCTCTGCCCCTATTATTATAACAACATTTAACGATGTTACTTTTTGTGAAGGTGATACAGAAACAGTTACTATAGATGCTAATGCAGATAATTTTGAATGGGAATTTTCTACTGATGGTACAATATGGAACACAGTCTCTGACGATACTTTTTATTCTGGTAGTACTACAAATTCATTACAAATTACAAATACACCTTTATCTTATGACAACTATCAATACAGAGTCGTTTTAAGTAAAACAGGAAATACATGTGGTTTAACTTCTGATGCAATTGTTTTAATGGTAAACCCAAAACCTGTTATTGTAAATAATCCAGCAGAATTATTTCAATGTGATAACGATGCAGACCTGCAAACAACTTTTAACCTTACGGAAGCAGAAATTAGCATTACCAACAAAACAGGTGTAACTTTTAAATATTATGCAACAGAACTGGATGCTGAAAATGGAACATCCGAAGTTGCAGACAATACAAGTTATTTTGTAGATACTACTGGTGAAGCTTGGGTAAGAACAATTTCTAACACAACAGGCTGTTATGCTATTTCTAAAATTAATTTAATGGTTAGTTACGCTCCTAATGAAACTTTTAATGACACAATTTCTCAATGTGATGATTTTCTAGATTCTGAAGGAAATGATACTATAAACAATGACGATTCAGATGGAATTACCTTTTTTGATATAAGTAATATTCCAGGTAAAATTTCTACAGATTCTGATATGAAAATTGAATTTTACGAAACGGATGATGCTAGAACAAGATCTTTAAAAGAAATTACAGAAACACAAAATTTATCAACCTATAGAAACAAAAATCACCCGTATTCAGCTGGAAATCTTGTAACTATTTTTTACAAATTAATCAGTATTACAAATAACAATTGTCAAGGAATTGGTGAATTTTATTTAGAGGTAAATAAGATTCCAGAATTTACAGTTGAAGGGGAATTACCTAATGAACCTATAATTATTTGTGCAGAAAATATTCCTTACACATTAAATGTATTAAACCCTAATGAGACATACACTTACCAATGGACCAATAAAAATGGAGATGATTTAGGAAGTACAAAAAACTTAGATATTAGTAATGCTGGAGAATATACAGTTACAGCATCCACAAACAGTTGTTCTCGTTCTAGAACTATCACCGTTTATAAATCAGATTTCGATAATTTAGAAGAAAGTTTTGTTACCATTATAGATGATCTTTCTATTATAAATTCTAATTTAAACATCAGAATAGACATTCCTAGAAATCCTTTAATTAACGAAGAATTTCAATATGCATTAGAAGATGAAAACGGAATGACAATTCGCTCTTTTCAAGACAGTAATATTTTTGAAGATATAGAAGGCGGAATTTATAAAATAATTGTTGAAAATAAAAATGGTTGTGGTTCTTCTAAGCTAGTGGTTTCTGTTATTCAGTTTCCAAAATTCTTTACTCCAGGCGGGGATGCAAAAAATAATACTTGGGCTGTAAAAGGAGTTAATACCACCTTATATCAATCAAACAGCACTATTAATATCTTTAACAGATATGGTACATTAGTAGCACAAACAACCATAAATAGTGACGGTTGGGATGGTACCTACAATGGTAAACTCCTTCCTTCTAACGACTATTGGTTTTCTGTACAACTAACACCTATTGATACCGAGAAAAAGCCAATTCTTAAAAAAGGACATTTTTCTTTATTGCGAAAATAAAAGCAGCTTTTTAAAAATAAAAAGAGGTCTTCTAAAAAAGTTTTAAACCTTGTCATACTTAACTTGTTTCAGTATCTAAACTTACTAAAGTTAGGTAATCCTAAGAATCTGAAATAAATTTAGATTGACAAAAAAACTCCTTTTTAGTACACCTCTTTTTTTTATCATTTTAATCAAAAGAATATTTCTTAAATTAGCATAAATTAAGAAATAAATTTCGATGGATATCAACTTCAACAAAAACGAAGATTACAATAAATTGTTAGCATCAGATCTAAAAAGAAGATTTGCCAAAGTAAAATTAGGTGGTGGTCAAAAAAGAATTGACAAACTGCATGAAAAAGGTAAAATGACCGCAAGAGAAAGAGTTGATTATCTTCTTGACAGCAATTCTAAATCAATAGAAATTGGTGCTTTTGCAGGTGAAGATATGTATGCAGAACATGGCGGTTGTCCTTCTGGAGGCGTTGTTGTAAAAATGGGATACGTAAAAGGAAAGCAATGTATAGTGGTAGCAAACGATGCTACTGTAAAAGCAGGTGCATGGTTCCCTATTACTGGAAAAAAGAATTTACGAGCTCAAGAAATATCCATAGAAAATAGATTACCTATTATTTACTTAGTAGATTCTGCGGGTGTTTATCTGCCTTTGCAGGATGAAATTTTTCCAGACAAAGAACATTTTGGTCGTATTTTTAGAAATAACGCTATTATGAGTAGTATGGGAATAACACAAATTTCTGCTGTTATGGGAAGTTGTGTTGCAGGTGGTGCGTACTTACCAATTATGAGTGATGAAGCTTTGATTGTAGATAAAACTGCCAGTATTTTTCTTGCTGGAAGTTATCTTGTTAAAGCAGCTATTGGCGAATCTATAGATAATGAAACTTTAGGAGGCGCAACTACACATTGCGAAATTTCTGGAGTTACAGACTACAAAGCAAAAGACGATAAAGATGCGCTTGATAAAATAAAATTCATTATTGATAAAATTGGTGATTATGACAAAGCAGGTTTTAGTAAAACCGAAGCTTTTCCGCCAAAAGAAAATGAAGATGATATTTTCGGAATCCTTCCGAAGGAAAGAAACGCTCAATATGATATGTTAGAAATCATAAAGCGTTTGGTAGACAATTCAGAATTTGAACAATACAAAGAAGGCTACGGAAAAACAATTATTACTGGTTACGCTCGTATTGATGGTTGGGCTGTTGGTATTGTTGCCAATCAACGTAAACTAGTAAAAACACAAAAAGGAGAAATGCAATTTGGAGGCGTTATCTATAACGATTCCGCAGATAAATCTACCCGTTTTATAGCCAATTGTAATCAGAAAAAAATACCGTTGGTTTTCTTACAAGATGTTACCGGTTTTATGGTCGGATCAAAATCTGAACATGGTGGAATTATAAAAGATGGTGCAAAAATGGTAAATGCAGTAAGTAATTCTGTAGTTCCAAAATTTACAATTGTTATTGGTAATTCTTACGGAGCAGGAAATTATGCCATGTGTGGTAAAGCATACGACCCAAGGTTAATTGTTGCGTGGCCAAGTGCAGAACTAGCAGTAATGAGTGGCAATTCTGCTGCTAAAGTATTGCTACAAATAGAAACGGCATCCCTAAAAAAACGTGGAGAAGAAATAACACCAGAAAAAGAAGCTGAGTTATTCGATAAAATAAAATCGCGTTATGACAAACAGATTTCACCTTATTATGCCGCTGCCAGAATATGGACAGACGCTGTAATTAACCCGTTAAGAACTAGAGATTGGGTTTCTATGGGTATTGAAGCTGCAAACCACGCTCCTATTACAAAAAAATTTAATATGGGCATTTTACAGGTGTAGGTTTTTTGCGTAATTTTGACTAAATAAAAAAAAACAACTATAAATTGATTATGAAGAAAACTACTACCTTATTTTTAACATTACTAATGATTTTTGCTTTTACAGAAAATAGTGAAGCTCAATTATGGAAAAAACTTAAAAAGAAAGCTGAAGATGCACTTGTAAAAGGTGCAGAAGACAAAATTGATAAAACGATTAACGGAGAAACCACTGCTGATAATGAGAGCATAGAAAATGATGATGAAGATAATGAATTAATAAGTAACGATACTCCTAACTTATGGAGAAACTTTCGTTTTGTACCAGGAGAAGATGTTATCTTTTATGATGATTTAAAAACGGAAGAAGTTGGCGAATTTCCAGCTCGTTGGGACTTGATAAAAGGAAACGCAGAGGTAGCAAAATTAAATGGAGAAAAAGTAATCATATTAATGTCTAAAGACGGAAATACAATTACACCATTAATTAAAAGCACGGATTATCTAGGTGATGAATTTACCATAGAATATGATCTTTTAATTCCAAACTTTAGACAAGAAAAAATTTGGTGGATGACGCAAGAACTTCATTTTACGCCTAAATTTCATTCCGAAGATGTACAAGTTAGGTTTGATGTAAATACAGATAAATTAACAGGTTGGGCATCTAACAGTAATTTTAAAATTGAAAACATTGCTATTGGAGCTCAAAACGAATGGCATCACATTTCAATATCTTATTATAAAGGAAAATACAAAATGTATTACGACTCTAAAAGAATTTCTAACTTACCAAATTTTGATGTAAAACCAACCGTTTTTGGTTTAGAGTTATTGTGCCATACTAGAAGTAAAAAAGTACATCCTTATATCGCCTTAAAAAATGTTAGAATTGCTCATGGAGGCGGAGAAATGTATAAGAGAATTATTGCTGATGGAAAATATGTAACTAACGGAATTATTTTTGACAGTGGAAAAGCAAAAATTAAAAAGCCTTCACTAGGTATCATTAATAAAATAGTAACAATCTTAAAAGATAATTCTGATTGGAATTTTGATATTATAGGCTATACAGATAATGACGGTGCAGATGATATTAATTTAAAATTATCTGAAGAAAGAGCAAATGCTGTAAAAGAAGCAATTGTAGAACAGGGTATAGAAACGGAAAGATTAACCGTTATTGGTAAAGGAAAAGCAGAACCTTTAAACAGTAATAGTTCTGCAGAAGAAAAAGCAAATAACAGACGTGTTGCTTTTGTTAAAAAATAGAAACAAATATTTTTTTAAAAAAATAAAGAGGGTTTTGTACAGTGTACAAAACCCTCTTTATTTATACAAAACAAAAAGCTATAACTTATATCAGAAAAAATAAATACTAATGCTTTTTAACGTTCATAGAATTGTAACCCAATATCTTTTAATAAAATCTATAAATTTCAAATAATAGCTATTTATTTATCTAAAAATCCATTTTTCTATTAAAAAATGATGACTATTATCATAATTATTAGTTTCTTTATAACATATTTTTGCAAATACAATTAACAAAAAAAATGAGTAAAGCTATATATATTGCCGCAATTGAATCCGACAGTGGTAAATCTTTGGTATCATTAGGTCTTTTAAGAATGATGCTGACCAAATCTTCTAAAGTAGGATATTTTAGACCTATTATCAACGAAGTAAAAGACAGTAAATTTGATGACCACACCAATACTGCTATCAACTTTTTTAATTTAGATATCGATTATGATGACTGTTATGCATATAAGCACAATGAAGTTGTAGAGCTGCTAAGTGAAGGTAAGGCAGATGATGTAATACATAAAGTAATTAAAAAATATAAAAAGCTAGAAGCTAAATATGATTATGTTTTAGTAGAAGGTACAGACTTTTCTGGTGAAGGTGGTTTTACAGAACTAGATGTAAATCTAATGATTGCCAAAAACCTAGGTATTCCTGCTTTAATAGTGGGGTCTGGAAATGGCAAGAAAAAGAAAGATTTTGTAAACACCATGCAACTTACTTATAAGTCTTTTATCAAAAAAGAAGTTGATGTAATTGGTATTATTGCTAATAAAATTGAAGTTGATGAGGTAAACTACATTCAACAAGAATTAGAAAAAAGTTTTCCAGAAAACTTACAAATAAACGTAATTCCTAAAATTGACTTTTTAGCATATCCAACCGTTAGAGAAGTTTTACAAGCTTTAGAAGGTAAAGTATTATTTGGAGAACAATTTCTAGACAATGCCATTGGAAGTTATAGCACTGGAGCTATGCAACTGCGCAACTATTTAACAAGAATTAGAGAAAATGCTTTAGTAGTTACTCCTGGAGACAGAGCAGATATTATTTTGGGTGCTTTACAAGCAAATGCTTCTACCAACTACCCAAAAATTGCGGGTATTGTTTTAACAGGTTCTTTACTACCAGAAGAATCCATTACCAAACTAATTGAGGGGGTACAATCTACCGTGCCTATTATTTCCGTAAAGGGAGGTACTTTTGGTATTACCAATAAGATTGGCGCAGTAAAATCTAAAATTTACGCAAGCCACAACAAAAAAATATTACTATCTCTAGATACTTTTGATACGTATGTAAATGCAGAAGGTTTAACAAACACATTAACCTCATACAATTCCGTAAAGTTAACACCAAGTATGTTTCAATACAACTTGCTGCAAAAAGCAAGAGCTTATAAAAAACATATTGTTTTACCAGAGGGTGATGATGAAAGAATTATTACTGCAGCAGCGCGTTTACAATTATTAGATATTGTAGACTTAACCTTATTAGGAGATAGAAACACTATTCAGCTTAAATGTGATCAAATTGGATTACAAATAGATTTAGATAAAATAAACATTTTAAATCCGGAAGACTCTATACACAATGATGCTTTTGTAAAAACATTATATGAAGCTCGTAAACATAAAGGCATGACAGAAACCATTGCCGAAGATTTAGTAAACGATGTTTCTTATTTCGGAACCTTAATGATTATGAATGGTCTCGCAGACGGAATGGTTTCTGGTGCAGTACACACAACCATGCATACTATAAAACCATCTTTACAGTTAATTAAAACCAAACCAGGGGTATCTGTAGTTTCTTCTGTATTTTTTATGTGTTTATCAGACCGAGTTTCTGTAATGGGAGATTGTGCTGTAAATCCAAATCCTAATGCAGAACAATTAGCAGAAATAGCAATTTCTTCAGCTCAATCTGCAGAAGCTTTTGGTATAGATGCAAAAATTGCCATGTTATCATATTCTTCTGGAAGCTCTGGAAAAGGAGAAGAAGTAGAAAAAGTGAGAAAAGCTACAGAAATAGTGAGACGCTTACATCCAGAGTTAAAAATTGAAGGACCTATACAATATGACGCAGCCGTAGATATGTCTGTGGCAAAAACAAAAATGCCAGATTCTGAAGTAGCAGGACAAGCGTCTGTATTAATTTTCCCAGATTTAAATACAGGAAACAATACCTACAAAGCTATACAAAGAGAAACAGGTGCTTTAGCAATTGGCCCAATGTTACAAGGTTTAAACAAACCAGTAAACGATTTAAGTAGAGGTTGTACTGTAGAAGATATCTTTAACACCGTTTTATTAACAGCAATACAAGCACACCAAGGATAATATGAATATTTTAGTTATAAATGCAGGTTCTTCATCTTTAAAGTATCAATTAATAGAAATGCCATCACAAACAGTAAAGTGTGTTGGTTTAGTGGAAAGAATCGGTATGCAAGATGCCATTTTTACACACAAAAAAGATGATAAAAAACACTCTGAAGTTACCCCTATATTAGACCATGAAGTTGGTTTAAAAAAAATAGCAAAAGCTTTATTAGATCCAGAATTAGGTGTTATAAATTCTGTTGATGAAATAAAAGCAATTGGACATAGAGTTGTGCATGGAGGAAGCAGATATAGCGGTACTGTTCTTATTACTGAAAAAGTAAAATTTAATATTAAAGATTTATTTGATTTAGCTCCTTTACACAATCCTGCACATTTAACAGGTATAGAAGTTGCTGAAACCATTTTTACCTCTGCAAAGCAAACCGCTGTTTTTGACACTGCTTTTCATCAAACAATGCCAAAGGAAGCATACCAATATGCAATTCCTACTATTTATTTAAAAGAAAATAAAGTAAGAGCTTACGGTTTTCATGGTTCTAGTCATAAATATGTTTCTGAAAAAGCAATAGAACATTTAGGTGAAAAATCATCAAAAATAATTACGATTCACCTAGGTAATGGTTGTAGCATGTCTGCTATTAAAGACGGAAAATGTATTGATACCACTATGGGATTTTCGCCTACCAACGGTTTGGTTATGGGAACTCGTGCTGGAGATATCGATCAATCTGTTATTTTCTTTTTAATGAAGAAATTTAATAAATCTGCAGATGAAGTAAATGATATTTTACAAAAAGAATCTGGAATGAAAGGTTTAACTGGTTATTCTGATTTAAGAGAAATTGAAGAAAAAGCAGGTAATGGTAATGAAGAATGCCAAATTGCTTTAAATTTAGCAGGCTATAGAATTAGGAAATTTATAGGTGCTTATACTGCTGCTTTAAATGGATTAGATGCTATTATATTTACAGCTGGTATTGGTGAAAACTCAATTTTAATGAGACAAATGTCTTGTGAAAATTTAGAGTTTTTTGGTATTGAATTAGATGAACAAAAAAACGACATTCGTTCTAAAGAAATTAGAGAAATTCAGCAAGATACAGGTAAAGTGAAGATTTTAGTAATTCCTACCAATGAAGAACTAGAAATTGCAAAAGAAACGTATGATCTTTTAAAATAACAAACATACTTTACATAAAAAGAGGCTGCCTAAAAAGTAAGTTTTTTGTCAATCTGAATTTATTTCAGATTCTTATGGAGATTGAACTTCAGTAAGTTGAGATACTGAAACAAGTTCAGTATGACAAGATTTAAACCTTTTTAGACTGCTTCTTTTTTAGGAATACTTTTCCTTTTAATTTTTAATAATTCTTTTGGTAGCAACACCACCTTTTTCTGATTCTATTTTTACCAGATAAACTCCATTCACTAAATGTGCTATATTTATTTCACTTTTAGTTGATGCAAATACTTTTTTTCCTAAAACATTAAAAATTTCAATATTTTTTAGAGTAAAATTAGCAGCATCAATCTTTAAAATATTTTTAGTAGGATTTGGAAACACTGCAAAATCAATAGAACCAAAGTCTTTTGCACTTGCAGTTTCTTCTCCATAATAATAAGTATTCCTGTAATTTGAATCTTCAACAGAACCAATTAATTTATTAATAAATTTAGTATCCTGCCCTGTTAAAGCTTCAAAACCATGTCTATCTATAAAAGGATGTGTAAAACTGCTCATTATTTGTGTCTCATCAAAAGTATAACTCATTTCATATTCACTTTCATAAGAGCCATCACTATAATCAAAATCTTCCTCTAATATTAAATTATCGTTTGCATCATAATTGTATTCTTCCTTATAACTAATATCATAAGCACTTCCATTCCAATCATACGAAACAAGGTTTGCAATTTTATTATTTGCATTATAAGTATACACATCCTTATCATCAGCACTCCAAGAACTGCCATTCCATTCGTAATAAATAAATTCAGAAACCAAACCATTAACTCCGTAACTTATAGTAATCTTTGAAGATGAATCTTGATCATCACTTTCTGCAATCAATACCCAAGCAGAACCATTCCAAGAAAGGTCTATTAATTCTGTAATTTTGTTATCAATATAGGTATAAGTAGATTTATTTTCATTAACATAAACACCATTACTTAATTCTAAACTTGTAGATTCAATAAGTTCATTATTACCATTATAGACATAATTTGTTTTATATCCGTAAGTAACATTTCCTGTACTAGAATCATAGCCTTCATAAGATTCACTCGTAATTTTATTAGCACTATTATACACTATTTTTTCTTTACCATTATACTCCCATAGCGCAGTTATACTATTCCAATAATAATAATTTTCAGACGTTAAATTATTATTGGTATCATATTCGTACACATATTTAGCACTATTTAACCAATTTGTTCCATCAAAATATTCTTCTACAGAAGAAGTAAGTTTTACTTGCCCAACAACAACAAATGAGCAAAAAGTTAAAAGTAATAAAGTAATTTTTTTCATAATTTTTATATTTAAAGGTTTCACTTTAAAGTTATAGAAAAGATATACTCAGCACAATACCTACAAATAGGTATATTTCTAAAAAATCCTTGTTTAAAAAATTGTGAATCAACTTGCTAATTTTTACATTTGTATTTATAATTTTTATAAAAACATCATTAGAAATGGGAAGAGCATTTGAGCTTAGAAAAGGACGAAAAATGAAACGTTGGTCAGCAATGGCAAAAACCTTTACTAGAATTGGTAAAGATATTGTAATGGCTATTAAAGAAGGTGGTCCAAATCCTGATTCTAACTCTAGATTAAGGGCGGTTATGCAGAATGCAAAAGCTGCAAACATGCCTAAAGACAACGTAGAACGTGCTATAAAAAAAGCAACTGATAAAGATACTGCAGACTATAAAGAAGTTTTGTTTGAAGGATACGCACCTCACGGAATAGCCGTTCTTTTAGAAACTGCAACAGACAATAATAATAGAACTGTAGCCAATGTTAGGTCTGCTTTTAATAAGTGTGACGGAAATTTAGGTACTTCTGGCTCTGTTGTTTTTATGTTCGATCATGTGTGTACTTTTACTATCAAAAAAGAGGATATTACAATCGATTTAGAAGAATTAGAATTAGAATTAATCGATTTTGAAGTTGAAGAAGTTTTTAATGACGACGAAGGAATTATTATTTATGCACCTTTTGAGCAATTTGGAGCAATCCAAACTTACTTTGAAGAGAATAATACAGAAATTTTATCTTCAGGATTTGAAAGAATCCCCACTACAACCACAAAATTAAACGAAGAGCAACAAGCCGATGTTGAAAAATTGTTGGAGAAGCTAGAGGAAGATGATGATGTGCAAAATGTATTTCATTCAATGGAAATGTAATTTTTTTTTGGCGTTTCCACAAGGGTCGGGCTATTCGTTACAAGTCCTCGCCCTTTCGGGCTGTGGGCTTTCTACTGCTATCCCTAACGCAAGAAGATTTTAGATTTTAAATATTTATAATACATACAAAGACCTCAGATATAACAACTATCTGAGGTCTTTATTTTTTATAAAATCAGAATAACAAAACATCATGTGACTTATTTAAAAAAATGGTGTCATATAAATGAAGTGTACTTAAAAAGATACTTCTAACAAAAATCAAAAAAAAGAAACCAGCGTCCTAACAACGCTGGTTTTATTGTATATGATTTTTAATCATTGAATTAAATTCTTCACAACTCCCTAAAAAAGAAGTTTGTATTCCGAGAAAAGAAAGCTTCTCTACCCTATTTTCTAAACGCACATAATCTTTCTCTGTAGTTAAAATAAGCTTTTTAGAAGACTTTAAATCGTTGTATTCCTTCTTAATTGCTTCTATTTCATTGTCTGTAAAATGATGATGATCCGGGAATTTTAAATGCTTAAAATTTACATTTTTCTCCTTTAAGAATGATAAAAGTGGCGTTGGATTTGCAATTCCAGTAATTAATAAAACTTCATAATTCTTTAAATCATCAACCAAAATAGATTCAGATCCAGCTGTTTTATCGTCATAAGAAATCGTTGTAAAAAATACCTTTTTATGGAACTTCTTTAACTTCTCTTCAATCTTATTTTTTGAAGACTCCGTTAAATTTACAGGGCATTTGGTTACCAAAATAACATCTGATCGCTTTGCTCCTCTCCTACTTTCTCTTAAATTTCCTGTCGGCAATAAAAAATCATCTGTAAATAAATCATCATACTTTGTCAATAAAATGTAAAAACTACCTTTTACTTTTCTATGTTGATAAGCATCATCTAATAAAATAACTTCAGGAGCACTGTCTGTAATCAATTTAGAAATCCCTGTTACTCTATTTGCATCAACAGCAACATCAATGGTATTAAACTTTTTATAGTATTGTAAAGGTTCATCACCTACATCTTCCGCAGAATGCGTACTATTAAGCAACACAAAACCTTCCGTCTTACGTTTGTATCCTCTACTTAAAACAGCTGTCTTAAAACCATCTTTTAATAAACGGATTAAATATTCTATTTGCGGAGTTTTCCCAGTTCCGCCCACGCTTAAATTGCCAACCACAATTACTGGAACCTTAAATGAAGTCTGTTTAAAAAAACCTACTTCAAAAAAAAAGTTTCGTATGCTAGTGACCACATCATAAATAATGGAAAACGGAAAAAGTAAAAATCTTAGAAATTTCATTAATTCAAAAATAAGCAGGTTACACACATTAAAAAAGAAAAAAACACGAATTTCACGTATATTTATTTTGTGAAATTTATCTATTATTTTAATTGCGATATTTTTTATACAATAAATTAATTCCTTGCATAAATTTATAGGAGATCACACCTAAAAAGCAGGTAATTTATATAGATTCTTACAAGGAAAATGTTAACTTTGATTTTTGACACAATATTTATTTATGATCATAAAAGACATTACCAACTACTTAGAAGAATTAGCACCTTTAAATTACGCTGAAGATTTTGACAATGTTGGTTTATTAGTGGGAAATTATAATACAACCGTTTCTAGTGTACTAGTAACTCTTGATACCTTAGAGAAAACGGTAGACGAGGCAATTGAAAAGAATTGTAATTTAATTGTAAGCTTTCATCCCATTATTTTTGGTGGATTAAAAAAACTTAACGGAAATTCGTATGTGGAACGTGTGGTTTTAAAGGCCATAAAAAACGATATTGCTATTTATGCAACGCATACTGCCCTAGACAATTCTAATGATGGTGTTTCTGCTAAAATGTGTGAAGTTTTAGGTTTAGAAAATCCTAAAGTTTTAATTCCTAAGAAAGGAATTATCAAAAAACTAACCACGTATGTTCCTACTAAAGATGCAGAAGCATTAAGAAATTCTCTATTTTCCGCAGGAGCTGGAAATATAGGTAATTATGATAATTGTTCTTTTAATATTTTAGGAGAAGGAACTTTTAGAGGTAACGAAAAATCGAATCCGGTTGTTGGTGAAAAAGGAAAAAATACCACTGAAAAAGAAACCTTAATTTCTATCATTTTCGAAAGTAAAAATGAAGCTGCTATTTTAAAAGCATTAAGAGCTAATCATCCTTACGAAGAAATAGCATACGAAATTATCACTACAGAAAATATACATCAAAATATTGGAATGGGAATGATTGGCGAACTTCCATCGGAGATGGATGAAAAAGCATTTCTTTTATATTTAAAAGCCACAATGAAAACAGATTGTGTGCGCCATTCTAATTTTATCAATAAAAAAATAAAAAAAGTAGCTGTTTTAGGTGGATCTGGTAGTTTTGCCATTTCTAACGCAATAAAAGCAGGTGCAGATGCATATGTGAGTGCAGATTTTAAATATCATGAGTTTTTTAAAGCCGAAAATAGTATCCTTTTGGCAGATATTGGACATTATGAGAGTGAACAGTTTACAAAAAACCTTTTGGTAGACTATCTTACGAAAAAATTTAGTAATTTTGCAGTCATTTTATCAGAAGAAAGTACAAATCCTATATATTATATATAAACATGGCAAAGAAGAAAGAAATTTCGGTTGAAGAAAAGTTAAGAGCTTTATACGATTTACAATTAATCGACTCTAGAATTGACGAAATTAGAAACGTTAGAGGTGAACTACCTTTAGAAGTTGAAGATTTAGAAGATGAAGTTGCCGGATTAAACACGCGAATTGCGAACTTAAACCAAGACGCAGCAAACTTAGAAACTGACATTAACAACAAAAAATTAGCTATTGATGAGTCTAATGGGTTAATGAAAAAGTATGATGAGCAGCAAAAGAAAGTTAGAAATAACAGAGAATTTGACTCTTTATCTAAAGAAATTGAATATCAAGATTTAGAAATTCAATTAGCTGAAAAAAGAATTATTGAATACAAAGCAAAAATAGCTCAGAAAAAAGAGGTAATTGATGCTACTAACGAAAAGTTAGCAAAACAAGAAAAACATTTAAGCCATAAAAAAGCTGAATTAGATGCTATCTTAAAAGAAACTGAGAAAGAAGAAGAGTTATTAGCTCAAAAATCTGAAGAGTTTTCTCAAACTTTAGATGCACATTTATTTTCTGCTTATACAAGAATTAGAACTAAAGTAAAAAACGGTTTAGCAGTTGTTGCTATTGAGCGTGGAGCTTCTGGAGGTTCTTACTTTACAATTCCACCTCAGGTGCAATTAGAAATAGCAAATAGAAAGAAAATTACTATCGATGAGCATAGTGGTCGTATTTTAGTAGATGCTGCTTTGGCTGAAGAAGAAAAATTAAAAATGGAGAAATTCTTTTCTTAATCTTTCTACTCATAAATTAAAAAAAACTCGAAGCTTAAAAGCTTCGAGTTTTTTTTTTAAAAGTAATGTACAGTTTTAAAGCAGTTTATATAAAGTATTGAGAACACTGGCTACAAAAAAGAATTCAAAAAGATTAATGAAACCTTAAAGTAGGTTTTAATATCGCTAAATTTGTGGTAAACTAAAAGTTAAAAACAAATTATTAATTAATCAATAAAAATAGATAATAAGAAGACTGCTTTTATCGAATCATATGCTGCCTCAAAATCAAATATACAAGTAAAATAAAGAGCAAAAACTGAACATTAACCTCATTATTCTATTTTAAATATTAAATTTAATCTTTTATTATCTTTATCGATTATTTTCGAATAAACAATACTTTATCAAGTAATGCTCTCTATAACAACCTTTTTTATTTCCTTAAAATAAGAAGGTTATTTTTTAACCATTGTCATCTTAATTGTAGACTTTAATTCTTGTCCGCTTACTGACATATTCATATCAATTGTAGAGTTTTCAGGAATTCCAGAAGCTTTATCAATATTCATATTTCCAGAAATTTTTCCTGTTGCCATTCCAGAAACATCACCAGATAAATCTAAAACAATTTTATCACTAGATATAGATTTTACAGTATAAAGGAAATCCATTTTCATACCTTTTTCTTCTTTAGTCATTGTCCAAGTACTCCCAACACTTACTGCTTCTGTAGGATACACAACATTACTAGATTGTTTTGCCATATCTTCTACTCCAGGGATGCTTGGCTCAACTTTAACTTCTAAAATTTCACCTAAGTTATTTCCTTTAGCAGATATAAGAGCACTTAACATTGGTCCCATTTGAGCTTTCATCATTTTACCAGTTTCATCTAACTCTTCATCACTTTTAGTAGAATCAAAACTCATTACTTGTCCACCTTGTAACATGTCCATAGTCATTTTAGTGAATTTCATTTCACTATCATAAGTATCACCATTTACATCTAAAACTTTTATATCCATATTAATAAGCATTCCCATAGACATTACAGTTCCCATTTCTTGAGAAATGTTCATTTCAACATCATAAGTAGCTCCTTTTTCATAGTTTAATCTAAGTAATGCAGCATCTTGCGCGAAGCTTAAGTTTGCAGAAATCACTAGAAATAAAATTAACAATTTTTTCATTTTTTTAAATTTAGTTTTATAATTATTTATATACAACGAATATAATATTTTGAAACAAAAAAACGCTCACAAATTGTGAGCGTTTTTAGTATAATTGTATTTATTTTAAAACTAGAAGTCTTGGTTTATATCCCAAGCTTCTAAAATATCTTTTAAAGTTTTAATAAACATTCCGCCTAAGGCACCATTTACAACTCTATGATCATAAGAATGTGATACAAACATTTTTTGTCTAATTCCTATAAAATCACCTTCTGGAGTTTCTATAACCGCAGGTACTTTTCTAATAGCTCCTAGGGCTAAAATAGCAACCTGTGGTTGATTAATAATAGGTGTTCCCATAATAGAACCAAAACCACCAACATTTGTAACGGTATAAGTTCCTCCTTGTATATCATCTGGCTTTAAAGCATTATTTCTTGCTCTAGTAGCTAAATCATTAACTGATTTGGTAATTCCTACTAAACTTAGTTGATCTGCATTTTTAATGACAGGAACAATTAAGTTTCCATCTGGTAATGCAGCAGCCATTCCTAAATTTATATTTTTCTTTTTAATAATGGTATCACCATTAACGGCAATATTAATTAAAGGATATTTTTTAATTGTAGTAGCAATTGCTTGCATAAAAATTGGTGTGAAAGTTAATTTCTCACCTTCTCTTTTAAGAAAAGCATCTTTAACTTTATTTCTCCATTTTACAATATTGGTTACATCAATTTCTATAAATGATTGTACATGCGCAGAAGTCTGTATAGAATCTACCATGTGCTTAGAAATCAATTTACCCATTCTACTCATTACTATTATTTCATCTTCTCCATTTACAGAAATTGGTGCTGCTTTAGCAACCGTTTTCTCTATTTTTTTAGGAGCCTCAGCTTTAACAGGAGCTTTAGATGGTGTTTCTTTAACAGCTTCTCCTCTATTTTCTATATAAGAAAGTATGTCTTCTTTAGTAACTCTATCATCTTTACCAGAACCAGGAATAGATTCTAATTCGCTCATAGAAATACCTTCCGTTTGTGCAATATTTCTAACTAAAGGTGAATAAAACTTACCAGAATCAGAAACTTTAGCAATTGGTGTAGAAACTGTATCAACAGCTTTTTCAATCGTTTTTTCTATTTCTTCCACTGGAGATTTTTCTGCTTTGCTAGTTGCAACAACTGGTTCTGCACCAGAACCTTCTCCTTCTATTTCTATAATTGCAATGGTTGCTCCAACAGCAACAACATCATCTTTTTCAAATAAAATTTCTATTAATGTACCAGCAACTTCAGAAGGAATTTCTGAGTCTACTTTATCCGTAGCAATTTCTACCACGGCTTCATCTAATTCAATGGTATCTCCAACTTCTTTTAACCAAGAAGTTATCGTTGCTTCTGCAACACTTTCTCCCATTTTAGGTAATTTCAATTCAAATCTCGCCATTTTATCTAATTTTTCAGTATGCAAAAGTACTAAAAATCGTTGATTTTTTAGTGTTTTTAATCTAATAAAAAAATGACCTTATAAAACAAACTTTACATTATCCATAATAAAACTTATTTTAAATTTAATTTTGATGAATTTAATGTAACAAAAAATTAATTTTAATATATTTTACACAATATTAATTACCAATACAACTTTTTATTTATGTAAGAATAAAATAGGTAATCAACTTAAACAAGCTACTTTAAAAAGTGAAATAATTAACGATTATAACAGTATCCATAAGTTTTAAGAGAGATAAAAGAAATAAAAATGATCTTTAGATATAAAATGTCCTTTATGAATTCATTATTTTCCTGTAAAAAATTAATTTCAACATTTAAATAATTCAAGCAACATAAATTAATAAAATATAATTTTAAAGTCCACCAAAAACAGCTGCAACAATTAACAAAGCATATAAGGACATGGTTATAATTGTAAACACTCCTATAAACTTATAGTGAGATTTTAACATCTCAAAAGCTTTAGCTAAAGTTTCATCATTTTTTGTAGACAATGCTGTTTTCATTTTATTAGAAAATTGTAATAAATAATACACTGGAAAAAAATAAATAATAGCGAGCACCAAATAAGTTACTGTCATTGTTAATCCTAAACTCTCAGGCATACCAGGTTGCATTTTACCTGCCAATTCAAAAATAGTTGTAGCAAAAACTGCAAAAACAAGCATAATTGCAATTAAGATAAAACCAATAATTGACAAGAATTTTGCCCATTTAGCTGTTTCTTTTAAAAAATTCTTAGAAGCATTAGTTATTGTAAGCTGTTCTAATTGAGTAATAGGATTGTGTATCATAAAATGAATTGTAAGGTTTCGTTTTTTCAAAAATAAACAAAAAAAAGAAGCCACGAATTCACAATTAAAACTTTGTGCATCCGTGGCTAAAATTATATCTAAAAAGTTATTCCTTTATAGTAATCTCAAATATTTTAAAGCTATTTAAATTCTGAAATAGTATTTTTAATAATTGAAATACATTCCATTAATTGAGCTTCATTAATCACCAATGGTGGCGCAAAGCGAATTATATTTCCATGTGTAGGTTTCGCCAATAAACCATTCTCTTTTAATTTCATACAAATATCCCAAGCAGTAGAACTATCTTCAGAATCATTAATTAAAATTGCGTTTAACAAACCTTTACCCCTAACAGATTCTACCAAATGATTGTTTTTACAAAATTCAGTTAATTCAGCTCTAAAAATAATACCTAAAGCTTCTGCATTTTCAGCTAAGTTCTCTTCTGCAACCACTTCTAAAGCAGCAATTGCAACAGCTGCAGCAACAGGGTTACCTCCAAACGTAGAACCATGATTCCCAGGTCCAATAACATCCATAATATTATTATTCGCTAAAACAGCAGAAACAGGATATGCTCCACCACTTAGCGCTTTACCTAAAATTAAAATATCTGGTTTCACATTCTCATGATCTACAGCCAACATTTTACCCGTTCTTGCAATTCCTGTTTGCACTTCATCTGCAATAAAAAGCACATTATAATCAGCACACATTTTTTTAGCTGCAGCCAGATACCCTTCAGAAGGAACATAAACACCAGCTTCACCCTGTATAGGTTCTACTAAAAAAGCCGCAATATTATTACTACTCTCTAAAACCTCTTGTAACTCTTGCAAATTATCATATTCAATTTTGATAAAACCTTTTGTATAAGGACCAAAATTCTTTTTAGCAACAGGATCATTAGAAAAAGAAATAATAGTAGTTGTTCTACCATGAAAATTATTCTCGCAAACAATTATCTCCGCTTTATTCTCTTTAATTCCTTTTACTTCATATGCCCATTTTCTGGCAATTTTTAAAGCAGTTTCAACTGCTTCTGCTCCCGTATTCATTGGTAATAATTTGTCAAAGCCAAAAAGTTCTGTAGCAAATTTCTCATATTTACCTAACACATCATTGTAAAATGCACGCGAAGTTAAAGTCAAGGTTTTAGCTTGATTCACCATTGCATCAACAATTTTCGGATGACAGTGCCCTTGATTCACAGCAGAATATGCCGATAAAAAGTCATAATATTTTTTTCCTTCTGCATCCCAAACATATACACCTTCTCCTCTACTCAACACCACTGGAAGTGGATGATAGTTATGTGCTCCATATTTGTTCTCTAATTCAATCGCTTCTTTCGAAGTTAATTTGTCTAAAACAGTCATTTTTTTCGTTTTAAATGTTTATAATAAAATAACCATTCCTGTTCTACCTTTATCTTTTCAGCAAATACTGAAAACTCAGCGTGGGAAAGAAATCATCCCCGAAGTTTAGCAAAAGTAATCAATTAATAACTTAACTTAAAAATTATTTGGGCGTTACCTAAAGGTCGTGCTTTACACTATATCTTTTTTGTATTTACGTGTTTAAAATACGTAGGTAAGATAATTATTATAGTTTACTATTATTAACTATATCTACAAAAAAGGATGTCGTTTCAATCACTAACGCAAAACATAAGAAAGTCCATAATAAGTATTTAAAAATAGAACGAACAATGGTTAGTAATAGACTTTACTCCATACAAAAAGACCAAAAATTAGACAGAATCTGAAATAAATTCAGATTGACAAAATAACGATGACTATTTATAGCTAGTGATCATTTATAACGAATACCGTCAAAAATTAACCAAATCGATAACTTTACCCAATAAAAAAGCAAAAAAAAAGAAAACGTTTGTCATGCTGAACTCAGCACAACAAAGACTAAAGCAAGGCTATTGATCATTTGTAACGTGTATGATCAAACGTATGAGATTTTTCCTGCCGTCAAATAACAACTTAAATGGTTTAATCTAATGTGTTGCTCACAAAACCACATCAAACCTTTCAGTTTATCACAAAAAAAAACCTCAATTCCGAAGAATTGAGGTTTATAGATACGGAGTTTATTCCGTATTAAAGAAAGGCGGCGACCTACTCTCCCACATAAATGCAGTACCATCGGCGCGATTGGGCTTAACTTCTCTGTTCGAGATGGGAAGAGGTGAGCCCCAATGCTATAACCACCCTAAAATTTTCAGCTAAATTGCTTCAACTGTATAAGTTGACATATGGTAAAATAATATCGTTTTTTTCGTAATAAATAAAGAGTCTGTGCTCCCGCCTTTCGGCGGGAAGCGTACATAAGTCTATGGGTTATTAGTATCACTTGGCTATGACATTACTGCCTTTACACCTATGACCTATCAACGTTGTAATCTCCAACGACCCTTTAAAGAAATCTCATCTTGTGGTGGGTTTCGCGCTTATATGCTTTCAGCGCTTATCCCTTCCCGACGTAGCTACCCTGCTATGCTTCTGGCGAAACAACAGGTACACTAGAGGTCAGTCCAACTCGGTCCTCTCGTACTAGAGTCAGATCCACGCAAATTTCTAACGCCCACAGCAGATAGAGACCGAACTGTCTCACGACGTTCTGAACCCAGCTCGCGTGCCACTTTAATGGGCGAACAGCCCAACCCTTGGGACCTTCTCCAGCCCCAGGATGTGACGAGCCGACATCGAGGTGCCAAACCCCCCCGTCGATATGAGCTCTTGGGGGAGATCAGCCTGTTATCCCCGGAGTACCTTTTATCCTTTGAGCGATGGCCCTTCCATGCGGAACCACCGGATCACTATGCTCTTGTTTCCAACCTGATCGACCTGTATGTCTCTCAGTCAAGCACCCTTATGCCATTGCACTCTACGTACGGTTACCAAGCGTACTGAGGGTACCTTTAGAAGCCTCCGTTACTCTTTTGGAGGCGACCACCCCAGTCAAACTACCCACCAAGCACTGTCCTCATCTCTGAGTTAGACTCTAGATAAGCAAAGGGTGGTATTTCAAGGACGACTCCACAACGCCTAGCGACGCCGCTTCAATGTCTCCCACCTATCCTACACATTACTTATCCAAAGCCAATACTAAGCTATAGTAAAGGTTCACGGGGTCTTTTCGTCCCGCTGCGGGTAATCGGCATCTTCACCGATACTACAATTTCACCGAGCTCATGGCTGAGACAGTGTCCAGATCGTTGCACCATTCGTGCAGGTCGGAACTTACCCGACAAGGAATTTCGCTACCTTAGGACCGTTATAGTTACGGCCGCCGTTTACTGGGGCTTCATTTCAGATCTTCGCCGAAGCTAAACCCTCCACTTAACCTTCCAGCACCGGGCAGGTGTCAGGCCTTATACATCATCTTTCAATTTAGCAAAGCCCTGTGTTTTTGATAAACAGTCGCCTGGACCTTTTCACTGCGGCCCATCCGAAGATGGGCGACCCTTCTCCCGAAGTTACGGGTCTATTTTGCCTAGTTCCTTAGCCATGAATCTCTCGAGCACCTTAGAATTCTCATCCCAACTACCTGTGTCGGTTTACGGTACGGGTTCTTATAATCTGAAGCTTAGAGGTTTTTCTTGGAAGCCCTTAGGCACGCTATCCAATTGTCCGAAGACGCTTGGTACTATCACATTTCACCTAGATCTGCGGATTTGCCTACAGTTCTAATAGCTACATGTTTCAACGAACTATTCCGTCAGTTCGCGGTGCTTTCATTACTCCGTCACCCCATCGCAATTATAAGAAGTACAGGAATATTAACCTGTTATCCATCGACTACTCCCTTCGGATTCGCCTTAGGACCCGACTAACCCTCAGCTGATTAGCATCGCTGAGGAAACCTTAGTCTTTCGGTGTGGGGGTTTCTCGCCCCCATTATCGTTACTTATGCCTACATTTTCTTTTGTAATCACTCCAGCATACCTCACAGTACACCTTCTACGCTGATTACAATGCTCCCCTACCACTAACGTGTCTTTCAACGTTAATCCATAGCTTCGGTAATATGTTTATGCCCGATTATTATCCATGCGAAATCGCTCGACTAGTGAGCTGTTACGCACTCTTTAAATGAATGGCTGCTTCCAAGCCAACATCCTAGCTGTCTAAGCAATTTCACCTCGTTTTTTCAACTTAACATATATTTGGGGACCTTAGCTGATGGTCTGGGTTCTTTCCCTCTCGGACATGGACCTTAGCACCCATGCCCTCACTGCTGAGAAACATTTTATAGCATTCGGAGTTTGTCAGGAATTGGTAGGCGGTGAAGCCCCCGCATCCAATCAGTAGCTCTACCTCTATAAAACTTTTACTCAACGCTGCACCTAAATGCATTTCGGGGAGTACGAGCTATTTCCGAGTTTGATTGGCCTTTCACCCCTACCCACAGGTCATCCAAAGACTTTTCAACGTCAACTGGTTCGGTCCTCCACTGTATGTTACTACAGCTTCAACCTGCCCATGGGTAGATCACTCGGTTTCGCGTCTACTACTACTAACTAAATCGCCCTATTCAGACTCGCTTTCGCTACGGCTCCTTGACTTAATCAATTAACCTTGCTAGAAACAGTAACTCGTAGGCTCATTATGCAAAAGGCACGCCGTCACACCATAAATGATGCTCCGACCGCTTGTAGGCGTACGGTTTCAGGTTCTATTTCACTCCCTTACTTAGGGTTCTTTTCACCTTTCCCTCACGGTACTAGTTCACTATCGGTCTCTCAGGAGTATTTAGCCTTACCGGATGGTCCCGGTGGATTCATACAGGATTACTCGTGTCCCGCACTACTCAGGGTACCACTATCTAAAATTCGCTTACTTTTACGGGACTATCACCCTCTATGGTTTGTCTTTCCAAACAATTCTAATTCACTTATCTTCGAATATCGTGGCCCTACAACCCCTATTTTGCCGTAACAAAATAGGTTTGGGCTAATCCGCGTTCGCTCGCCACTACTAACGGAATCACTATTGTTTTCTCTTCCTCCGGTTACTTAGATGTTTCAGTTCACCGGGTTTACCCCACTTACGTGGTGACATGTCTTCAACATGCCGGGTTGCCCCATTCGGATATCTACGGATCAAAAGGTATGTGCCCCTCCCCGTAGCTTTTCGCAGCTTATCACGTCCTTCGTCGTCTCTGAGAGCCTAGGCATCCGCCATACGCCCTTACTTAACTTATTGTACTTTTTGCTACAGTATGTTTCCATACTATAATGAACTCTTTTATATTTTTATAAAAAAATTATTTAATTAGATTGCTCTAATTGTTCTCTATCTATTTGATTCTTACGATATCATTTTACCAATATGTCAATGAACTTGTGGCGAATCGCCACTGATAATTAAATCAGCAACAACGTTAAGCCGTTGTGGAGAATATCGGAGTCGAACCGATGACCTCTTGCGTGCAAGGCAAGCGCTCTAGCCAGCTGAGCTAATCCCCCATTATGAAATTCAGAATAAATCCTAAATTATGAATGTAGAATCCTCTTACTTCCAGAATTTCCTTAGTACTTTTTTGCTTTTTGTAGTCCCGGGCAGACTCGAACTGCCGACCTCTACATTATCAGTGTAGCGCTCTAACCAGCTGAGCTACGAGACTATAATAGCTTAAAATACTTATATTATAAAATTAACAGCAAAGAGTAAAAATGACCTTTTTTTGTAACTCACCATCTTTCTCTAGAAAGGAGGTGTTCCAGCCGCACCTTCCGGTACGGCTACCTTGTTACGACTTAGCCCTAGTTACCAGTTTTACCCTAGGCGGCTCCTTGCGGTGACCGACTTCAGGCACTCCCAGCTTCCATGGCTTGACGGGCGGTGTGTACAAGGCCCGGGAACGTATTCACCGGATCATGGCTGATATCCGATTACTAGCGATTCCAGCTTCACGGAGTCGAGTTGCAGACTCCGATCCGAACTGTGATATGGTTTATAGATTCGCTCTCTGTTGCCAGATGGCTGCTCATTGTCCATACCATTGTAGCACGTGTGTGGCCCAGGACGTAAGGGCCGTGATGATTTGACGTCATCCCCACCTTCCTCACTACTTGCGTAGGCAGTCTCGTTAGAGTCCCCAACTTTACTTGCTGGCAACTAACGACAGGGGTTGCGCTCGTTATAGGACTTAACCTGACACCTCACGGCACGAGCTGACGACAACCATGCAGCACCTTGTAATCTGTCCGAAGAAAACTCTATCTCTAAAGCTGTCAGACTACATTTAAGCCCTGGTAAGGTTCCTCGCGTATCATCGAATTAAACCACATGCTCCACCGCTTGTGCGGGCCCCCGTCAATTCCTTTGAGTTTCAGTCTTGCGACCGTACTCCCCAGGTGGGATACTTATCACTTTCGCTTAGTCACTGAGCTAATGCCCAACAACTAGTATCCATCGTTTACGGCGTGGACTACCAGGGTATCTAATCCTGTTCGCTCCCCACGCTTTCGTCCCTCAGCGTCAGTACATACGTAGTAGACTGCCTTCGCAATCGGTATTCTGTGTAATATCTATGCATTTCACCGCTACACTACACATTCTATCTACTTCCATATGACTCAAGTCAACCAGTATCAAAGGCAGTTCCATAGTTGAGCTATGGGATTTCACCTCTGACTTAATTGACCGCCTGCGGACCCTTTAAACCCAATGATTCCGGATAACGCTCGGACCCTCCGTATTACCGCGGCTGCTGGCACGGAGTTAGCCGGTCCTTATTCTTACAGTACCGTCAAGCTAGTATACATACCAGTGTTTCTTCCTGTATAAAAGAAGTTTACAACCCATAGGGCAGTCATCCTTCACGCGGCATGGCTGGGTCAGAGTTGCCTCCATTGCCCAATATTCCTCACTGCTGCCTCCCGTAGGAGTCTGGTCCGTGTCTCAGTACCAGTGTGGGGGATCTCCCTCTCAGGACCCCTACCTATCAAAGTCATGGTAAGCCGTTACCTTACCATCTAACTAATAGGACGCATAGCCATCTTTTACCAATAAATCTTTAATTAAGTTTTGATGCCAAAACTCAATACCATGGAGCATTAATCTTCATTTCTAAAGGCTATTCTCCAGTAAAAGGTAGGTTCTATACGCGTTACGCACCCGTGCGCCGGTCGTCATCTGTGCAAGCACAATGTTACCCCTCGACTTGCATGTGTTAAGCCTGCCGCTAGCGTTCATCCTGAGCCAGGATCAAACTCTTCATTGTATATTTTAAATATTTTAATGAATAAGTTTCAAAAGAATTTGTTTAAATAAATCTAAACATGGTTATTCTACTCTTTAATTACGCTGTCAATTTCAATATTTTCAATGAACTTTGTTTCAATCTTAATTAACAACTTAAAGATGTTAATCGGTTAAAACTTTGTAGAAATGTTAGACTCGAACTAACTGACTTTTTTAATAATCATTCCAAATTTTCTTTGATCGTTTTCGCTGTATTTCTTAGCGGCTGCAAACATACAAACTATTTCTAATCTGACAATAAAAAAATAAACTTTTTTTTATTTCTTTTTGTTTGCTGTAAAACTAAAAAACTCTGAACGTTTTTGCCGAAAATTTCGGACCGCAAACATACAACTCTTTTTAATTATAAACCTAAGGAAATTGTTATTTTATTTTTAATAAAATTTTTACATTTTATCTAGATAAACTACTAATCCTCACCTTACTTACAACTCCTCAATGAACGTTGCTAACTGTGTGATATTACTGTTAGCGGGTGCAAACTTACAACTCCTTTTTAATCTAACAACTATTTTTTTACCTTTATTTTAATTTAATTTTACAATGGGTTTTAATGAGCTTGTTTTTAGTAGTTTATGAGGGGAGTTTTTTTGAGTGAATTTGTAAGGTTTTGGGGATTAGGGTGGTTTTGGTGGTGGATGCTTGTTTTTAACACATAAGAACATAGAAAACATAGGTTGATTGGAGATTGAGTTTTAGTAGAAATAGACATTTTTATTGTTTGAGGTTTGTTGAAATATGGGGTATTCTATGAAATAGTGTGGTTGAAATACGTTTTACTCCTTGAGGAAAACACTTTTTAGGTGTTAAACTTGTTCTTTGATATGATTCTTTTTGTACAAAAGTACTTGGAATGACAACTCTGGAGGGATTTGAAATAAGAATTTCCACAAAGTAATTCTCAAAACCAGAATAATACCGTCTCTTATATATAGGTGCATATTTATAAATAGGATGAATTCGACGAATTGGGAGCCTTACTAATGGAGAAAAAAGAGTTATTATTATCTTACTACTCTAAAAAAACTATGAAACAAGTTTTTCTGACACATAGAAACATTAGTTGTGGGGTTTTCTTTGGCAAATAACAATGGACAAGGTGTATTTGATTGAGACTTATATGTAATCTATACAAAAACAAACAGCTCCTAAAAATAAAACACTCACTATCAGTTTATTAAAACTAATAAACCTCACAGGTTTTAAAAACCTGTGAGGTCTTGGTGATGGTTTTGTCTTAAATGTTAAGGAAGTACTCTATAGTGTTTGTTGCGTATTAAGTTCATTACTTATATAGGTATTAATCCCTGAAAAGGAACTTCATTCGGCAAATTAGCTGTGTTAGGGATTGGAACGGCATCCTTTTTATATGATTATTGATGCGATAGCAGTAATAAGCATATAAAAAGATATAGTGGAAAGCCCGACCTTTTTTATCTAAAACCTTCTTTAAATTGAGAATTATACTTATTTAAAACTGTAACCTATATATAATAGACTAAAAAAGGGAACACCCTAAAAAACATCTTAATCCTTAGCCTTTCTAATTTTTCCTTTTTTACGCATTTTAGAAAAAAACAGTTTGTATTCTTCTACATTAATCTCTGACTTTCTTTCTATAATTATTTTAGTAAAATCGAAATTGAGTTTTGACGGTTGAGGTTTAAGCTTACCTTCTTGAAATGCACGTTGCAAGACATCCTCTATTAGAAAATCTTCATTCTCTGTTTCTGGATGGTATTCTGTTTTCAATGAAAGTTTAAAAACGTTTGCCGTCGTATTGTACCAAAATGCTTTCCAACCACTTCTTAATTCTTTGATATTATCGAATGCAGTTTCACCTGTTTGACGATGGATTAACTTAATGAGAATTCGACCTTCTGTGGTAGTCATCTTTTTAATTTGATCTGTAAACTCGCCTTCTATGTATTTTTGAATAATCTTTGTGTACTGTCTTCTTTTCCTTTTAGATTCGATTTTTTCTAATCTTACATTTAAAGAATCTAACCTTTCTGAGGCAAGTTGTGCATAGGGATAGGCTCTAAATACTTTTCTACGGAACCACAAATAATAACGAACATCTTCTCTTGAACTGAATTTGTGTTTTGGTAATAATGAAAACTCATTAAGATTTACAACTAATGTATCTCCTGGTTTTACAAAAACATAATCGTCGTCATTAATAGGCAAGGAATCTGTTTCTTGTATTTGAGAAAAAGAGACTGCCGAAATTAGTACTATATATATGTAAAGAAGTTTTTTCAATTTTATTATCATATTACAAGACAGCATCAGTTGAAAATGAAAGTCAACTATTTCTATTATTTACTGCTAATTAGAGTCTAAAGTTATCTTTTAACTAATTTTATCTATAAAATCTTGTTCAGAAATTATTGCAATTCCTAAACTCTCTGCTTTTGTTAATTTTGATGGTCCCATATTATCACCAGCAACAATAAAATTTGTTTTTTTAGAGATTGATGAACTTACTTTTCCGCCATTATCTTCAATAGCTTTCTTTAATTCATTTCTACTCATTTGATAAAAAACGCCAGATACTACAAATATTTGTCCTGCTAGTTTATCTGTTTGATTCTCTAAACTTTCAGCAGAAACTTCTAATTGAACTCCCGATGTTTTTAAACGATTTATTAAATCGATATTTTCTTGATTTGTAGAAAATTCAATAATACTTTGCGCTATTCTCTCGCCTATTTCGTCTACGCTTATTAACGTTTCTAAATCTGCAGACATTAAATTGTCTATTGATTTAAAATGTTTTGCTAATTTTTTAGCTACCGTTTCTCCTACAAAACGAATTCCGAGTGCAAATAATACTTTTTCGAACGGAATTTCTTTTGATTTGATAATTCCGTCAATCATATTCTGAGCAGATTTCTCTGCCATTCTTTCTAACGGAATAACCTGATCTACGGTTAAATCATATAAATCAGCATAACTTTTAACAAGTCCTTCTTTTCGTAATAAATCTACCGTTTCACCCCCTAAACCATCGATATCCATGGCTTTTCTAGAAATAAAATGCTGAATTCTTCCTGTAATTTGAGGCGCACATCCAAACTCGTTTGGACAATAATGCTTTGCATCTCCTTCTGTTCTTATCAATTCTGTATTACACACCGGACAATTGGTTGCGTAAATTGTGTGTTCTGAGTCTTGTGGTCGTTTTGAAAAATCTACAGCAATAATCTTAGGAATAATTTCTCCCCCTTTTTCCACAAAAACAGTATCTCCTACTCTAATATCTAATTTTGAAATTTGATCTGCATTGTGCAATGAGGCTCTTTTTACTGTTGTACCTGCTAATTGCACAGGTTCTAAATTTGCGACCGGAGTTATTGCGCCGGTTCTTCCAACCTGATACGTAATCTCTTTTAAAACCGTTGAAACTTGTTCGGCTTTAAACTTATACGCAATTGCCCATCTTGGTGCTTTTGCTGTGTACCCTAGTTCTTCTTGCTGATATAAATTATTTACTTTAACTACAATTCCGTCAGTTTCGTAAGGTAAACTGTGTCGTTTTGTATCCCAATTGGTGATAAAATCGAAAACTTCATCAATCGATTTTACCAAAGTGATGGTTTCTGGAACTTTAAAACCTACTTTTCTAGCGTTTTCTAAACTCTCATAATGAGTTTTGTATTTTCGTTCCTCCGTTACTACTTGATATAATAAACAATCTAAAGGTCTTCTTGCAACTTCTGTACTGTCTTGTAATTTTAAGCTTCCGCTTGCGGTGTTTCTTGGGTTTCTATATTCTTCTTCTCCGTTTTCTACACGCTCTTCATTCATTTTATTAAAACCTTCAATAGGTAAAATGATTTCTCCTCGCATTTCGAAATTAGAGACGAAGTCTTCTTTTATACTTAAAGGAATAGAACGAATTGTTTTTATGTTAGGTGTTACTTCATCTCCTTGAAAACCATCTCCACGTGTTACCGCTTTAACAAACTGACCATTTTCATAGGTTAAATTGATGGAAGCTCCGTCGAATTTTAGTTCACAGGTATACTCTACTTCTGTTGTGCCCAAAACTTTTTGCACTCTTTCTTCCCAATCTAACAAATCTTCTTTAGAATAGGAGTTGCTTAAAGAATACATTCTATTTTTATGAACAACCGTATTAAAGTTTTTTGTTACCGTACCTCCTACTCTTTGCGTTGGAGAATTTGGATCAAAGAACTCAGGGTTTTCTGCTTCTAACTTTTCTAATTCTTTTAATTTTATATCGAACTCGTAATCTGAAATTGATGCGTTATCTAACCCATAATAATTGTAATTATGTGTATTTAATTCATCACGAAGTGCTACTATTTTTTGTTGATTTGTCATTCTTGAATAAAAAATTAATCTTGTTGTTTTCCTGTTAATACACTTACTCTGTTTGAAAAAGGGTTTCCAGTAGAGCGTCTAAACGAAACTATTTGTCCAACATGCCAAATTGCATCTGCAATTGGTCCGTTTATTACACACCAAAAAGAAAACTCTTTATCTGGAAATAAAATTTTATAATCAGAAACATCTTTACTTTCTCTAAGAATTGTACTTGCTTGTAATAAGTTTTCTAGTGTTTTTTTCCTTTTTTCTACAAATGTGAGCTCAGGTTGTTCACCTCCATTTACCTTTTTTAAAGTAGCATATAAAATTCTTATTGATAAATTATAAATATGATCTATCGTTTCTTCTGTTGTTCTTGCTTCTAAATTTGGCTTAAAAGTTAAATCTTTTTCTACTAAACCATCTGTTGCCCAATAATATCTAAACCCCAAACCATCTATCATTCTACTAGTTGTTGAACCCGCAGTAAATTCTGTTGAAGGTTCTGGTATTTGAAAATAGGGTAAATCTTGATGAGATTTCATATAAAAACGGATTATTAAGATGTGTAAAAATAGTAAAAAGAGGGTTGGCAACAAAAGTTTGTTTTATCAAAAAAGGAGTGTAAAATAATGAGCTATTTATAACTAAAAAAAGACAACTGTTTTCTGTTAAAAAAACAATAATACTACTAAATAACTTGTTATTAATTTGAATAATATGTAATTTACATGGACATTCAAAAATGAAGTAAAAAATGAAGTACGCTATTAAAATAAACAAAATTTCTACAGTAGATGACTTGGAGAATTCTTGGAGTATTGAAGATTACAAAGAACTTTTGGTACGTTTTGATTTTGCCAATAATAATGTAAATGATATAAAAGAATTAAGAGATTTACTTTTTATGGCAATATCTGATAAAGAACCTAATGAAGCAGCTGCCATTGTATTAGATTATAAATTATCTAAAGTTTTAAATGAAGGTCAAATAAACTCTCTTTCTTATGAAATGTTAGTAGATAAAATTTCTGAAGAATATCCAAAAATTGAATTGCATAAAACGTTATTTATTATCAACCAGCTTTTATACAAAGCTTTTAATGGTAAATTCCCAAATACAAAAGCAACTATTGTAGATTTTGAAATAACTCCGGCTAGAAATGCTGATGAAAATATAACAAAAGAAATTGCCTTAAAGTGTTTTGCCCATAATTTAGATAGTCACAACGTAATTAAACGATTATTTGCAGATCAATTAAATGCTGAAGAAGCTTTTGTGGAAGCTAATGATATTATTTGGTATTTAGAAAAAAATGAAACAGGCTATAGAATGACGACCTCTGAATATTTTATGAGTAAAGAAGAGTTTTTAAATGAAGATTTTGAAGCTGTTATTGATTTCTTTGAAGAAGAATAAATAAGACTGTTAAAATTGAAAAAATTGATTTTTAAAATAATTACAGAAGCTGCCAAACAAGTTTAGCCCTGATTGAAATGGCATCCTTTTTTTGTTTTTTCAAAAAAAGATATAATGGAAAGCAGGAAACAGCTTCTAAAAAAATAAAACCCGAAACAACAACGTTTCGGGTTTTTACATTCAATTTTAATTGAATGAACTTGCACTAAGAGACTTTTAATAATAGGTATACCTTCTTACTTTGGCAATGTGTTTTGCGAGACGCATTACTTGATGTGAATATCCGTATTCATTGTCGTACCAAATATAAATTACAATAGTTTCCTTGTCTGTAATTGTAGATTTACTATCGAAAATTGAAGGTGCTGTAGATCCTAGAATATCTGAAGATACCAACTCATTGTCTAATGAATATTTAATTTGTTCTACCAAATCGCCTTCTAAGGCATATTTTTTTATAATTGAGTTTACACGTTCTGTAGAAACCATTGTATTTAACTGCAAATTAAGAATTGCCAAAGATCCATTAGGAACTGGAACTCTAATTGCATTAGATGTTAATTTACCTGCCAATACAGGAATTGCCTTAGCAACTGCAGCACCGGCACCAGTTTCTGTAATCACCATATTTAAAGCCGCAGCTCTTCCTCTTCTATTCTTACTATGCATATTGTCTACCAAATTTTGGTCGTTTGTGTATGCATGAATGGTTTCTAAATGTCCTTTTTTAATTCCGAAATTGTCTTCTAATACTTTTAAAATTGGTGTAATTGCATTGGTTGTACAAGATGCGGCAGAAAAAATATCTACCAAATCTGGATTATATTTTTTGTGATTTACACCATGTACAATATTAGGAATTCCTTTTCCTGGAGCTGTTAACAAAACTTTGCTTGCCCCCATTGCTTTTAAATGTCTTGCCAGAGCAACATCATCTCTAAAAGCACCTGTATTATCTATAATTAATGCGTCTTTAATTCCGTATTTGGTATAATCGATTTCTTCTGGATTATTTGCAGAAATTAAATGAACTGTTGTTCCGTTTATAATTAGAGCGTTGTGCTCTACGTCTATTTCTACAGTTCCTAAAAAATCTCCGTGCACAGAATCTATACTTAATAAAGAAGCTCTTTTTTCTAAAACTTCTCTATTTATTTCGCCACGAGTTACAATAGCTCTTAATCTTAATTGTGAGCCTTTTCCCATTTTAGACATAAGCTCTCTCGCTAATAAGCGACCTATTCTACCAAAACCATACAAAACAACATCTTTAGGTTGAATGTTCTCTGATTCTGTAGCGCCTTTTAATTTGTTCCTTACAAAAGCCACTTTATCAGCTCCTTTTATAGGACTTAAATAACACTCGTAAGCAAGTTTACCAATATCTAATTTAGAAGATGGTAAGTCTATTTGCTGAATTGCTTTTGCAATACCTAAGGCATCTTGTATAGAAATTGGTTTGTTTACAAATTCTTTAGCATAGTTTATTAAATTTAAAACCTCACTTGCTCTTTTGTCTATTAAAGTGTTTCTAAATAATACAAGTTCAATAGATTTATCATACCATAAATCATTTACAATAGTGATAAACTCTACTGTTGCTCTTCTATTTTGAGCTTGTGTAATTACCTCTTTTTCGTAATCTAAAATTATTGACATATTGAAAATTAAAATAAATTTCAGGCAAAAGTATTTCTTTTTCCTTGAATACGAAATCGATTTCGTAAAGTTTTCGTAAATAAAAAAATCCTGATAAATTATCAGGATTTTAATTATTGTAATATTTAAATGCTATCTAAAAGCATAACGCTCTCTTTCTCCGTCTAAATTGATAACTTCTATATAAATTGGGTTTCCCGCTCCAAAAGATGCATCTATTTCTTTTACCGCATCACTAGCATTTAAAACTGGCTTCTTATTAATTTTTGTAATAATATAACCTTCCTTTACACCATAATAATTAAGATTTCTATTTTGATTGGTCATTATTCTAGCACCTCCAGGAATATCAAATTTCTTAATTTCTTTTTTAGAAACATCTTTTAAAACAACTCCTAATTTTCTAGAAACATAAGCATCTTTTTTACTTAATGTTATACTCTTAGTGATCTCTTCTCCATCTCTATCAATCGTAATATTTACTAAATCTCCTGGTCTTTTTGCTGTTAATTGACCTCTTAACTCAGAGAATTTAGAAATCTTAACGTCATTCACTTTTTTAATAACATCTCCAGATTGTAAACCACCTTTTTGGGCACCACCATCATCACTAACTCCTGCAATCAACACTCCTTCTATATCACCATCTTCCTGATTGATATTTATTCCTAAAATAGCCTCTTGCACAGTACCAAATTCTAATAAATCATCTACAACTTTTTTAGCAATATTAGACGGAACTGCAAAAGAATAGCCAATAAAAGAACCTGTCTTAGAAGTAATTGCCGTGTTAATACCCACTAACTCACCACGTGTATTTACCAAAGCTCCTCCACTATTTCCTGGATTTACCGCTGCATCTGTTTGAATAAAAGAATCTGTAGACCTAGTTCCTTCTAAATCTCTGCCTTTTGCACTCACAATACCTGCAGTAACTGTGGATGTTAAATTATAAGGATTACCGACTGCTAAAACCCATTCTCCAATTTTTATATTGTCTGAATTTGCAAAAGGAATATAAGGTAAATCAAAATCTACATCAATTTTTAACAATGCAATGTCATTATCTTTATCCGTACCTATTAATTGTGCTTTATATTTTTTTCTATTATTTAAGGTGATTTCTATATCAGACGCTCCATCAATAACATGATTATTAGATACAATATAACCGTCTTGCGAAATAATTACACCACTCCCCGTACCAACTTGCTCAAATTTTCTGGTTCCGTTACTATTACCAAAGAAAAGATCTATCGGACTAGATTGTGTTCTAATCGCAGTATTTTTAACATGAACTACGGCATGTACGGTATTTTCTGCAGCAACCGTAAAATCTACAGAATTGGCTATTGCATTTGCATTGTTTAATGCTGGGTTATAGTTTGCCGTAACCGTTTTTATGGGGTGAGAAAAACTTCTTTCTATAACCACATTTTCATTAAATAGCATTTTATATCCGCCTAAAGTGATAGCGCCTCCTAAAACTGCCATTCCTAATAAACTTAGTATTTTTTTCATGATTTTAAATTTTTATTACTCAAATATACAATTATAATAATTTCAAAAAATCTGTTTAACTTGATTTTAACTGACTTTAACCGCTTTTTAACAGTGCTTTTTTATTCTTTAAATTCATATATTTGTGCTAATGAATTTAGACTTTTATAAATACCAAGGAACCGGAAATGATTTTGTTATGATAGATAACAGAACTCTAACTTTTCCGAAAGAAAACATTGCCCATATAGCGAAACTTTGTGATAGAAATTTTGGTGTTGGTGCAGATGGAGTTATCTTAATTGAAAACGATACCGATTTCGATTTTAGAATGATTTATTTTAATGCTGATGGAAGTGAAACTTTCTGCGGAAATGGTGGCAGATGTGCAGTTGCTTTTGCAAAACACTTAGAAATTATTACCTCTAAAACGAGCTTTATTGCTGTAGATGGTCCTCATTTAGCTACAATTGAAAATGGAATTGTTTCTTTAAAAATGATAGATGTTGATGAAATTATCTTGAAGGAGAATTCAGTTTTTGCATATACTGGCACACAACATCATGTAGAATTAGTCGATAATTTAGATAATTTTCCTGTTTTTGAAAAAGGAAAAGAAATAAGATATTCTTATAGTGCTCCTGGAAGTAATGTGAATTTTGCACAGAAAATTAATGAGACTACTTTTAGAGTAAGAACCTACGAAAAAGGTGTTGAAAATGAAACTTTAGCTTGCGGAACCGGAGTAACAGCAGTTGCAATTGCCATGCATAAAACGGGAAAAACAACAAGTAATTTAATTTCTTTACCTGTTGAAGGTGGAGATTTAGAAGTTACTTTCTCTGAAAAGGATGGAATTTATACAAATGTGTTTTTAAAAGGTCCGGCTACTTTTGTTTTTAAAGGAAACCTTAAAATATAAACAACAAATCTTTTTTACCACATAGACATATAGTTTTCATAGATAACTAGGATTTACTATATTGTATGAAAAAAGAAATTGAAAATTACAAAACAATATTTAAATGACTTAACCTATTCTTTTTTAGGTTGCTGTATTAATGTCCATAAAGAATTAGGCCCTGGATTACTAGAAAGTGTTTATCATTTATGTTTAATTGAAGAATTACAATATGAAAACATATCTTTTATATCGGAATTAGAAGTACCTATAAAATATAGAGGAAAAGAAATTGACACAAAATTAAGAGCAGATTTATATATTGAAAATTGTTTGGTTATAGAATTAAAGTCTACAAATGAAATGAAACCTATTTTTGAAGCTCAATTACTAACTTATATGCGTTTATTAAAAGCTCCCAAAGGGATATTAGTGAATTTTAATTGCCTAAACATTTTTAAAAGCGGACAAAAAACTTTTGTAAATGACTATTTTAGTGAATTATCGAACAACTAAAACTATGTTACCTCTGTTTCTATGTGGTAGATAAAAAA
Organism: Polaribacter sejongensis; assembly: GCF_038024065.1. Lineage (NCBI taxonomy): Bacteria > Pseudomonadati > Bacteroidota > Flavobacteriia > Flavobacteriales > Flavobacteriaceae > Polaribacter > Polaribacter sejongensis. The sequence continues at coordinate 9,035 of NZ_CP150667.1, read as the reverse complement.
TTATGAAATTAATCGGTAAAAAAATAAACTTACGTGCTTTAGAACCCGAAGATTTAGACTTTCTATATCAAATAGAAAATAACGAGTCTTTTTGGGAGATGAGCCACACACAAACTCCTTTTTCTAAATTTATTCTAAGACAGTATTTAGAAAACGTACATTTAGATATTTACGAAGCAAAACAACTACGTCTATTAATTGAAGAAACTGCGACAAAGAAACAACTAGGAATGATTGATTTATTCGATTATAATCCGATGCATAAAAGAGCAGGAATTGGTATTTTAATTCATCCAGAATTTCAAAAACAAGGATTTGCATCCGAAGCACTCTCTATTTTAATTCAATATACTTTCTCTACTTTAAATACGCATCAATTGTATGCCAATATTACAACTGATAATTCTAAAAGCATCTCACTTTTTAAGAAACATAACTTCAATAAAGTAGGTGTAAAAAAAGATTGGATATTATCCGAAGGAAAATTTAAAGATGAAGTTTTATTTCAGTTGATAAAAGACTAATTTTGCAATTCTAAAAAAATCAAAAAACTTTGGGTAAAAAATTTATATACGCAGTTATTGCTACCGTTATTTTTATTAGTGGAATTATAGGATACCAATATTATCAAAAAATATTTGGAAAATCGATTACAAAAGACACGGAACTTTTTATATACTCTTCTGACAGCTTAATTGATGTGAAAGAAAAAATTTCTGAATTTTCTAAAAACACAAATACTTTTCTTTTAGTAGCTGCTAAGAAAAATCTTTCGAAACCAAAACCAGGTAGATATATTCTAAAAGAAGGAATGTCTAACAACGAGTTGGTAAACCTTTTAAGAAGCGGTAACCAAACACCTGTAAAGTTGTCTTTTAATAACCAAGACACTTTAGAGAAATTAGCAGGAAGAATTGCAGAACAATTAGAAACAGATTCAATTTCGTTGTTAGCCTCTTTTAAAGACAAAGATTTCTTATCTAAAAACAACCTGACAGAAAAATCTGTATTGCAAATTTTTGTTCCAAATAGTTATCAGTTTTACTGGACTACTTCAGCAGAAAACTTTAGAGACAAAATCTTTGTAGAATACAATCGTTTTTGGAATGAAAGTAGACTACAAAAAGCAAAAGCATTAGAATTGTCTAAAGAAGAAGTGATAATTTTAGCTTCTATTGTACAAAAAGAAACTGCAAAAAACATAGAAAGACCAATTGTTGCTGGTTTGTATTTAAATAGATTAAAAAAAGGTTGGCCTTTGCAGGCAGATCCTACAATTATCTATAGTGTTAAAGAACTTAAAGGACAAGATTATGTGGTAAAAAGGGTATTGACCGCAGATTTAGAAATAAACTCTCCTTACAACACCTATAAATTTAAAGGTTTACCGCCTACGCTAATTTCTATGCCAGATATTTCATCTATTGACGGCGTTTTAAATGCAGAAAAACATGACTATTTTTATATGTGTGCTAATGTAGATAAATTAGGATATCATGCTTTTGCAAAAACACTTTCTCAGCATAATAGAAATGCAGCAAAATATCATCAATGGATGAACAAACAAAGTATTAATAGATAGTTTTATAAGTAATAGTAACGTTTATCTCTTCTTACTGTTGTAAAATACAACCCTATATATTTTTAAAATGATAAAATTGAAATTAAATAAATTAATTGTTTTTTCTCTCTTTTTTTTATTGACGATTTTCTCTCATGCCCAAAACTCATCATTTTATAAAAAATCTGACACCTTAAATACAAAAAGAAAAAACGCTATTATTCTTACCGAAAGTGTAATGGCTGGAGGCGCTTTAATTGCCTTAAACCAACTTTGGTATCAAGATTATCCACGTTCAAGTTTTCATTTTAAAAATGACAATAAAGATTGGAAGCAAATGGATAAAGTTGGGCATTTTATGACTTCCTACTATCTTGGTAAAGTTGCTATGGAAACTTTAGATTGGGCTGGAGTTTCTAAAAAAAACCAATTAATTTACGGAGCAACAGCAGGCTTTGCTTTTTTAACCGCTGTAGAAGTATTAGATGGTTTTTCTGAAGAATGGGGAGCTTCACCTGGTGATGTTCTTGCAAACGCTACAGGAACTGGATTGTTAATAGGACAAGAATTATTATGGCAAGAACAACGTATTACAGTTAAGTACTCTTTTCATCAAACCAAGTTTGCAAAACAACGACCAAATACCTTAGGAGAAAACTATTTACAACAAGCTTTAAAGGATTATAACGGACAAACGTATTGGCTTTCTGCCAATATTTGGTCTTTTAACAAGAAAAGTTCATTTCCAAAATGGCTAAATGTTGCTTTAGGGTATGGAGCCGAAGGCATGCTTTATGGAAACTCAAACGCAGTAAACCCAATACAGCAAGATGCTTACCGACAATTCTACCTAAGTTTAGACCTCGATTTAACAAAAATAAAGACAAATTCGGAATTCTTAAAATCTGTCTTTTCTGTTGTAAACTTCATAAAAATACCTGCTCCTACTCTTGAAATCAACACCAAAGGAGCTTTAACATTTCATTATATGTATTTTTAATAAAATTTAACATATTGATTATCAGTATAATTAAATTTGGTTATACATTTGCACCCGCAAAACAGAAAATTTAGTTTATCAAAAAGTTTTTATTTTTAAGTATCGTATTTTTAGGATTTATCAACGCAACTTCTATTGATAAAAAAATAGGTACTCATAACAAAGTTACTTTCCCCAAATTCGTAGACTATAACATCCCTTATTTACAAAAGGACTTTGTAGGTTTTAAAGAAGCATTGGCTTTTAAAGAATCTCAAGGAAGTTATACCGTAGTAAACACATTAGGTTATTTAGGAAAATACCAATTTGGAAGAACAACTTTACGAAGATTTAAAATTTACAATACAACAGCATTTTTAAAAGATCCAGAATTACAAGAAAAAGCATTTATAGCTTTGTGTAAAGTAAATAAATGGATTTTAAGAAAAGACATTAGACGTTCTGTAGGTAAAACCATAAATGGTATTAAAATTACCGAATCTGGTATCTTAGCAGCAGCTCATTTAAGTGGTGCTGGAAACGTAAAAAAATATTTACGAAGTAACGGTGTTCAGGGCTTTTCTGATGCTTACGGTTCTTCTATAAAGTCTTATTTAAAGAACTTTGGAGGTTATAATGTTTCTAATATTATAGCAGACCAAGACGCTACTGTTATTAATAGTTAATTAACAGAATACAGCTCTTAGTAATACTATTATTTTTATATGCAATACCCCGTGGTACGAGTTATTTCTTTTAAAACAAAATAACTTTCTAAAACACCAATATTCTCAATTTTAGAAAGTTTTAGCCTTACAAACTCATGATATTCATTAAGGCTACCTAAGTTAATTTTCAAAAAAAAGTCAACCTTACCAGCCATATGGTAACATTCTTGTACTTCTTTTAAACCTCTAATTTGCTTTTCAAATTTATCTATAAAGCCTTCATCGTGGTATCTTAATGACACCATACAAATTGCTGTAATAGGAATATTTAGAAGGTCTTTATCTATAAGTGCAACGTACTTTTTAATATATCCACGTTTTTCTAATCTTCTAACACGCTCATACACTGGAGAAGGAGTTAGATTAAGCATCTCTGCAACTTCTTTTGTTGTTTTTTTAGAATCTTCTTGAAGAATTCTTAAAATATTTAAATCTGTTTCGTCTATTTTTTCCATATAAAGATAAAATCACTTGTTAGGGGCTTACATACACCCATGTAAAAGTATTTAAAATTTAAATACTGATTAAATAAAGATAAAAATACTTATTTTTAAATTAAACTAAGTGAAATTAACTTTATAATTAATCAAATATTTAATTTTATCCTTTCAAAATATTATTAAAAATGGATAAAGAAATTATTTTAATAACAGGATCTAGTGGTCAATTAGGCACTGTTTTGGCCGAAAAATTACAAGAAAAATACGGGGTTAAAAATATAATAGCAACAGATCTAAGAGTAAACCCAACATTTAATGGGGTGTTTGAAACTCTAGATGTTACAGATTTTGATGCTATAGAAGCAATTGTATTAAAATATAAAATCACTCAAATATACCATTTAGCAGCTATTTTGTCTGCAAATGGAGAAAAACATCCATTAAGTACTTGGGACTTAAATATGAAAACTTTATTTAATGTTTTAGAAGTCTCTAGAATTCATAAAATAAGTAAAGTGTTTTTCCCTAGCTCTATTGCCGTTTTTGGAAATAATGTAGAACGCTTAAATACTCCTCAATCTTCCAATTTAACACCTTCTACGGTATACGGAATTAGTAAAGCTGCAGGAGAAAATTGGGGGAAATACTATTTTGATAAATACGGGTTAGATGTAAGATCATTAAGATACCCTGGTGTTATTGGTTATCAATCTTTACCAGGTGGAGGTACAACTGATTATGCTGTAGATATTTTTCATAAGGCTGTTAAGAATGAGAATTATGAGTGTTTTTTAAATGCAGACACTACGTTACCAATGATTTATATGGATGATGCTATAAGAGCCACCTTAGAATTAATGGAAGCTCCAAAAGATAAAATAACAGTAAGAACGTCTTATAATATTTCTGGTTTAAGCTTCAACCCTAATCAACTAGAAACTTGTATTAAAGAAAACTATACTGATTTTAAAGTAACTTATTCACCAGACTTTAGACAAGGAATAGCAAATTCTTGGCCAATGAGTATAGATGATTTGGAAGCAAGAAAAGATTGGCAATGGAAACCAAAATTTGATATCAAATCTTTAACAAAAGTGATGTTGAAAAACTTGGAACTTAAATATAATAATAACCTTATAAATTCATAATATTATGTACGGCACTATAAAAAACGATTTAAAAAAAGAATTAGAAACTATAAAATCTAATGGTCTTTTTAAAAGCGAACGTATATTGACTTCTAAACAAGGAGCAAATATTAGCACAGTTAACCAAGACAATGTTCTTAATTTTTGTGCCAATAATTATTTAGGACTTGCATCACATCCAGACGTACTAGAAGCAGGAATAAATGCTATAAAAACACATGGTTTTGGTCTTTCTTCTGTTCGATTTATTTGTGGAACACAAGATATTCATAAAGAATTAGAAGAAAAAACTGCCGCTTTTTTAGGAATGGAAGATTGTATTTTATATGCTGCTGCTTTTGATGCTAATGGAGGCTTATTTGAACCTTTACTTTCTGCTGAAGATGCTGTTATTTCTGACGCCCTAAACCACGCCTCTATTATTGATGGTATTCGTCTTTGTAAAGCAAAAAGATTTAGATATTCTCATAACGACATGGCAGATTTAGAAGAACAATTAAAACAAGCTAGCTCATCTAGACGTAGATTAATTGTTACAGATGGTTCATTTTCTATGGATGGAACCATAGCTCAATTAGATAAAATTTGTGATTTAGCAGACAAATATGATGCTTTAGTAATGATTGATGAATGCCATTCTACTGGTTTTATTGGTGCAACCGGAAGAGGTGTACATGAATACCATAATGTAATGGATAGAGTAGATATTATTACTGGAACTTACGGTAAAGCTTTAGGTGGTGCATCTGGTGGTTTTACAGCAGCAAGAAAAGAAATAGTTGATATTTTAAGACAGAACTCTCGCCCTTATTTATTTTCAAATACGTTGGCTCCTGCAATTGTTGGTGCTACACTAAAGGTATTAGATAAAATAACAAAATCTACAGATTTACGAGATACACTAGAACAGAACACTATGTTTTTTAGATCTGAAATGACAACGGCTGGTTTTAAAATTGTAGAAGGCACACATCCAATTGTACCAATAATGCTTTATGACGCTAAAATTGCTCAAGAATTTGCAAAACTCTTGCTAGATGAAGGTATTTACGTTATTGGTTTCTTCTTCCCTGTTGTACCAAAAGGAAAGGCAAGAATTAGAGTCCAATTATCTGCTGCACATTCTAAAGAACATATTAAAAAAGCAATTGAAGCTTTTGTAACAGTTGGAAAAAAATTAAACGTTATTTAATATCACAAAGTTATAAGCCTAAAGACATATTTATTTCATTTTTAGACTTCAAAAAAAAAAACACTTAATAATCTATAGATTATTAAGTGTTTTTTTTGATCAGTATCTTTTATAATATTTACATCACAAAGTCTTTAATAGAACTTTAGTCTAAAATACAGCAATGTACTAGAGTCTGTTTTAGACTACTTATGAATAATAAAAATAGCTGGTTTCTTATGTAAGTCTGGTTGTTGATGCTTCCAGTCTTTAATCATCATGGTTTTTATATATTCTGATGGCAAAGTAATATCTGCCGCAATACATAAATTGGTAGTTGGTGATAAAGTTGCTTTTAAATCTGCCAACATTTTATCATTCCGATAAGGTGTCTCTATAAAAATTTGAGATTGATTTTTATCTTGAGAAATTCTCTCCAAATCTTTTATCGTTTTTTTTCTATCGGATTTATCAATAGGTAAATACCCATTAAAAGCAAAGTTCTGTCCATTCATACCAGAACTCATCATTGCCATAATAATAGACGATGGTCCAACCAAAGGAATTACACGAATATTATTTTCATGTGCTAACTTAACAATACTTGCACCAGGATCTGCAATTGCAGGCACACCAGCTTCAGACAATAACCCAACATTAACTCCTTCTTTACAAATATCTAAATACCTAGACGTTTCTAATTCTTCAGCATATTTGTCTAACAACATTAACTGAAGTGAAGGCTGCGATTTTTTAGGTGAAATTTTCTTAATAAATCTTCTTGCCGATTTTTCATTTTCAACAATATAGTAATCAATCTGTTCAACTACTTTTTTAACTGATAAAGGCATTACTTCTAAAGGTTCAGTTTCTCCTAAAGTAGTGGGGATTAAATAGAGTTTACCAATCATTTTTTATATTTTAGATACAGTTTTCACGATTTTATACAAACTAAAAACGTAGAAATAATAGTTTTATTTTTTTTTGATACTTATTTTACAGGCTCTAACTGATAAAGTGCATCCTTTATTTAAGACAAATTATCGGCAATAATATCACAAGCTTCATCTAACATTTTATACACATTTTCAAAACCTTCATTTCCTCCATAATATGGATCTGGAACACTTAAATTTTTAGTAGGATGTGTTTCATTTAAAATCATTCGTACTTTTTGCTCATCAGTATTATTTCTGGCCAACGACAGTATGTTTTGATAATTACTATCATCCATTGCAAAAATAATATCAAATTCGTCAAAATCTTTTACAACAAATTTTCTTGCTCTTTGCTTAGTGATGTCTATTCCATGTTTTTGAGCAACTTCTATAGAGCGTTCATCCGGAAGTTTACCAATATGATATGCAGCTGTACCTGCAGAATCTACAGAAACAGTATTAGAATTTACTTTAGATTGTAAAATTCCTTCTGCCAAGGGAGAACGACATATATTCCCTAAACAAACCATCAATATTTTTTGCATAAAAATAATTTTTGATAAAAATAAGAAACAATTACGCTCTTAAAAAATTTAAGAGCGTAAAATTAAAATATCAATAAGTTATTCGAAAATCTACTATTTAGAAAGTCAACTTTTTAGTTAAATCCTCTACGTACTTTTTAAACTGCTTGTCGGTTTCTGTTAAGTTATCTACCGTTTTACAAGCATGTAATACAGTTGCATGATCTCTTTGCCCTATTTGATTACCAATACTTGCTAAAGAAGTCTTTGTTAATCTTTTAGCAAAAAACATGGCTAACTGACGCGCTTGTACAATATGACGTTTACGTGTTTTAGATTGTAAGGTTGCCACATCCATATCAAAATATTTAGAAACTTCTTTCTGAATATAATCTATAGAAACTTCCTTTTTGGTGTTTTTCACAAACTTGTCTACAATTTGTTTTGCCAATTCTACAGAAAACTCTTTTCTATTAAAAGAAGCTTGTGCAATCATAGAAATAACAACACCTTCTAATTCTCTTACGTTAGATTTAATATTTTTTGCAATATATTCTACAATATCTTCAGGCATCTCTACACCATCTCTGTACAATTTATTTTGTAAAATAGATATTCTAGTTTCGTAATCTGGCGCTTGTAACTCAGCAGATAATCCCCACTTAAAACGAGATAATAAGCGCTGCTCAATATCTTGCATATCTACAGGAGCTTTATCCGAAGTTAAAATAACCTGTTTTCCATTTTGATGTAAATGGTTAAAAATATGGAAGAATACATCTTGTGTACCAGCTTTACCTGACAAGAATTGTACATCATCTATAATTAACACATCTACCATTTGATAGAAATGAATAAAATCGTTTCTTGTATTTGATTTTACAGAATCTATAAACTGTTGTGTGAATTTTTCTGAAGAGATATATAAAACAGTCTTGTCTGGGTATTTATCTTTGATATCCACACCAATAGCGTGCGCCAAATGTGTTTTACCTAATCCAACACCACCATACACTAATAATGGATTAAAAGAAGTTCCTCCTGGCTTATTTGCCACTGCCATACCTGCAGAACGTGCCAATCTATTAGAATCTCCTTCTATAAAGTTTGCAAAACTATAATTAGGGTTTAATTGAGATTCTATTTTTACTTTTTGTAATCCAGGAATTACAAAAGGGTTTCTTAATTCTCTTTTATTAGACTCTAAAGGAACAGTAACTCTTTGTGGCTTTAAAGGATCTCTGTTAGAACTCGGGATTTTAACAATTTGCGGTCTATTACTGCTATAATTGTTTTCCATTTTTACATCGTAAATCAATTTAGCATCGTTGCCTAATTGTTTTACCAAAGCAACACGTAATAATTTGATATAGTGCTCTTCTAACCATTCGTAAAAAAATTTACTAGGCACCTGAATAGTCAACGCTTCGCCAGAAAGTTTTACCGGTTTTATTGGCTCGAACCAAGTTTTATATGCTTGCGGTTTTATGTTATCTTTTATAAAAGACAAACATTCATCCCAAACTGAGTCAGCATTTATAATCAT